>NZ_DAOUBL010000030.1:0-6987 GCF_034432615.1 Bellilinea sp. | reverse complement strand
GCTATCGAAGTGTTTATGAGTTTGCTTTTCCGATTCTGCAACAGTATGGATTGCAGGGTGTGGTGTACGTGATTACCGGTTATGTGGGTGCCCCGACCTATATGAATGCTGACCAGCTGGTTGAATTATTTGCAAACGGCTGGGAAATTGGCAGTCACACCGTCAGCCATGAGGATTTAGTGAAAAATCCTTCCCATGCTTATGATCAAATGGTAGGGTCGAAACTCTACCTGGAAAAGTTGTTAGGCACAAAGGAACTGACAATCGCTTACCCCTACGGAAAAGCGGATGAAAATATCACCCGCCGGGCAGCCAGATACGGTTATTTTGCCGGTATGGGTTTAGGGGTGAGTAACAAACATTTCATTGAAACGCTTTATTTTCTCAGCCGACAGGAAATCAAATCCAATTGCGATTTGAATTGTTTTGAAAATATCGTTACAGGCAAAAAAAGCGAACCGTGAGGAGTTTACGATGTCCATTTATTTGCAGGATATTCCCTTAAACGAAGCGCTTGCACGGTTTGACCAGGCACTGGAATCGGCCGGCCTGATCGGCATTCTCGGAGAGGAAACGCTTGAATTGAACGAACATCTGGTTGGGCGGGTAACCACCCAACCGGTGTGGGCGCGCATTTCCTCCCCCCATTATCATGCCGCAGCCATGGATGGTTTTGCCCTGCGGGCGGAGGATGTTGCAGGCGCTATGCCTACTTCCCCGGTGATTCTGACTGTTGGTCAACAAGCGGTTTATGTAGATACCGGTGATCCATTACCCCTGTGGGCAAATGCAGTTGTGCCCATTGAGAATGTGGAAGCCCTGGACGAGAATGGGCAGATCATGACAGATGCCCGCTGTCCGCGTTCAATCCGCTTGAGAGCGGGATTACCGCCCTGGTCGCACGTGCGTCCAATGGGCGAGGATATTGTTGCTACCCAACTGGTGTTGCCCTCTGGTCATATCTTGCGCCCGGTAGATTTAGGAGCGGTGGCTGCGGCCGGCCATGATCGAATTTCGGTCAGCCGCAAACCAAGGGTGGCAATTCTCCCCACCGGTACAGAATTGATCGAAATTGGTCAACCTGTAGAAACCGGCCGGATTATTGAGTTTAACTCGCTGGTATTGGCAGCTCAGATTCGGCTTTGGGGAGGCGAGGCTTTCCGTTATCCGATCACGCCAGATGAGAATGCTCTCATTCGTCAGCGTGTGCAGGAAGCTGCGGAACAAAGCGATCTCATCCTGCTCAATGCTGGTTCCTCAGCCGGATCGGAAGATTTTTCCGCTGTAGTGGTGCAGGAATTGGGTGATTTGCTGGTTCACGGTGTTGCGGTGCGTCCCGGTCACCCGGTCATATTGGGAATGATCCGCCGGCAGAATGGCAGTCAGTGTCCCATTATCGGCGTTCCGGGCTATCCTGTATCGGCGGCGTTGACGGGAGAAATTTTTGTTGAACCGCTGCTGGCGCGCTGGCTGGGGCGCCCTCCTTATCAACCCATTGAAATTGAAGCAAAGATGACCCGCAAATTGACCTCACCGCCGGGTGACGATGATTATGTGCGGGTGGTGGCAGGCAGAGTAGGGGATCAGTTGTTGGCGGCGCCGCTATCGCGGGGGGCAGGGGTAATTACCTCACTGGTGCGTGCGGATGGTATCGTCGTTTTACCTCGCGGAGTGCAGGGTGTTGAAGCTGGCAGCCGGGTCAGAGTTCGGCTTTACCGTCCGCCGGAAGAACTCAATCAGACCATTTTTGCAATTGGATCGCATGACATCAGTCTGGATTTGTTGGCGCAGTATCTGGCCGCCTATGGACGCCGGCTGGTATCTGCGAATGTGGGCAGTCAGGGCGGGCTGGTAGCCTTGCGCCGCGGAGAAACTCATCTGGCTGGTTGCCATTTGCTGGATACGCAAAGCGGAGTGTATAATCTTGCGGCAGTTCAGCAGTACCTTCCTGGTCAAAAGGTGCGTATACTGGGGTGGGTTAACCGGGTACAAGGGTTGCTGGTTGCCAAAGGAAATCCAAAGAACATTGAAGGATTGCAGGACTTGATACGGAAAGATGTAATGTTTGTAAACCGTCAGCGCGGAGCTGGCACTCGCATACTGCTCGACTATCAATTGGGGTTGTTGGGCATCTCTCCTTTGCAAATTCGTGGATACGGTCAGGAGGAATACACTCACTTAGCGGTTGCTGCGGCGGTTGCTTCCGGTCGTGCGGATTGCGGCCTGGGTATTGCTGCCGCGGCGGTTGCATTGGATTTGGATTTCATCCCGCTGTTTGAAGAAGAATATGACCTGATCATTCCGGCTATCTATGCAGAAGATGATTTGTTACGACCTTTATTTGACCTTGCGGCTGATGGTTCGTTTCGCGCAGCTGTCGGTCAATTACCGGGCTATGATATTTCCCGCATGGGGAGATGGATTCAATAATTGAGAACCAAAGGAGGTTAATCATGCCAATATCAGCGAACATTCCCGCACCAGATTTTGAATTGTTGGATGAAACGGGTACACCCCGCCGGTTGAGCGATTACCGCGGCAGGCCGGTTGTTTTGTATTTCTACCCCAAAGATGACACGCCTGGTTGCACCAAAGAGGCGTGCAGCTTCCGGGATGATTATTCGGTCTATGAAGAAGCCGGCGTCGTGATTTTGGGAGTCAGCCCCGATTCGCCAAAATCTCATGCAAAGTTTAAGGAAAAGTACAATCTGCCTTTTACTTTGCTTGCGGATGAGGAGCATCGGGTTTGCGAGTTATATGGAGCGTGGGGAAGAAAAAAGTTCATGGGGCGCGAATATGATGGCGTTTTACGCACCACTTTTCTGATCAGTGCGGATGGCACAATTCTGCGTGTTTTCCCGGATGTCAAACCGGAAGGTCATTCGAAAGAAGTATTGGCCGCTTTAGAGGCAGCCTGAGATAATCATCACCCAAAAGCAGGGTCGGGTGATTGCACAGCAACCGCCCGACCCTTATATTTTTAGGTTTCAAGAAAGCCGGCCCTCGATGGGCAATCAACCTTCACTCAGAGAGGCATTTTGGGGTTCTTCAACCGGTTGTTCTGCCGAACGCACATTCATCAGCTCAGAATAGGCAGCCAGCTTTTCAAGGGTTGTAGAGGACAGGTAGGCTATGATGTTGTTTTGCAGCTCTTCCCACATCAACCGGGAAGTGCAAATTTCATTGCGCGGGCAGTCTTCTGTGTCCTCTAAGCATGGAGTCAGGCAAATTGGGCCTTCCAGCACCTCTGCGATTTTTAGGACTGTGATGTTTTTTGGCGGATGATTCAGGCGCAAACCGCCGCGCGGGCCGGGTGTGGCTTTGATGAGGCCGGATTGCATCAGGGTGTGGGCAATCTGGTGCAGGAAAGGCAAGGGGATATTGAGGGACTCAGAAAGCTGGGCGCTGGGGATGGGGCGTCCGCTGGTGTTGCCGGCAAGAGCGATCATCACTTGCAAACCATAGTCCAGTCTTCTGCTGATTCGAAACATGGTTCACTCCTTGAATTTCTACAATGATTATTGATTTTGTATGGTATTTTAATTGTATATCAAAATTCTAAAAAGTGACAATAGTAATTGATCAGCTTGTAAAAAATCTTAAGCAACTCTAATTTAGGATTAGATATGGATTGTGGAATGGAAAAGAAACATCTGAAAATCTTGCCGATAATTTGAGGAAGGGGTATAATCAAGACGTTCGGGGCGTGGCTCAGCCCGGTTAGAGTGCACGGTTCGGGTCCGTGAGGTCGGCGGTTCAAATCCGCCCGCCCCGACTTCCACAGGGATTCCATCCCTGTACCGAGCAACGCACCCGATGGATCCCTGGGTGCGTTTTGTGTTTTTGAGAGGTCAGGTATGGTTACGCTCCCCACACTCATTCCAATTTCCGAAGCCGCCCGCAAATACGGGCTGGATGAAGCCCATTTGCGCCAACTGGTTGAGAAAGGTAAAATCAGGGCGGGAGTGGTTGCGGGAGAAATGGTTGTAAGCGAAGAGGAAGTTCGGAGTGAATCTGTAACTCGAAAAGAGGATTTGCCAGAGTGGAAACAATTCGCTCATTTGAATGACAAAGGGATAGGCCTAGCTGAGGCTGCAGAAAAATATAGAGTTAATATACCTACGATCTATCGTTGGTACAAAACTGGCATCATTAAGGAAATTGGGAGAAAAACTGTTAGAGGGGGGACAAAAATTTTGCTTAATGAGGCAGATGTAGCATATTGCGTTTTTGTCTATCAAACATCAAGATGGTCTCAAGGAAAGAGAGTATTTAATAAGAGCGGGCTTCCATACACAACTACAAGATAGAAAACAACAAAAACCACCTTACAGAAATATCAGGTGGTTTTTTTTACTAAATTAAAGTATTACAAGTATTGACAACAGGTAATACTTGTGTTATGCTTTGCATAGCACCTTCCCAAGCCGATACAGCCTGCTTCTAAGACAACGCCCCGCCGGGCGTTGTGCGCCCGACCGGGGCGTTCCGTGAGCCGTGTTGGTGGCACGCTCACGGTGAGGCAAGCAGGAACGCTCTGCTCACCCCGTGCCCATTCTATCACGAGCGAACAGAACCCTGCAAATTCCGACTGGCAGGGTTTTTGTTTGGCGGTGTTGGCTCGTTTTCCCCCTCGTTCAGGCGGTCTGGTGACGCAGGTCAGGTTCGATTCCTGCCCGCCTGAATCCAAATGCACCTTACCAATTGCGACATGGTAAACCTCCTTTCAACCGGCCGCCCAAGGCGGGGGTGATTGGGATTGCAGGGAGTGACCCCATCCCTGCGGTGGGTTCGAGTCCCACCCACCGGCGGGTGCAAGTCCCGCCCGGCTGGTCTGCCGAACCGGTCGGGGTTGCTGCCCCATCAGCAGGCAGGTGCAGCCCGGCGCACCCTGAGAGAGCGCCGGGAAACAGGCAGGGTGACCGCCCGGAGAGACGGGCCGCGGCCACGGCGTACGAGGGCGTCTGCGGGAACTCCCATACGACACCATGCTTCCCCCCTTTGGCACAAGGGGAGCCTCAATTTCTGCATCTGGATACAATCCAACCAAGGAGATCCCCATGTTAGAAATCCAACTGATCGGCAATCTGGGCAAAGACCCGGAAGCACGTTACACCAACGAAGGCGTGCTGGTCGTCAACTTCCCGGTGGCGGTTTCGACCCGCAAGGACGAAACCGTGTGGGTGGAAGTGAGTGCCTGGCGGGAACTGGGCGAACGCTGCCACCAGTACCTGGCGAAAGGGCGGCAGGTATTTGTGCGGGGCGTTCCCACCATCGAAGCCTTCACCCGCAAGAACGGCGAGGCGGGTGCGGCGCTGAAAGTCACCGCCCAGCTGGTGCAGTTTTTGGGCGGAGGCAAGGCTGAAGCGGGTGAGGATCACGGCGGCGAAATGCCGTTCTAGGTGACAGGATGAGTCTGCGCAGCTGGCAGCCGCCGCAGGGCTACTATTGGAAGGTGGTGTACGACCCGACCCGTGTCGGGGATGAACCGGGCATGTTCTACGGCGGACATTTCCGCTGGACGGACATCGTGCTGCCCGGCTGGGATGATGAAACCCGCAAGATACCCTGTCCCTGGCCAAGCGGGACGGTGTTCGAGCATATCAAGACCGGCGAACGGGTAGTCATCCGGCGGGGCAGGGTGGTCAGGCTGGAAGGGAAGGACATTCAGGTGGTGAGGCTGATGGACGGCTGTATCGGCGGACTGATGCTGTTCTTTTTGTTCTTGACCTTTGCCCTGTCGGTGCGCAAGGAGAAACCGCGCTGCGAGCCGCCGCCCGTGCGGGTGGTGGACGCCCGCAGCAGCGACCCCGGCGAAACCTACCGCACGGTCATGCGGGTGGCGGACGAGGTACACGGACGCTGGTACGAAGGCAGACATGCGGACGAAATCGTCCATCTGCACCTGCCGGAGCGCAGCGAGATTGCCCGCCACAACCTGGATGTGCGGGTCAATCTGCGCTGGCTGGAAAAGGAAGCCGGGGATACGGATGTCATCCTGCACTACCAGGGCGAAGAACCGATCAGGCGTCTGGCAGATTGGGGTAAAGTCCAGCACACCCAACCCCAGCGGCGGCGACGGGCAGCACCGGCGGGCGTCCTGCCGCTTGCCGGGCTGCTCTTGATGGTGCTGGTCATCGTGGGAGTGCTGCTGTGGTAATCCGGCGAACTTTCCTGCTTTTGGTACTGGTGCTTACCGGGTGTGTGGCAGCCTCGGCGCAGCCCGCCGCACCACCCGACCCGTATGCGCTGCGGGCAACTGCCCAGGCTGCCGAAGCCCTTGCCGGACAGGTCGAGCAGCAGGCACGGGCAACCCAATCGGCGCAAGAATCTTTCCTGCGCCAGACCGCCGAAGCGGTCAGCCTCGAAGCCACCCGCCAGGCACTCCACATCGAAAGCACCCGCCAGGCTCTCGCCGTCCAGGAACAAGCCTACACCATGACCGCCACTGCCCAGGCGGTCGAGCGTCAGATACTCCAGCAAGAAAAGATTCAGCACACGGACGAACTGACCCGAACCGCCATGCTGCTCTTTCTCCTGCTCATCCTGCTGGCCTTGGGCAGCGTGCTGGTTGCCCTGGTGTGGAAAGCGGGCAACCAGTGGATCGAATGGCAGTCCCGCCGCAGGCAGCTCATCGAAAGCCGTGCCGGGACGCTGCTGCTGGTGGCGGAGAACGCCCCGCCGGTGCGGGTGCAGGTCATCCAACCGGTACTGCCCACGCCCCTGCCGATCACCGGCGGCGATGAGGACATGCCCACCGATACCGAGCCGATCCCCTACTCGGTGAACGGCGAACTGGTCGGCTTCATCCAGCGCCGGGCAGAACCGGAGAAACGGCTGGCTCTGCGGCTGCTGCGGGAGAGCATCCAGGCGGTGGGAGCCAAATCCAACCGCATCCCCGGCTGGCGGGAGTTGGGCTGGAGCGCCGAGGTGTGGACGCAGGCCGTGCGCCTGCTGTGGCGGTATGTCGAAACCCAGCCGGGCAGG
>NZ_DAOUBL010000029.1:0-2937 GCF_034432615.1 Bellilinea sp. | reverse complement strand
CCCCAGCAAGAATAATTCCTTTCATTTTGCTTCTCCTCGTTCAGCGTAATTTTTCATCAGCCAGGCCTGATATTCCTGCTGTTGACGAATAGCAGCAACCCACTGGCTGTTATCCAAATACCACTCAACCGTTTGACGCAAGCCGCTGGCCAGCTCAAAGCGGGGCTTCCAGCCCAACTCACCTTCGATTTTTCGGATGTCCATTGCATAGCGCCGGTCGTGACCGGGGCGGTCGGTAACATGCTGTTTTAATTGAAAGTGCGGGCGGTAGGGTGATTCAGGGCGCAGTTCATCCAGAATGGCGCAGATCTGCTGGATGATTTCAAGGTTGGTGGGTTGATTGTTGCCGCCAATATTGTAGGTTTCACCGACCTTACCCTCTTCCAGGATGCGGTAGATCGCTTCACAGTGATCCTGCACATGCAGCCAATCGCGGATTTGTTTGCCATCCCCGTAAACCGGCAGCGGCTTGCCTTCCAGCGCATTGAGAATCATCAGCGGGATCAACTTTTCCGGAAATTGACGGGGGCCGTAATTATTGGAACAGTTGGAGATGGTGACCGGCAATCCGTAGGTGTGAAAATAAGCCCGTACCAGATGATCACTGGCCGCTTTGGAAGCGGAATAGGGTGAATTGGGGGCATAAGGGGTATCCTCGCGGAAGGGTGGATCATCCGGCTTGAGCGAGCCAAATACTTCATCGGTCGAAACGTGGTGGAAACGCACCGTATGCGAATTAGCAAAGCCCTCTTTCAGCCAGTATTGACGGCAGGCTTCCAGCAAGGTGTAGGTGCCGACAATATTGGTCTGAACAAACTGACCGGGACCATGAATGGAGCGGTCCACATGTGATTCGGCCGCAAAATGCACCAGCGTATCAATCTCATGTTCATGCAGCAGTCGCTCCACCAGAGAGCGGTCGCAAATATCCCCTTGGACAAACAGGTGACGGCTTTCATCCGCCAATCCTTTCAGGTTTTCCAGACTGCCGGCATAGGTCAATGCATCCAGATTGACAATCCGGACGCTTGAATTAACCTTCAGCAGGTAATGAACGAAATTGGAACCGATGAAGCCCGCACCGCCGGTTACCAGAATATTTTGCATCGCTCCTCCATCAAATCATGGGTAGGTTTCAGCCTGCGCCAGCGGTAAACCAGCGCGGTCTTTTTCAGAAATGAGCAGCTCTGCGCTGCCTTCCAGTGGCCATTCAATTCCCACCGCCGGGTCGTTCCATAAAAGGGTACGCTCCCACTGGGGGGCGTAAAAATCACTGGCTTTATACACCACTTCAGCCCATTCACTCAACACATAAAAACCGTGTGCAAAACCGGGGGGAATCCACAACTGGCGTTTATTCTCGGCTGAGAGGACTTCCCCCACCCACTGACCGAAGGTTGGTGAACTGCGCCGCAAATCAACCGCGACATCGAAAATTTGCCCGGCCACCACCCGCACCAGTTTACCCTGCGCCTGTTGAATCTGGTAGTGCAATCCGCGCAGCGTGCCACGGCGCGAACCGGAATGATTATCCTGCACAAACTGAGCAGTGATGCCCTGTTCGGCAAATACTTTTTGCTGGTAGGTTTCCATGAAGAAACCGCGCTGATCCCCAAACAGGTGCGGCTCAATCAGAATTACATCCGGAATGCGGCAGGCGGTGAACTTCATCCCGCTAATTTTACTTGAAAGTGTCAAGCGTGCGAACATATTTTGAAAAGATTAAGGATTAGCGGGGGAAAAACGAAACAATTCTCAAACTTTTCTAAAACTTATTCATTGATTTTGTAAATAAATTATTATATAAATAAATAGGGAATTCCTTAAACAGAGCTTCTTTGAAATTGGGGAAGGTTTTACGAAACAGGACATAATGTGATGAAGTATAAATTCTCTAAAAACTCAAATAACTTTGTTTATTTTTTTATTTTTCTTTGTGGTTTAATCATAATCGGGTTTGTTCAAGTTCCTAACAATAGTTTCGCTGAACCCGTAAATTATGGATTAGGCTTTGACGGTATTAATGATAATGTCCAATTACCTTTGATATATAATGTTTTTGGTGGAGATAGTTGGAGGAACACCAAAACAATCAGTCTTTGGATCAAACCAGAAGGTCCAGGAGAGGAATGTGGGCAACCCAACCCCGGTCATTGTCAGTTAATTATCGGAATCATACCAAGATCTTGGGGGATTAGCAGGGGTATATTAAATGGTGAAGATCGAATATGGATTTGGAACATTGATGATATAAACGAGAAACCAGATGCAATGATTCCCTTGATATATGAACCTGATGAGTGGATTCATATTGCATTAGTTCATGACAACAATCAACTCAAAGCATATCGTTATGGATCACACCTTCCGGGTGACACGAGAAACAGTTATGCCAGCGTGAGTGTAGATACAGCTGGTGAAAAAGTTTCTTACCTTACGTTGGGCGGATTCTTCAAACAAGATGAGAAATATGCTTTCAAGGGACAAATTGATGAGGTCCGCGTTTATAACATCGGTCTTGATGCCACGGCGATCTCTCAAATATATCAGGAATTGACACCTCCATTTAGCCCTAATCTTAAAGCGTATTATCGAATGAGCGATGGTGACGGTTCTTTCCTAACTGATGATAGTGGTCAAGGGAACGTTGGGATTTTTAGGGAAGAGTTGCAAACCGCTGTACCCCCAAATGGACCTCAATGGGTTGAATCGGGATTGTTTGGGAGCGGCCCTACACCCACCCTGCCACCCACCTTTACGGTCACCGCTACCTTCACAAGTACGCCCTCACCCACCGCAACTCCAACCCGTCTACCGCCGGGTTTTACCCCTCAGCCGAGCATCACCCCAACCCGCACTCTCGACCCCAACACGAACAACTTCCTGTTTCTCCCCATGGTCAGGAAATAAAAACCGGCCCTTCCAGGTCTGTCTGCC
>NZ_DAOUBL010000028.1:0-12289 GCF_034432615.1 Bellilinea sp. | reverse complement strand
GGAGGG
This sequence comes from Bellilinea sp., assembly GCF_034432615.1. Classification (GTDB taxonomy): domain Bacteria; phylum Chloroflexota; class Anaerolineae; order Anaerolineales; family Anaerolineaceae; genus Bellilinea. Next base: position 12,283 of record NZ_DAOUBL010000028.1, on the reverse strand, counting down.
GGCAAAATCGCTCGATTTGACGCACAATTGGATTATTCCGAATAGACATCGGACAGCGCCCACCGTCTGCCGTTTGACCGTTTTCAACTTTGAGAAACCCATGCGATGGTTATGCACACCCCTGAAAACGCAACACGAACATGATAGACTCGTATAAAGATTGTAGAAAGGAATTAACACCATGAAAAGGAAAACGGTTATCTGGATCATTATCGGCGTGGTTGCTGCCATTGCCGCCTATTTTGTCTACCAGTCGTATCAGCAGGCCCAGGCTGCCCAGAACACTGCCTTCCAAACCGAACCGGTGCGGCGCGGCGAGTTGACCGCGCTGGTCGGTGCAACCGGAACCGTGCGCGCCAACCAGACGGCTGTACTGGCCTGGCAAACCAGCGGTCAGGTGGGTGAAGTGCTGGTGGAAGTCGGGCAGCAGGTAAGCCAGGAGGAGGTGCTGGCGGAATTGAAGAAAAGTTCCCTTTCCCAGTCCCTGATTCTGGCGGAAGCCGATCTGGTCAACGCCAAAAAGGCGCTGGAAAACCTGCTGGAATCGGATGTTGCCCGTGCGCAGGCGCAGTTGAATCTGGCGCAGGCGCAGGAGGCATACAAGAAGGCCCAGGACCAGCGCGCCAGCAAAAATTATCAGCGTGCCAGCCCGCTGACCCTCGACGAAGCCCGCACCAACCTGGAACTGGCAAAAATCGAGCTGAAAGAAGCCGAGCGGGTCTATGATTTGTTCGACAACCTCGAAGTGGACAACCCGCAGCGCATGAATGCTTATTCGCGCTATCTGGCTGCCCAGCGCAATTTACAGCGGGCGCAGGCCAACCTGAACTACCTGGAAGGTCTGCCGGACCAGCTGGAAATCGAGAAGGCGGATGCCAATCTGGCTGTGGCAGAAGCCAACCTGAAGGAAGCCGAACGGGAATGGGAACGTCTGAAAGACGGCCCCGACCCGGATGACATCAAAGCCGCCGAAGCGCGCATTGCCGCCATTGAAGCAACTCTGGCGCAGGTGCGCCTGCGCGCCCCGTTTGCCGGCACCATCACCGAAGTCAACATCAAGCCGGGCGATCAGGTCAACCCCGGTACAGTTGCGTTCCGCATGGACGACCTGAGCCGCCTGCTGGTGGATGTGCAGGTGCCGGAAATTGACATCAACCGTATTCGGATTGGGCAGCCGGCCCGCCTGACCTTCGATGCCATTCCCGGCAAGGAATACAACGGCAAAGTGATCGAGGTTGGGCAAGTGGGTACGCCGGTTGCCGGTGTGGTCAATTTTTCGGTGACGATTGAACTGGAAGATGCCGATCAGGCGGTCAGGCCGGGCATGACCGCTGCGGTCAACATCGTCGTGGATCAGATCGAGAATGCCCTGCTGATACCGAACCGCGCCGTTCGTCTGCGCGAAGGCAAACGGGTGGTCTTCCTGCTCAAAGACGGCGTCCCCAGCCCGGTTGCTGTAACGATCGGCGCCATTTCGGATACCTACAGCGAGGTGATCGGCGGTGAGGTCAAAGAGGGCGATGTGATCATTCTGAATCCACCCACCCAGTTTGAAGCCAACGGCCCGCCGCCGTTTGTTCGGAGGTAGGACATGGAAGATTGGGTCATTCAGGCTAACGACCTCCGCAAAGTGTATAAGATGGGCGAAGTGGAAGTCCACGCTTTACGGGGCGCCAATGTTAAAATTCGCCGCGGGGAGATCGTCTCGATCATGGGGCCTTCCGGCTCGGGCAAGTCCACACTGATGAACATTCTCGGCTGTCTTGACCGTCCCAGTGGCGGGCAATACATTCTGGATAATGAGGATGTATCCCATCTGAACAGCGATCAACTGGCGGTCATCCGCAACCGCAAGGTGGGGTTTGTGTTTCAGTCGTTCAATTTGCTGCCGCGCGCAACAGCCCTTTCCAATGTGGAATTACCCCTGCGTTATGCAGGCATCACGCGCGGCAGAGCAGAACGCGCCAAACAGGCGCTTGAAGCGGTGGGGTTGGGCGACCGGCTGCATCACCGACCCACCGAACTTTCCGGCGGTCAGCAGCAACGGGTTGCCATTGCGCGGGCGTTGATCAACGATCCGGCCATCATCATGGCTGATGAACCCACCGGCAACCTCGATTCCAAATCCGGCAAGGAGATCATGGATCTGCTGCTGCGCTTGAACCGCGAACGCGGGACAACTGTGATAATTGTGACCCATGACCCAACGGTGGCGGAGCAAACCGGGCGCATCATCCGCCTGCATGACGGTCTGGTGGTGGAGGATGGGCTATGAATCTGGGACAGGCAATACTCGAAGCGCTGGAAAGTCTGGCAGCCAACAAACTGCGTTCCGGCTTGACCATATTGGGCATTGTGATCGGCGTTGCGGCGGTGATTGCCATGCTGGCGGTGGGTACCGGCGCACAGGACACGATCACCGGCTCAATCAGCGGGCTGGGCAGCAATTTGCTGTTTGTCTTTTCCGGAAACTTTAATGAAGATGTCCGCAACCCCCAACCGTTGACGCTGGGTGATGCCGAAGCCATTGCAGATGTCTTTCAGGCGCCTTCGGTGGCGGCGGTGGCTCCCGCCATTCAGGGCAATGTCACGGTCACTTTCGGCGGCGAACAGACCCGCACGCAGGTCACCGGCATTACCCCCGAATACGAAACGGTGCGCAATTACGGCCTGCTGGAAGGCGAATTCATCAACACAGAACATCTGCTGGGGCGCGCTTCGGTGGCGCTGCTCGGGCCGGATGTGGCCGACCGGCTGTTTGGGCGGCGTGACGGCGTAACCGGTGAGATCATCCGCATCGAGGGGCAGCCCTTCCGCGTGCTGGGTGTGCTCGAACCCAAGGGCGGCAGTTCCTTCGGCAGTCAGGATGACCTGATTCTGGTGCCTTTTACCACCGCACAAAGCCGCCTGATTCGCCGCAGCCGTGACCGCGTGGATTTGATTCTGGTACAGGCGGTCAGCGCCGAAGCCGTACCGCAGGCCACCGAAGAAATTGCCCAAATCCTGCGTTCCCGCCACCGCACCGAACTGGGCGCAGATGACTTTACCATCTTCTCTCAGCAGGATTTTGTCGCCACGGCCCAAACCATCACCGGCGTGCTGACCGTCTTTTTGGGCGGGATTGCCGCCATTTCTCTGCTGGTGGGTGGAATCGGCATCATGAACATCATGCTGGTTTCGGTCACCGAACGGACGCGTGAAATTGGTTTGCGCAAGGCAATTGGGGCGCGCAAGCGCGATATTCTGATTCAGTTCCTGACCGAATCTTCCCTGCTATCCCTGTTCGGCGGGCTGATCGGGATTGGATTCGGCTGGTTGATTGCCTTTGTGGTCGGGCAGGTAGCCGCCCGTTCCGGCACGCCCTTCACACCGGTGGTCGGCATCAATGCCATTCTGCTGGCAACCATTTTCTCCACGGCGGTGGGGCTGTTCTTTGGGCTGTACCCCGCCAACCGGGCTGCCAATTTGGAGCCGGTGGAAGCGCTGCGTTACGAGTGAGAAAAACGCAAATGATTGCGCCTTTGGGTTGAACAAGCGAGTAAGGTAAGCCATAAACAATTTAGCGGGGGATTCCTCACTTCGTTCGGAATGACATTAAAAGGATTACGTCCTTTTGAGCGAGCACAACGGACGCGGCAGGACCCCCACCCACCTCCCCCAAAATCGCTCGGGCGATTTTGGGGGAGGCCGGGAGGGGGACGAAACTCGAAAGTTGATGTGAAAATGATTTATGGCAAGGGGGCGGCGGGCGAAGCCCGCCGCAGGGCTGGGCTTGCGGAGCGAAGCGGAGCAAGCCCTAGCCCGTCCCCTTGCTGGAGTGCGGCGCAAACTGCCAGCGGTTACGAACCCGCCCCAAGCGGGTGAGTGCTGGCGTTTGCAAGGGGGAGGACAGAGGGGGAAAGGGGTTTGGGGAAAACCCAGAGTAGGGTTTTCCCCAAATCAAGGTTTTGGGCTGGGGCTGGCTGGGGCTTGCGGAGCGGAGCGGAGCAAGCGCCAGCCACAAAGCCCCAGCCTACCACATCGAAAAGAGGGCTTGACCTTGACGGGTTCTTTGTGTTTCAGAATGAAACAAGGCAAACCTAAAGGGCTTGACCTTGACGGGTTCTTTTGTTTCCGCAAGGCGCAAGCCCAAGATAATTTTAGGGGTGTAAGTGTTTTTGCGTAAGTGGTAAATGGTGCATAGGCCGGCTTACCCCTACCTGTGGGGGGTGATGATTGTTACTTGCCTATATATGGGGATTTTGCTAAACTGGGGGTTGTGTTTTTCAATTCCATTCCGTGAGGTGAGATGATGGGCATTCCAGAATTACCTAAACCAGAACCCAGTTTTTACTACAGGGAAGACCCGCTAGATAATTTGGCGGTTTTGTTTCAGGCGCAGGTTGCAATGATTGAGGATGCTAAAGCCAGCGGGGGCGTTCCGGCTTTTCGGCTGGGGTTGTTTTTTGCGGATGTGCTAGATTGCTTCGGCTTGCTTGACCTTGAGAATTTGACAAAGGTCATGGGGTACAAGGCTGCTGTGAAGGTTTGGGATGAGGTTAAGCCGAATGGACGCAAAGATAAGTCGGATTGCGTTCAGTAGACGGCAGAGACAAGTTTTGTGCTTGATTGCGCAAGGGATGACTACGGGGCAGATTGCAAGCCGGTTGCAAATAAGCAAGCGGACGGTTTTAGCCTATTCGTCATCTTTGCGCAGTCTGGCGGGGGCGGCTAACAATGCTCATTTGGTGAATATTTGCTGGGAGATAGGCTTTTTCCCTTTGACCCCAGATAGGCGGTAGGCTGGCTTGGGCGTGGATGGCATGATTACCCACTTCCAGCGGTTGACCGGTGGGACATGATTTAGAACCGGTTTGCCAAAATCGGCGGTAGGCCGGCTGGGGCGCGGGGAGCGGAGCGCAGGGCTGGCGCACGAAGTAAGCCAGCCCGAAGCGGAGCGACTATGAACGTGAAGCCGGAGCGAACCCGTGAAACGGGTGAGCGAAGGCTTGACCGACCATTGGCTGGCACAGCCAGCCAGCGCATCCGTGGGGGGCTTGCCCCCCGCGGGGCGCAAGCTTTCAATGCCCCGCATTTGCTAGCCCGCAGTGCGGAGCACAAGGGCGGTAGCAAAGCGGGGCGTGCGCCACAAGAGTGGTGGGTGAGGTGAGCGGAGCGAACCGAACCCACTAAAACCCTACCTTTCCGCAGGGGCGCACAGTACCTTATCCGTCTTTGGCTTACTGGTGCAATGGTTTTTCTTTGCTTTGGCTGGGATGATGGTTTGCCTTTGAAAGGTGATTCAATACCGGTTTGCCAAAATCACCTGTGGGCTGGTTTTGGGGTGGGGGTATTGAATCAATTACCCACTTTCACCGGCGAAACATGATTTAGAACCGGTTTGCCAAATTCGGCGGTAGGCCGGCTGGGGTGATGGTTTTCAGGGCGTACGGGTGAATAAAATCATTGGCATAGGTTGAATGTTTGTGGGCTGGGGTTTTGTGGGCTTCAATCCGCTTTCTGAAACGCATTGGTTGATTGCGTGCTGTAAGGGTTAATCGGTTCTAAATCCTACTACTGATTTGTTTATCTCCTAGATAAACAAATTCCCCATTGTAAAAGTTGATGTGAAAATGATTTATCCCGAATTGACGTTAAACTTAGATGTCCTTTTGAGCGGGCACGGTAATTTCCAAAAGGGCAGCGCCTGCACCTCCCCCAAAAACGCCTCAGCGATATTGGGGGAGGCGCAGGGGGGCAATTCATCAGCACGGGTAAGTGTCGCCGCGCTCGGCGTGATATTGCTTTACTGGGAAAAAAGTTTTTTCCCAAACGGATGTTAAAAAAACAGAGGGCAGAAATGCCCTCTGTTTTTCTTTCGTATCACACGCTGGCTTCCAGCGTTTTTTCCGGTTCGCCCGAGGGGCTGTCCTCCTTGCGCAGCGTAATATCCTGATCTTCGTTGACATCCACAACAATGGTATCGCCTTCGCCAAACTCACCGGCCAGCAACGCATCCGAGAGGCGGTCTTCGATTTTGCTCTGAATGACGCGCCGCAGCGGACGGGCACCCATGTCGGGGTCGTAGCCCAGCTCGGCCAGCAGTTGAACGGCGGCATCGGTCGCGCGCAGGCGGATGTTGTTTTCCACCAGCCGCTCGGCCACTTTGTTCAATTCCAGCGAGACGATTTTTTGAATGTCCTCGCGATTCAGGGCGCGGAAGACGATGACCGAATCGAGCCGGTTGATGAACTCCGGACGGAAGACACGCTTCAGCGAGTCGGTCAGTTTTTTGCGCATTTCCTCGTAGGACTGTTTTTCCTCTTCGGCTTCATCGCGCTGCAGCGGGAAACCAATGCTGCTCTGCCGTTTGATCACATCCGCGCCAATGTTGGAGGTCATCACGATGATGGTGTTGCGGAAGTCCACTTTGTGGCCGCGCGCATCGCTCAGGTGACCCTCTTCCATGATTTGCAGCAGCATGTTGTACGCTTCGGGGTGGGCTTTTTCGATTTCATCGAACACCACAATCGAGTACGGGCGGCGGCGAATCGCCTCGGTCAACTGGCCGGCTTCTTCGTAGCCCACGTAACCGGGCGGCGCCCCAACCAGCCGGCTGACGGTGTGACGTTCCATGAATTCGGACATATCCAGCTGGATGAGGGCATCCTCACTGCCGAACAGGAAACGCGCCAGCGCTTTGGTCAGTTCGGTTTTGCCTACGCCAGTTGGGCCGAGGAAAACAAACGAACCAATCGGACGGCGCGGGTCTTTCAGGCCGGAGCGGGCGCGCCGCACCGCTTTGGAGATGGTCTGGATGGCTTCTTCCTGACCGATGATGTGCTTGCGCAGCTCATCTTCCATGTGCAGCAGCCGTTCGGATTCGGCCTGCGCCATTTGCATGACCGGCACACCCGTCCACATTGAAACCACCTCAGCAATGTCATCGGCGGTGACCACCGGACTGTTGCTGCGATCCCATCCGGAGCGCAGGTTATCCAGTTCGCTCTCCAGCCGGGCTTCCAGTTGGCGCAGTTCCTCCGCATCGTCTACACGGCCGTCTTCCAACGCCAGATTGTGGTTGGCGCGCACTTCGCGCAGTTTGGCCATGATCTCCTTGGCGGTAGTAGCGGCTTTGCTCTTGTACATGCGCACCCGCGAGGAGGATTCGTCAATCAGGTCAATGGCTTTGTCGGGCAGGAAGCGCTCGGTTACATAGCGGGCCGAAAGGCGCGCCGCGGCTTCGATGGCTTCGTCCGAAATTTGCAGGCGGTGATGTTCCTCATACGCGCTGCGAATGCCGTGCAAAATCTGGATGGTTTCTTCCACCGTCGGTTCGTTGACCATGATGGGCTGGAAGCGCCGTTCCAGAGCGGCATCGCTTTCGATGTGCTTGCGGTACTCATCCAGCGTGGTTGCGCCGATGACCTGCAACTCACCCCGTGAAAGCGCCGGTTTGAGGATGTTGGCGGCATCCACCGAGGAACCGGCTGAGCCGGCCCCCACCAGCATGTGGACTTCGTCAATGAACAGGATGGCGCCCGAGGCCTTCAATTCGTCAATCACCCGTTTGAGGCGCTCCTCGAACTGACCGCGGTACATGGTGCCGGCTACCAGTGAGCCAACATCCAGCTGCAAGACGCGCTTGCCGAGCAGGGGAGCCGGCACATCGCCTTCAACGATACGCTGGGCCAGCCCTTCCACAATGGCGGTCTTGCCGACGCCCGGTTCGCCGATCAGCGCCGGGTTGTTTTTGGTACGCCGCGCCAGAATCTGGATGACGCGCTCGATTTCCATTTGTCGCCCGATGACCGGGTCCAGTTTACCTTCTTCTGCCAGTGCAGTAAGGTCGGTTGCCAGTTGATCCACCAGGGTGGTTTTCTGGCTTTTTTGTTCCTGCCGTTGCTGGCTCTGGGCTGCCTGACTGCTGCGGGAAGCCCCGCTTTGCGGATTTCCGCTGCTTTCTTGCAGCACACGGCGGGTTTGGCGGCGGATTTGTTCGGGGGTGATCCCCAGTTTGCGCAGGACGTCCATCGCCCTGCCCTCGGTTGAGCGGATTAACCCTAACAGTAAATGCTCCGTACCGATGTAGTGATGTCCCATCCGGCGGGCTTCGTCAATGGCAAATTCCAGCACCTGCTGGACTCCCGCTGAAAGGTCAATTTTTCCACCGCGATATTGACCGATGCCGCTCAGCCGTTCGACCATTTCCTGTACCCGTTCGGTTTCCAGTCCAAGGTCGCGCAGCACGCGCCCGGCAATCCCGCCTTCTTCTTGAATGAGCCCCAACAGCAGATGTTCAGTGCTGATTTGCGGCTGGCGCATCCGCTCTGCTTCCTGATGAGCCAGACTCAGCACACGGCGTGCTCGTTGGGTAAAACGTTCCATGCTGGACAAGGTGTAATCCTCCTTAACCTGTCAAACCATTCCTTTGCTTGAATGGGCCAATAACACTGGGGAAAATTCCCCGAATTCCGCGCTGCACGATGCAGCATTTGTTTTGGTTTCTTTTGTATGATTCTACCAGAGTTTAGGGGCTTGTCGAGTCACCCGTTTGAGGGATTGTACAAGCCTTGTGGTTGATTGGGGAGTGACTTTGCCGCTTCGTCCGGCCTGATCGGTTCGCCTGTGGGTTGAGTTGCGCTTCCCTCTGTGCGGGAGATTGCCGCGCTCGCTGCGCTCGCTCAAAAGGACATGGGGTTATTGATGTCACTCCGAGCGAAGTGACACTCACCAGTGCTAACGGGAGTCTCCCTCCAGGGCGGGAGACTGCCGCGCTCGCTGCGCTCGCTCAAAAGGACATGCAGCGGTTAATGTCCCTCGGCGCGAAGCGACACGCACCCGTGCTGACGGGAGTCACCCCCACCTTCCTCCCCCAAAATCGCTGGCGATTTTGGGGGAGGCCGGGAGGGGGCCCTGTCAGAGTTTGCCGCGCCCGCTGCGCTCGCTCAAAAGGACATGGGGCTGCTTATGTCGTTCCGAGCGGATCGAGGAACCCCCCACCCTGTTTACCGCTGACCGTGCGAGAAATTGCCGCGCCCGCTACCGCTTGCTCAAAACTTTTCGCAAGCCATACCCGCCAAAATGATAAAGGCCGCCGCAATTTCCGGTAAAATGAAAAAAGCCTTACCAATGGGTTCATCATGAAGCGAGCCGGTGTTTCATGGATCAACTACCTGTTGCCGCGTCTGTCCGACGCGCTGTTTGTCGCGCTGCTGGCAGGACTGATGACCATTGCGCCGCGTCTGTTGAATCAGGACGGCGATACGGGGCGTCATCTGGCCGTTGGCCGCACCATCCTCGCCAGCGGACAAATCCCCCGCGCCGATATTTTCTCACACACGATGAGCGGGCAGCCGCTTGCGCCGCATGAGTGGCTGGCTCAGGTCCTCTTTGCGCTGGCGAATCAGGTGTTGGGGCTCAGCGGGGTTACCTTGCTGACCGCCCTGGTTCTGGCAGCTGCCTTTCGGCTGGTATATGCCGAAGCGCGCCGCCGCAGCGGTTTGCCCCTTCTTTCGCTGCTGATCACCCTGCTGGGGCTGGCGGCTGCCAGCATTCACTTCCTTGCCCGCCCGCACATCTTTACCATCCTGTTCATCACCCTGTGGCTGACGCTGCTGGAACGAATGCGCGAAGGCAGGCCGCTTTCACCATTCTGGCTGGGACTGGTGATGCTGGTGTGGGCCAACCTGCACGGCGCGTTCATCGCCGGCTTTGTGATTTGGGCTGCCTATCTGGTGGAAACTTTATGGGAAGATGCCAAAGGCAGACCTTTCCGCCTCTCACCGCTCAGCCGCACCTTGCTCATCGGCGGCGGAGCAGCGCTGGTTGCCTCCCTGCTCAACCCGGTTGGAATGGGGGTTTGGAAAACCGCATTTGATTTTTTGAGCAACCGCTATCTGGTCGGGCATACGCAGGAATACCTGCCGCCCAATTTTCAACAGGCGGCTTTTTACCCGTTTCTGGTGATGGTTGGCCTGTCGGTCTGGCTGGCAGGCGGCAAAGACGCGGGCTTACCGCTCTGCGGACGTTTGCTGCTGGCCGGCTGGACGGTGATGGGACTGTTCAGCGCGCGCAACATCCCGCTGTATGCGGTGGTTGCAGTGCCCATCCTTTCCACGGCCCTGACGCAGCAAGTTCGCGGCTGGCGCTGGGAAAAAATCGAAACGGCCATCGTGACGGTGGAAAATCAGATGCGCGGGGTGATCTGGATTCCGCTGAGCGTAACGGTTTTGATCCTCTCGCTCCTGTTCGTCCCGGCCGTGCGCCAGGTCAATCGTTTTGACCCGCAGGTTTTTCCGGTGGCGGCGGTGGACTGGCTGGAGCACAACCCGCAGAGCGGGCGCATGTTCAACCATTTTCCGTGGGGCGGTTACCTGCTTTACCGCCTGTATCCCGATTACCGCGTCTTTATTGACGGTCAGACCGATTTTTACGGCGAAGCATTGACCCGCGAGTACGAAACGGTCATCACCCTTGCCCCCGGCTGGGAGCAGGTTCTGACCCGCTATGGCGTGGATTGGGTGATCATCCCGGCTGAACAAGCCCTGGGGCAGGCCCTCCAGCAAGCCAACTGGCGTGAGGTGTACCGGGATGCCACTGCGGTCATTTTACGGCGTTGAACGGCTCAATCGGCCAGCAGGTAGGCCAGAATCCAGCGCGTGGTCGCCAGCAGCGCATCCAGATGGGTGCGCTCGTAGTGGTGGGAGGAATCCACGCCGGGGCCGATCAGCGCAACGCGCAAGTCAGCGCCGCTGCGCAGCAGTGCGCCGCCGTCCGAGCCGTAGTAGGGGTAAATGTCCACTTTGTAGGGAATCTGGTACTGGTCGGCCAGCCGCCGCAGGTGCGTGCTGAGGGCGTGATCATACGGTCCGCCGGAGTCTTTGACGCACAGCGTGGCGTGAAATTCATCCGAGGTCTGCCCTTCGCCGACTGCCGCCATATCCACCACAACCAGTTCACCCACCTCGGCGGGGAAACCGGTCGAAGCGCCGTGACCCACTTCCTCATAATTGCTGATCAGCGCGTAGGTGGTTTGTTTGGGACGCAAACCGGCGCGCTGCAGGGCCTGGAAGGCGGCCACAATGCAGGCCACACAGGCTTTGTCATCCAGAAAGCGCGAGCGGACGAAGCCGTTATGCACCTCAACGCGCGGGTCAAAGGCGACGAAATCGCCCACCTGAATGCCCAGCGCGCGGGTTTCGTCTGCGCTGGATGTGCGGGCGTCCAGCCGGATTTCCATGCTGGTTTCATCGCGCGGCGTGGAGGAAACTTTCTCGCCATAGACATGTACCGAGGCCTTCTCCGGCAGCACGCTGCCGCGGTAGGCTTTGCCGTCCACGGTAAAAACAGTGCAGCCTTCGGCTTCGATGGCATTCCACGGAATGCCGCCAATGCGGGTGAGTCGCAACCGGCCGTTGCTTTTGATTTCCTTGACCATGCCGCCCAGCGTGTCCACATGGGCGGTCAGGGCACGCGGCTGAAGGGCCTGTTCGCCGGGGAAAACGGCCAGCAGGGCGCCTTTGCGGGTGCGCAGGTAACTCAGTCCGGGGATGGACTGCAGCGCAGCCGCCGTATACAGAACGGCCGATTCGGTGTAACCGGACGGGCTGGGGGTGTTGAGCAAGCCGGTTAAAAAGTCAACCAGTTCGGCACTGTTGATTTCAGGGAGTGTTTTCATGGGTTTTCCTTTACAAGGGTTCAGGCGGGGGTTGGGCCGGGCGGAATGCCCTCGAAAGCGGCAATTTTTTCACGCCAGTGGTCGGGAATGGGAATACTGCGGTTCTGGTAGTAATCAAAGGTGACCATGATGATCTCGGCAGTGGCTTTGACCTCGCCAGTTTGTGGATTTTCGATGACATACTCGGTCTGAAAACTCTTGCTGCCCAGGCGGGTCACCCGCATTCCCACCCGCACCGCTTCATTCAGTTGAATTGGTGCGCGGTAGGCAATGTGCACATCGGCAACGATCATGCCGAGATTGAAAAAGTCCTTTCCATCAAACAAACCGAGGTTCTGGACATACGCCAGCCGGGTCTGTTCCAGAAAGACGAGGAAACGGGCGTTGTTGACATGCCACTGCGGGTCAAGGTCGCCATACCGAACAACGATAGGGTAGTAGAAGTTGAAGGTTGCCATGCGCCAATTTTACCGGAATTGTATAAAAATTGTCCAGCAAACGCTGAATGTCAACTGGAATGGTGACCTCTGTCACTTGCACCACCACAGTCTTTTCCATAAACTGAACATATAACCAGAGTATTCCTACCCAAATTGAATATTGAGGAATGAAAGCCATGCAAAT
>NZ_DAOUBL010000027.1:0-3097 GCF_034432615.1 Bellilinea sp. | reverse complement strand
CACCTGCACCTCCCCCAAAATCGCCCCTGCGATTTTGGGGGAGGCGGGAGGGGGACGAAAATTCAAAAGTTGATGCAAAAATGATTTATCCCGAATTGACGTTAAAATAAACCCCCGCAGGGTGAGTTCCTGCCAGGCATAATCCATTCTGGTTACATGAGGCGGTGCATGGAAAAAGATCAAATTCTGGCAATTGACAACGGTACACAGAGCATTCGGGCGATGATCTTCGACCCGCAGGGCAACATGATCGCCAAAAACCGTGTTCCGATTCAGCCGTATGTTTCACCAGCGCCGGGGCTTGCCGAACAGGACCCCAATGTGTTCTGGCAGGGGGTCTGCCGTGCCTGTCAGGGCTTGTGGAAACTGCCCGGTGTTCAGCGGGAGAGAATTGCCGGGGTAGCCCTGACCACGCAGCGTTCCACGGTGATCAATTTGGACCGCGAGGGAAAACCGCTGCGACCGGCAATTGTCTGGCTGGATCAGCGCCGCACCGAGGGTTTGAAGCCCGTGGGAGGGTTGTGGGGTCTGGCATTCCGCCTGACCGGCATGACCGAAACGGTGGCCTACCTGCAAGCCGAAGCCGAAGCCAACTGGCTACGCGTTCATCAACCGGAGATCTGGAAAAACACGAATAAGTACCTGCTGCTTTCCGGTTACTTAACCTACCGCCTGACCGGAAAATTTGTCGATTCGGTAGCCTGTCAGGTAGGCTACCTGCCGTTCGATTATAAAAAACAATGCTGGGCCGGCCCGCTGGATTGGAAGTGGCAGGCTGTGCCGATGGATCCTGCCATTCTGCCGGAGCTGGTGCCGGCTGCCGGCTTGCTGGGTGAAATTACGACTCAGGCATCTGCCGAAACCGGCATCCCCGCCGGCCTGCCCTTGATTGCCGCCGCAGCCGATAAAGCCTGCGAGGTGATTGGGGCGGGGTGTGTTCAGCCGCAGGTTGCCTGCCTGAGTTATGGAACGACCGCAACGATTAACACCACCCATCGCCGCTATGTGGAGGCTATTCCGCTGATTCCTCCCTATCCCTCGGCGGTACCCGGGGCCTACTCACTGGAAATTCAAATTTACCGCGGTTTCTGGATGGTCTCATGGTTCAAGCAGGAATTTGGACTGCCCGAGCAGCAGCAAGCCGAGATGCTGGGCGTGGAGCCGGAGGAATTGTTCGACCATCTGGTGGAACTGGTGCCGGCCGGTTCGCAAGGGCTGGTTCTGCAGCCGTACTGGTCACCGGGTCTGAAAGTGCCCGGCCCCGAAGCGCGCGGCGCAGTGATTGGGTTTGGAGATGTGCACACCCGCGCCCATTTCTACCGCGCGATTCTGGAAGGACTGGCTTATGCCCTGCGGGAGGGCAAAGAACGTACCGAGCAGCGTACGGGTGTCAAAATCCGTGAGATCCGGGTAGCGGGCGGTGGCAGCCAGAGCCGCTGTGCCATGCAAATCACGGCGGATGTGTTTGGGCTGCCGGTTTCGCGGCCGCATATCTACGAAGCCTCTGGTCTGGGAGCGGCTATAGACGCGGCCGTGGGGCTGGGAATGTACCCGGATTTTGAAAGCGCAGTCAGCCAGATGACCCGCACCGGGGATACCTTTGAGCCGGATGTTAAGGTGCATGCCCTCTATGACGAGTTGTATCATGGGGTGTATTTAAACATGTATTCCCGCCTGCAACCGTTGTATAATCAGATACGGAAAATTGTCAGACAGCATCCTTTGAGTAAGCAGGATTATGGTTAGACCAATAGCAAGATTATTGGGTTTTTGGCTGTTTATTTTAGGGGGATTATTTTGGATAGGTTTTTCTCAAACCGGCTGGCATGTGGCAAGTGCCTCTGCTCAGCAGGCAACGCCACAATATCTCCTTTCCGTTCGAGAGGCCGAACCACGCCGTGTACTGCGCGTGGGTGGGGATCAGAGTTATCCTCCCTATGAGTATTTGAACAACGGTATCCCAACCGGTTTTAATGTGGATCTCATTCGCTCCGTGGCCGCGGAGATGGGATATGAGGTTGAGATCACGCTGGGCCCGTGGAGCGAAGTGCGCCAGGGATTGCTGGATGGCAAATATGATTTACTGATGGGAATGGTGCCCACCAGCGAGCGCGAAAAAGATTACGATTTCAGCATTCCATACACCTATATCACGTTTGATTTGTTTGTTCCAACCAATTCCTCGGCGCGTTCGCTGAAAGACCTTGAAGATGAGGCCATTGTGGTGCAGGCCGGCGGGTTGATGCAGGAGTACCTGCGTGAAGAAGGCTTTACGGGGGAAGTCATCTTGGTGCAGGACATTGTCAATGCGCTGCGGCTGGTCAACGAAGAAGCTTACCCGGCTGCCCTGCTGAACCGTATGCAGGGACAATTCTTGATTTCGGAGCTGGGGTTGAGGAATGTCCGCCGGGTTGGGACGGATGTGCAGTCACGCAAGTACAGCATTGCGGTGAAAGACGGCAACAAAGAGCTGCTTGCCCGCCTGAATGAAGGTTTGTATCTGGTCAGTTCCAGCGGAAAATTGAGCGAGATACAAGAAGAATGGTTTGGTGTGTACGAAACGCCGTCGGCAGGAGCCTACCGTCCGCTGCTGATTGGACTGGGGGTGGTTGGCGGAATGCTGCTGATCAGTGCCGGCTTGTCGTGGTCGCTCGGCCAGCAGGTGGAAAAGCGCACCCGCGAACTCAAGCAGAGTGAAGAGAAATACCGCTTACTGGTCGAAAATGCCAGTGAAGGGGTGGTGGTTTCCTGCGGTGATGAACTGGTATTTGCCAACCGCGCAGCGGCGGCGATTACCGGCTACCCGCTGGAGGAGTTAATTGGCATCAAAATTGCGCAGCTGGTTCACCCCGATGATTTACTGATGGTCATGGATCGCTATCAGCGGCGTTTGCGCGGTGAGGATGTGCCGGCTTATTATGCCTTTCGCCTGATCAACCGTGAGCGTCAGGTGCGCTGGATTCAGGTTCATGCGGTGGTGATTGAATGGGACGGTAAACCGGCTACGCTGGATATGTTTGTGGATATCAGCGAGCAGCGCCGTGCCGAAGAGCAGATTCAGCAGCAGTTGCGCCACATGGCGGCGCTGCGGGCGGTG
>NZ_DAOUBL010000026.1:0-4110 GCF_034432615.1 Bellilinea sp. | reverse complement strand
TGCAGACCGGTGAACGGATCGAACACCAGGCCGTATTCGCCGGTACCGCGGATGAGCATCTGGTCATAAATCCAGTTGGAACCGTTGAGCGCGTTCCACGGCTCGGTGAGGATGCTGGGCATGGCAATGGTCATTGAGCCGCCCACTTCACCTTCGCGGCGGATGGTGTACGGCCACAACTGCGAACCATACACTGCGCCGTAGAGGTCCGAAGCAACCTGCACTTCGGCGCGCAGCGGGGTGATGCTGGCGCGGTCGACCAGCCAGATACGCACCGAATCCTGCAAGGCCAGTTCGAGGGCTCTGCCCATCAACTCGGTGCGTTCTTCAAGAGTCTTGTAAGCGCGGTTTTCAAGGTCGAGAGCGATTTTATCAAATTCCTCAGTGGGGGTGTAAGCCTGCCACAAGGGGAAGGCCAGACCGCGCGGGGTGTAGAAGAACGAGAAGTTATCGCCCAGGTCGCGCGGTACTGCGGTGGTGATCCAGCCGCCGGTGTAAATATGGAATTTACCGTCGCCCGGGTTGCCGCGGATCCAGATGGGGGAGGCTTCCGCAGCGGTCTTGTAGTCGCGCGTCACGGTGAAGCCAATATCTTCCAGTTGGGTTGCCACATAGTCACCGATCAGGCGGCGTTCGTCTTCGGTGCGGATCAGAACGATGATTTCAACCGGTTCGCCATTGTATTGCCACTTGCCGTCCACAAGTGTCGCGCCCAGTTTTTCCATTTCGGCAGCAATCAGCTGCTGGGCTTTTTCTTTGTCATAGGCGTACTTCAATTCGATCTTGCGGGCAATCTCCGCCAGGCGAGCGTAGTCCGTAGAGGCGACATTAAACGGAGTGTAACGCGGCAATCCCAGACCTTTCAGGATCTCGCTGACAATGTAGTCGCGGTCAATCAGGTAGTTCATCGCCTCGCGCACAGCCGGCACGGCAAACGGGTTGAGCTTGCCGGTGCCTTCAAAAATCGGACCGGCCGGGTTGAAGGTCAGCTCGTTGTAAGACCCAAACGAGCGCTCCGATTTGAGATCGGGGCTGGCGGCTACTTTGGCTGCAATTTCGGCATTGCTGACGGTGTAAGCGTAGATGTCAATGTCCTTGTTTTGCAAACGGGTGATTGCCGCGTCAGCATTGGGTTCTTCAACCACGACGATGGTGTCCAGCCAGGCGCCGTTGCGGTCAACACGGGTGGGTTCGGGGGTCACGACGACTTCGACCGGCTTTTCAACCTCGACCGTCTTGACCACTTCGACTTGTTCCGTCACCACCTGGGTCACCACCTGGGTGCCCTGCTGGCAGGCCGAAAGGACCATGCTGGCAATGACCAACAGTCCAATGACCAGAAGTGTATAACGCTTCATGTTTCTCCTCCTTCTTTATGGGATTTTAGGATGATCAGAGGTTTCCTCCGATTTTTGGGCTCACAGGGCTGGTAGATTTGGACGGAATCCACCGATGGACTGTGAGTTTACAACTATCCTAATTGTAAATAAATCGGATGGAAAGTGCAAGCAATATAGCATATTCTCATGGCAGAGTCAAGAAAATTGCTGCACAGGACAGCCCGGAATGAATAGATTAATCAGAGGATTAGACAATTAGGCCGCCGGCAGCAATACCGCCCCGCTCAGCGGCGGGAGTGTCAATCCGTGCAACCGCCGGTTGTCAACCCGTGCGCCGCCGCTGCCAAGCACATTGCGCCAAATCAGCCCTTCGGGCAGGTCAGCCGCTGCTGGGATGTTGACCTCATAAGAAGCCGCTGCCGAGCGGTTGATGACCACCATGGCAAGGTCTTGTCCCAGCCGGCGCAGGTAAACCAGCGCCTGCCCGGCTGCATGCAACACCTCAAAAGTCCCGCGGCGCAAGGCCGGGTGTTGATGGCGCAGGCGAATCAGATTCTGGTAAAAAGCGCGCAACTCGGCGTCCCAGCGGCTTTCATCCCACGGAAAGGCACGCCGGCAGTCGGGGTCTTTGCCGCCCTCCATGCCGATTTCATCACCGTAATAAATGCAGGGCGCTCCCGGATAGGTGAACAGGAACAGGGCTGCCAGCCGCTGCAAGCGCCGATCACCCCCTGCAATGGAAAGGAAACGGGCTGTGTCGTGGCTGTCCAGCAGGTTCAACTGCGCCTGCACCGCCGGAAGCGGGTATTTTCCCAATAATGTGCTGACATTTTGGGCGAACTTCTCGGCCTGCGGCGTAAAGTACTGCGGCCCATGCTCGTACCAGTGGCCGACCAGCTCCTTATCCATCTTTTCGCCGCCGAAGAAACCCCAGCAGGCGTAGGTGAGCAGATAATTCATCACCCCGTCAAATTGATCGCCCTGCAGCCAGCGCTCGGCATCCCAGGGGATTTCGCCAGTGATGTAGGCATCCGGGTTGGTCTGCTTGACCACCTGACGAAATTCCTGCCAGAAGGCGTCATCATCCACGCAGAAAGGCACATCCAGCCGCCAGCCGTCAATGCCCTGTTCCAGCCAGTAGCGCGCCACGTTAAAAATGAAGCGCCGAACCTGGGGATTTTGGTGGTTGAACTCCGGCAGCGCCGGCAGCCCCCACCAGCAGTCATAATTGGGTTTGCCGTGGTAGGCGTTCAGCGGAAAACCTTTGACGCGAAACCAATCCAGATAGGGTGACTGCGCCCCACATTCGAGAATATGATTGAACTGGAAAAATCCGCGGCTGGCGTGATTGAAAACGCCGTCCAGCACAATTTTAATGCCGCGGCGGTGAGCCTCATCCAGCAGACGGCGCAGGGCGGCATCACCGCCCAGCAGCGGGTCAACGCGGTAATAATCATGGGTGTGGTAGCGGTGATTGGACGCCGATTGAAAAACCGGCGTAAAGTAAATGGCGGTAATCCCCAGATCCTGTAAATAATCCAGTTTTTCGGCCACACCCAGCAGGTCGCCGCCCTTGAAGCCGTGAGGGGTTGGTGAGACGTCCCACGCTTCGAGGTTGTTGGGCTTTTCCAGGCTGGGGCTGGAGGCGAAACGGTCGGGGAAGATCTGGTAAAAAACGGCATCATGAACCCACTGCGGGGTGATGAAGGTGGATGTCATGCAAAGTCCTCACAGGTGTGGAATGGAAGAAAAAGTTGAAAGGATTTTACCATCAAACGGGGCACTGCTTTTGAGGCAGGATGTGTGCCTCAGGGCAAGCGCATTTGCAATGAACGGTGCTTCATCCGCAGGCGGTAGGGACGTCAACAACGGTCTGTCCTGTTGAGCGAGCGCGGCAGTCTCCGGCTGGGCGCGAGACTCCCGTCAGCACTGGTGAGTGTCACTTCGTTCGGAGTGACATTAATTCTTGTTTGTGTCGCTGCACCCGGAACAACATTAACAGTCCCATGTCCTTTTGAGCGAGCGTAGCGAGCGTGGCAGCTTCTGACAGGGCCCCCTCCTGCGCCTCCCCCAAAATCGGCGCAGCGATTTTGGGGGAGGAGGGTGGGGGTGATTCCCGTCAGGACGGGTTAATGTCACTGCGAGCGAGCGCAGCGAGCGCGGCAATCTCCGGCAGGGCACCCCTGCGCCTCCCCCAATATCGCATTAGCGATATTGGAGGAGGTTGGAGGGGGTTCATCTCGCTGCTGATCAGGTTTGGTGCTTATCCCGAACCCACGTTAAAAAGGCAGGGCTGTGTGCAGGAAATTAAGCGGATATTCAAGGAAGAATGTACCGGAATCTTTATCCAATTCGTAATTGACAGACATTTTCAAAAGAGTAAAATAGAAAATACTTCAACTTCACCCTGTTTCCCTTCTATCCCATTTTCAATTTAAGGAGGAAAGAAATGCGCAAGAACCGTTTCGGATTGTTGTTCGTTTTGGTGGTGGTTGCATTGCTGGCTGCACAATGCGCCCCCGCCGCCACCCCCGCCGCGCAAGAAACCGGCAAGACCTATAAACTGGCCGCCATCTTTCCGGGCGTGATTACCGATGCCGACTACAACACCCTGGCGTATGTCGGTATTTCGGAATTACAAAAAGCCACCGGCGTTCAAACCGCATATTCCGAGAGCGTTGCCGTTCCGGATGTAGACCGCGTCATGCGCGAATACATTGACGGCGGCTACAACATCATCTGGACGCACGGCGGTCAGTTCCTCACCCAA
>NZ_DAOUBL010000025.1:0-4667 GCF_034432615.1 Bellilinea sp. | reverse complement strand
TGACCGGTTTCAGCGCTGCCCCGCCCGCCGTCCTTGAAATCAGCGCGGATGCCTTTGGCATGCCGCTGCATAAGGATGAATGGACGGCGGCGTATCCCAAACCGGCGGTGCGGTTGGAACGCGGGGATCGCATCGCGGTTTCCTTTGAGGTGGAGGAGTACGGCGATTACATCCTCTCGATGGATGTGCTGGCGGGCGCCGACCTGATCGGCTCGCCGGAGGGGGAGCTGCGTATAGATGATGAATTACCGGCTGCCGATGTCCCGCGGGTGGTCTTTCCGGTCTTGTACCAGAATCAGGCAAATGAATTTCCGCTGGACCGTTACGGCAACCAGATTCTCATCCCCCAGCAGCGGCTGATGCAGTGGACGCGCATGCCGCTTCGGGATGTGACCTTCAGCCGAAGCCTGCCGGTGCTTGTGTTTCTCGAAGCAGGCAGGCACACCCTCTCGCTGGAAATCACCAAAGAGTCGCTCTATCTGGGCAGCATTTATCTGGAACGGTTTAGCGGCCTGCCGGCTTACGCCGAATATCTCAACACCCTGCCGCCGGCCGATGCCAGCCGGGTGATGATCGAACTGGAAGCCGAGCTGCCGGCCTACAAAAACGACACCACCATCCGCCCGATCAACAGCCGCAGTCTGTCGGTCAGCCCGTATGAAACCTACCGCCTGCTGCTCAATACGCTGGGCGGCGAAAGCTGGCAGCGCAGCGGCGGCACGGTTTATTACCGTTTTTCGGTGCCGCAGGACGGCTATTACCACATCACCCTGCGCGCGCTGCAAAACACCAAAAATAACTTTACCGTTTTCCGCCGCATCTGGATTGACGGAGCGGTGCCGTTTGGCGAGCTCAACGAGGTAGCCTTCCCATACAGCGCGGAGTGGCAAAATTTTACCCTGGGCGGTGAGCAGCCCTACCGCATCTACCTGACGCGCGGCGAGCATGTGCTGGGCATTGAAGCCACCCATTCCCCCTACGGGCGGGCGATTGAAAATATCCAGCAGGAACTGCGTCAAATCAACCAGTTATCGCTGGAAATCAAACGACTGACCGGGAATCAGGTCGACCGCTACAAGGAATGGGTGCTGTCGGATTACATCCCCAACATCCGCGAGCGATTGCTGGGCATTCTGGACAACCTGCGGGAAGACAAACAATTCTTGGAACGGCTCAATCAGGGGCGCGCCTCGCAGGAAATTCTTGCCTATCAGATTGCCATGGACAACCTGGCCTTTCTGGCGGAGGATGTGGATAAAATTCCGCTGTACATGGGGCGGCTTTCGGAGGGCAGCAGTTCTGCCGCTCAGCGCCTGAGCAGTCTGCAAACCTCGCTGGAGAGCCAGCCGCTGGTGCTGGATCGAATTTTCATCCACACCGCGGATATGACCCCGCCGCCGGTGCGGGTTGACCCGCTCGAATCCTTCCTGGAAAGTCTGCGGCGTTTCTATTATTCCTTCCGCCCCGACCCGTACTACACCCCCGGCGGAGCGCAGGACGAACTGGAAGTGTGGGTCAACCGCCCGCGCCAGTATGTTGACCTGCTGCAGACGCTCACCGATCAGCACTTTACCCCCCAGACCGGCATCCGCGTCAAGTTTGCCATCATACCGGATGAGTCCAAACTGGTGCTGGCCAACGCGGCCGGCATTCAGCCGGATGTGGCGCTGGGAGTCAGCACGCACATCCCCTACGAGCTGGCCATCCGCAACGCGCTGTACGATTTGCGTTCCTTTGAGGATTTCGACTCGTTCATCCGCATTTATTCACCCGGCGCGCTGCTCAGTTACATCATCAACGACTCGGTCTATGCCATTCCGGAAACGCAGGATTTTTGGGTCACTTTTTACCGGCGCGATATTCTCGACTCGCTGGGACTGCCGGTGCCGCAAACCTGGGATGAGGTGCTGGAAATTCTGCCCGAACTGCAGCGCTACGGACTGAACTACAACACACCGCTTTCCAGCGGCAGCGGTTTCAAGGGCTATCTTGCCACGGCGCCCTTCCTGTTCAACTTTGGAGCGCAGTTGTACAGCCCGGATGGTTTCTCATCCGGTCTGGCCAGTGAAGAAGCCATCCGCGCCGTGCGTTTTATGGCGGAATGCTTTACCATTTACGGCATGCCGCTGACCACCTCCAGTTTTTACGAAAGCTTTCGTCAGGGCAGCCTGCCGATTGGCATTTCCAACTTTGAAACCTACCTCAAGCTGACCACCGCCGCGCCGGAAATCCGCGGGCTGTGGGGGATTGACCTTTATCCGGCCACCGTGCTGCCGGACGGCCGGCAGAACCGCTATGCCACCGGCTCGGCACAGGCCAGCATTCTCTTCAAAGCCACCGACCAGCCCGCAGAAGCCTGGCAGTTCCTCAAATGGTGGATGTCCACCGAAACGCAGGTGGAATTTCAGCAGCAGTTGATTTTGAACTACGGCATCGAATATCTGTGGAATTCCGCCAATCTGGAAGCCTTCCCGTATCTGCCCATTCCGGATGAACACAAGGCGGTCATTCTGGAGCAGTGGCAGTGGCTGCAGGAGCCGGTCAAACTGCCGGGCAGTTACATGCAGGAACGCGAATTGAGCAACGCCTGGAACCGGATTGTGTTCGATGGGGTCAACCCGCGCGTGGCGATCGATGCCGCCGTGCTGACCATCAACCGTGAAATTACGCGCAAGATGGAAGAGTTTGGTTACCTGCAAAACGGGCAAAAGGTCAAAGAATTCAAGGTGCCCACCCTGGACACCGTGAAGGGATGGATGGCCAATGCAAAATGAACGGCTGATGAACCTGCAAAATCCGCTCAAACGCTGGGCGGTCAAAGAAGGCGGCGCGTATGCTTTCCTCTCTCCCTACGCGCTGATGTTCATCATCTTCATCGTTGCGCCGGTGTTGATGGCTGCCCTGCTCTCCTTCACCTTCTTCGATACCATTCAATTCCCGCGCTGGATTGGGCTGAAAAACTACATTGTCCTGCTGACGCAGGATGACATCTTCATGCGGTATGTACTGCCCAACACCATCCAGTTTGCGGTGATCGTCGGGCCGGGCGGCTACGCGCTGACTTTCATCCTGGCGTGGATGCTGGCGCAGCAGCCGCGCATTCCGCGCGCCGTGTTTGCGCTCATTCTGTATTCGCCCTCGATGACTTCCGGCGTGGCAATGACCGTCGTCTGGCAGGCGTTTTTCAGCGGCGACCCGAACGGCTACCTGAATTCTTTCCTGTTGCAGCTCAATCTGATTCAGGAGCCGATTCAGTGGCTGCAATCCCCGCAATACCTCATGCCGGTGATGATCATCGTTACCCTGTGGAGCAGCATGGGAATTGGTTTTCTGGCGATGCTGGCGGGTATTCTGGAAATCAACCCCGAATTGTACGAAGCCGCCAGTCTGGATGGGGTCAGCAGCCGTTTTCAGGAGATTTTTTACATCACCATTCCCTCGATGAAGCCGCAGATGTTGTTCGGGGCGGTGATGGCCATTGTTTCCACCTTTCAGGCCGGCGCAATCGGCGTAACGCTCTCCGGCAGCAATCCCACCCCGCAGTACGCCGGGCAGTTGATTGTCAACCATATTGAGGATTACGGCTTTCTGCGTTATGAGATGGGTTATGCCGCCGCGGTTTCGGTGGTGTTGCTGCTGATGGTGCTGTTCTTTGCCCGCGTGGCAAACCGTTTGTTTGCCTCGGAGGATTGAGGGATGTTGCGAAAATTGCGGCGCAAATTCTTCGGCATCCGCAACAGCGGCATCAACCCGCGCGGGTTTCATGTCAGCCAGTTGCAGTTTTATGTGCTGCTGCTGCCGCTCTCGGCAGTCATGATTCTGCCGATTATCTTCATCTTTTCACACGCCTTCAAACCGCCGGAGGAATTGTTTGCCTACCCGCCGCGCTTTTTTGTGGTCAACCCGACCTTCAAGAATTTTGTGGATTTGTTCAACCGCTTTTCTGCCTCCGGCATTCCGGTCAGCCGTTATTTGTTCAACAGCATTGCGATCACCCTCGTGACGGTGACGACTTCCATTTTCGTTTCCAGCACGGCGGCGTTCGTTCTTTCCAAAAAACGCTTCGGGCTCAAGAAATTCCTCTTCACGGTCAATACGGTGGCGCTGATGTTCGTGCCGATTGCCGTCACCATTCCGCGCTTTTTGATCATCGAACGGCTGAACCTGCTGGATACCTTTTGGGTGCACATTCTGCCGATGCTGGCGCTGCCGGTTGGCCTGTTTCTGATCAAACAGTTCATTGACGGAATTCCCAACGAGGTCATCGAGGCGGCCGAAATTGACGGTGCTTCCGATTTTTATATTTACTGGAACATCATCCTGCCGATGATTCGTCCCGCCATTGCCACGATTGCCATTCTCACCTTTCAGGCAACCTGGAATAACGCCGAGATTTCCAATTTGTACATCACCCAGGAAAGCCTGAAAACTTTTGCCTTTTACCTGACCACCCTGACGGCTACCAGCGCGGGTGCCAACCCGGTCGCCGGGCAGGGGATTGCCGCTGCCGCTTCCCTGATCATGTTTCTGCCAAATCTGATCATCTTCCTGATTTTGCAGAGTCAGGTGATGAGCACCATGTCGCATTCGGGGTTGAAATGAAACGGCTGGCGCGCGGTGTGCTGGTGGTACTGGTGGTAATGCTGCTGGCGGGCAGTCTGCCGCAG
>NZ_DAOUBL010000024.1:0-15921 GCF_034432615.1 Bellilinea sp. | reverse complement strand
TGCGCGGGTGGTAATTTCACCAAACACCAGCACAAAGCCGGTTTTGGTCGCCGCTTCACAGGCCACACGCGAGTAAGGGTCCTGCTCCAGGCAGGCATCCAAAACCGCATCACTGACCTGATCGCATAATTTGTCCGGATGTCCCTCTGTTACGGATTCAGAGGTAAACAGGTAACGCGGCGAGTTCATAAAAGTGGTGTTCATTCTGATTGTTTCCTCCTGTAAAATAAAGTTGCCCCTTCTGGCCTCAAGGGGCAACTTTCTATTTCTAAAAGAAGTGCCCTCTCATCTTCCAGAATTCTTTCTGCCGGACTTGGCACCTTGAAAACCCATTTCCAAACAGCAGGTTTTCAGGTTGTCGAGGTTTCGCAGGGCCGGTCCCTCCACCTCTCTGGATAAGAGCGCCTTTTGGGGGCTTATTCAATTGTTCTGGGGCAGATATTAACACAGGTTGAAGTACATGTCAACCAATTTGACCTTTCAATTTCGCCAGAATGCGTCATAATTCTGCCGAACGGGTGCGGATGCGCTCCTTGACCTGTTCAATGAAGGCTTCCACCGGCACATCATTCTGCCGGCTGCCATCCCGGCGGCGCAGGGCAATCGTGCGCGTGCTGACTTCCTGATCACCAACCACGGCCATATAGGGGATTTTGAGCAGTTGCGCTGAGCGGATCTTGGCATTCATGCGATCCTGGCCTAAATCGGCTTCGGCGCGAATGCCGGCCGCGCACATTTCCTGCTCCAGCTGACGGGCATATTCATTATGCGAGTCGGTAATCGGGATGATGCGCACCTGATCCGGCGAAAGCCAGACCGGGAAATTGCCGGCGTAATGCTCCAGTAAGAAGCCGACCATGCGTTCATGCGTGCTGAGCGGCGCGCGGTGAATACACAGCGGGGTTTCCTCTTCCCCATGGCGGTTGATGAAAGTCAGGTTAAAGCGCTCCGGCACGGCAAAATCTACCTGGTTGGTTGCCAGCGTAAATTCGCGCCCGATGGCACTCCAGATTTGCACATCAATCTTTGGGCCGTAAAAGGCTGCTTCGTCAGCCGCCTCCACAAACGGCACTCCGCCATTGCGCATGGCGCTGCGCACCATTTCTTCGGTCTTCAACCACAGGCGTTCGTTATCCACATACTTTTTGCCCAGTCCGCGCTTATGATGGGTGCTCAGCCGCATCACATAGCGATCAATGCCAAACAGGGCAAAGTATTTCAAATACAACTCAACCACTGCCAGAAACTCCTGCTCAAATTGTTCTTCCGAGCAGTAAATATGGGCATCGTTCATCTGCATGGAACGCACCCGCATTAACCCAAACAATTCGCCGCTTTTCTCATAGCGGTAGCAGGTGCCATATTCAGCCAGGCGGATGGGCAAATCGCGGTAACTACGCGGTTTGGCAGCATAGATTTTGTGGTGGAAGGGGCAGTTCATCGGCTTGACATAATAACGCACCCCTTCCAGTTCCATAGGCGGGTACATGCTCTCGGCATAGTAGGGCAGGTGTCCGCTGCGCAGGAAGAGGTCCTCTTTGGTCAGGTGCGGGGTACGCACCCGCTGGTAACCGGCCTGTTCTTCCACTTCCTTAGCCAGTTTTTCCAGTTCTTCAATAATGATTCCTCCGCGCGGCAGCCAGAGCGGTAAACCGGGGCCGACCTCATCATCAAAGATGAAAATCTCCAAATCCTTGCCCAGTTTGCGGTGATCGCGCTTTTTGGCTTCTTCCAGCATTTGCAGGTAACGATCCAATTCTTCTTTCGTCTTCCAGGCGGTGCCGTAGATGCGCTGCAATTGCGGGTTTTTCTCATCACCCCGCCAGTATGCGCCTGCTACACTCATCAGTTTGAATGCTGAAGGGTTGATTTGCGAAGTGTTTTGCACATGCGGGCCGCGGCACAGGTCCACAAAATTGCCGTGCGTATAAATGGAGATTTCCGGTTTCTCATCCAGCGGCTGACCGTGCTCATCGGTTTCTCCGCGCTCCAGATCATTGATCAGTTCCAGTTTATAGGGCTGATTGGCGAAAATTTTACGGGCTTCGTCAGCGCTGACCACCTTGCGGACAAAATCATATTTGCCAGCCACAATCTGACGCATACGTTTTTCGATCTTTTCCAGGTCTTCGGGAGTGAGCGTGCGCGGCAGGTCGAAATCGTAGTAAAAGCCGTTTTCTACCGGCGGACCGATGGTGTATTTGGCTTCCGGGAACATTTCCAGGACTGCCTGCGCCATGATGTGCGACAGCGAGTGGCGGATGCGGTATAACTCGCTGTCTTCATATCGTTCTTGATTGTTCTGATCCATACTTCACCTCCACGAAGTACCTTATTATATCAAAAAGCCAACCACCTTCGATGGACAAATTTTTGCTGGATTCCAGCCACTTAAACGTTTTGGGTTGAGCATTTTACTGCCCAACCCATAGAGGGTAAAACCGGAAACTTGCTGTTGTCAGGGTTACTGGAGGCAGGCAACCACCTCTATGCCATTGAGCGCCATGTGATAGAGGAAAATGGCATGCAGTAAATCCCCATCATGGGGCAGACCGCCCTGCTCTTTGGCAGTTTCGAGGCTGCGATGGTAAGTTTCAACCGCATTTGCCGGCACAATGATGCGCCGATGGCGCTGCCGGGCATTGGCATCCAGCCGCAGGTGCATGGCCAATTGATAGGTACACAGATCGGTACAATCACCCACGACGATAAAGGTATCCACCAGGGGATGTTCTTCCAACCAGCGATTGAGATCGGTATTCAATCCGCTGTGGATGGAATTCTTTTCCAGTATGACCATTTGATCAAAAAATGGCAGGGCTTTGAAGGCCGCTACGGTTTCCGCCTCTGGTGTCCCACGTACGCAATGCGGCGGCCAGGCACCAAATTCAATCGCATCCGGTTCGTGCGCATCCTGGCTGAGCAAAATATGGTGGATGCCGTGTTGCCAGCTTTTGGTGAACAGTTCGACAATCGGGTCAACGATGGCCGCAATGCGCGGGCTTGCCAGCGGGCCGATATGACAGAATCCTTCGATCATATCCACCGAAAGGATGGCAACTCGTTCAGGGTGCGGAGCAGCGTGTGCCAGCGGTAAAACTGGTCTTTCAGACAGCCATTTTTCAACAAAATCCACGAAAGCCCTCGATCGGGCCGAAAGCAGATCGCTCATCTCGCCTCCTTCGTGTAAAAATCACACAAATTGAATGAAAAAAAATTATAAACGTGCGATTAGTGTATTTACAACACCATTATAATAATCTGGCACGGCTTGTCAAGTGGACTTTGCAATATCATTAAATCAGAATCGCCAATTATGCGGTATCATTAGATTTAATCCACCAGAATATTACCTTACCGAAACTTGATGATTCTACGCTACATCGTAGGCCTGTTACCCTATCTGATTTCAGCGGGGATATGCATTTGGGTCGGGCGGTTAGCCACTACCCGTAAGCAGGATATCGCATCCCGCGCGCTGGTCGGTCTGGCGTACAGCGAAGCGGTGTGGATCATCTCCTACATTTTCCAAATCCTCAGCCGCCAGATCGAAATTAACCTGTTCTGGAATAATCTCCAGTTTCTGGCAGCCTCGCTGCTGCCGGTTTTTTACTTCGGCTTTGCGCTGGATTATAACTACCGGCAGATCCCTTTCAAACGCTTCAACTGGAATTATCTTTTCATCCCCGCCGGATTGCTGGTTTTATTCATCTGGCTGGATGGCATTCATGGGCTGTTCCGAGTCAACCCGCAAATCGTCCCAAGCGACTTGTTTTATCACCTCAAATTCCAGAACGGGGCGTTGTATGGGGTGTTCACGATTTACACATACACCCTGATCACACTTGCCACGCTGTTTTTTGTGGTTAAGTACATCGGCGCACCGCGCCTGTTTCGCCGGCAGGTGGCGACCTTATTGATCGGCACGGTCATCCCCTGGCTGGTCAGCATCATTACCGCTCTTGGACTGATTCCGCTGGAATTGCATGACATTCTCCCGCTGACCTTTGGCGTCAGCAATCTGATCATCGCCTGGTCACTTTTCAGGCACCATCTGCTCGACCTGGTACCCATTGCCCGCGATACCCTGTTTGAAAACCTGTCCGATGCGGTCATTGTGGTGGATACCAGCAAACGGGTGCTGGATGCCAACCCGGCAGCGTACGCGCTACTTTCTGCGCCAGCTGAATCATTGATTGGCCGTGAAATCACCAGCCTGCTGCCGCTGGCCGATAATTGGGCCGACTTTGGCATCGGACGTTCTATGCAAATAACCCAGATTTCCCTGCCCGCGAAGGGCACCACCCAGTATTATCAGGTCAAAGTCAACCGTCTGCTGCAGGACAACGGCGAGCTGAGCGGTTACATCATCACCCTGCACAATATCACCGAGCAAAAACAGGTGGAAGTGGATTTGCGCCGTTCAATGGCGCTCTTACAGGCTACGGTTGAGTCATCCGCCTCCGGGCTGGTCGTGTTCGACCAGGACCTGAACGTTATTCTCCACAATCAACGGCTGGTGGAACTCTTTGATTTGCCCAATAACTGGCAAAATCAGATTGACCATCATCCGCTGGATATGCTGGCTCAAAAAATGACGGATGCCAGCCCCTTCCTCACCGCACTGGAAAACATTATCCAGCATTCTGTTGAGGAAACCTCCGTCGCGCTGGATTTGCATTCGGGTGTGACGGTGGATTGTTTAATGACCACCTATCGTCTGGAAGGTAAGCAGATCGGCTGGTTGTTCTCCTTCCGCGATATGACCGAGCGAAAACTGGCCGAACAGAAATTGCATGAACTGGCCATCACCGACTCGTTAACCGGCGTATTCAACCGGCGTCACTTTTATTATGTGGCTCAAACTGAACTGGAACGCTCGCACCGCTATGATCGCCATATGGCCATCATCCTTCTGGATATTGACCACTTCAAGTGGATTAATGATACCTTTGGCCATCTGGTGGGTGATCAGATGTTACAGGCTCTGGCGCAGCGTTGCCGCAGCAACCTGCGCGTATTTGATACAATCGGGCGGTTTGGGGGTGAAGAATTTATCATTTTGCTGCCTGAAACCTGCATCAAAGAAGCCATTGTCATCGCCGAGCGGTTACGTCATGCGGTCGAATCGATCCACATCCCAACCCCCAAAGGTAAGGCTTCCATCACCATCAGTCTGGGAGTAGCCTGCTTTGAACCCGGCAAACCCATCAGCCTTGATCAACTGGTAGATGCTGCCGACAAAGCCCTCTACCAGGCCAAGGAAAACGGACGCAACCGGGTTGCCGTTTATTCACAGCAGCAGGACAAGCTGCCGGGAATTGAGTAACTTGCCCCAAAAGGGGGTTTAATCTCGATGAGTCAATTGATGGGGGGATTCAGTATAATAGGAGATACACTGATCACAGCCTCTCCATTTTCTCTATCCACCTATCGAAAAAGGGAAATCCAAAATTTGATCAAACGAGTCAAACCCCCTATGGTCAAAGGTAAAAAGAAAGCGAGTTTGCCAAAAATGCCCGAAATTATTTCTCCTGGTGTTGAGGCAATTGACCTCAAAAATCCCGCCCTGTATATCAACCGCGAATTGAGCATGCTCGAATTCCAGCGGCGGGTTTTGGAAGAGGCGATGGATGAATCGAATCCCCTGCTGGAACGGGTCAAGTTTTTAGGCATCCTCGGCTCAAATCTGGATGAATTTTTTATGGTGCGGGTGGGTGGTTTGATCCTGCAGCGCGATGAAGGGGTGGTGGATCTCTCGATTGACGGCCTGACCGCTGCCCAGCAGCTGGTTGAGATCCGCAAAGTTTCCCAAAAGATCATGAGCGAAGCACGGGAATACTGGAACAAAAAGTTAATGCCTCAACTCGATGAGGCCGGTATTCATATTCGTTCGTACAGCGACTTGACTGCCCGCCAGAAACAAATCGCCGATGATTACTTTCACGAAACGGTCTTCCCCGTGCTGACCCCGCTGGCTTTCGACCCGGCCCATCCTTTTCCGCATATTTCCAACTTAAGCCTCAACCTTGCCATTACCCTGGAGGGGAAAGACGGACAGCAGCGTTTTGCGCGCGTCAAAGTGCCGGATACCCTCCCGCAACTGGTGCCAATAAAACGTTCCTCGGGCAGCGTGCGCAAGGATGGTACCGTTCCCCGCCATCATTACTTCCTCTGGCTGGCTGAATTAATTATCGCCAATCTGGATGACCTCTTTCCGGGTTTGAAGGTAACCGGCGCCCACCTCTTCCATGTCACCCGCAATGTGGACATGGAAATTCAGGAACTGGAAGCCGCCGATTTACTGGAAACCATCGAGGAAAGCGTGCGCAAACGACGTTTTGGAACGGTTGTCCGTTTGATGATTCGCAAAGACATTCCGGACACCCTCAAAGAAATGCTGATTGCCAACCTGCGGGTGGACCGCAATGATGTGTATGTGCTGGATTCCCCGCTCAACCTGCGCACCGTGATGGAATTGACCCGCATCGAGCGCCATGAGCTGAAAGACCGTCCATTTGTGCCGTACACCCCGCCCAATCTCCGCTTTGGGCCGGATGCAGAAGAAGATGCCATCTTCAACGCCATTCAACAGGAAAACATCCTGCTGCATCACCCCTACGATTCGTTTTCACCGGTGGTGGATTTTTTACGCACTTCTGCCCGCGACCCCGGTGTGCTGGCGATCAAGCAAACTCTCTACCGCACCGGTTCCAATTCACCGGTGGTCAAAGCCCTGCTGCAAGCCCGCCGGGATTACGGCAAACAGGTCGCCGTGCTGGTGGAACTGAAAGCCCGCTTTGACGAGGAGAGCAACATCAGCTGGGCGCGTCTGCTGGAGCAGGAAGGCGTCCATGTCACCTATGGTTTGCTGGGGCTGAAAACCCATTCCAAAGTTGCGCTGGTTGTTCGACGCGAGGGCGACCACATCCGCCGTTATGTTCATTTGGGCACCGGCAATTACAATCATATCACCGCACTGGTGTACGAAGACCTGTCACTGTTCACCTGCGATGATGACATCGCCGCCGATGCTACCGACCTGTTCAATTACCTGACCGGCTACTCGCTGAAAGAGGATTACCGCAAACTGCTGGTGGCGCCCATCAACCTGCGTAAGCAATTTGAAGCCATGATTGCCCGCGAAATTGAACATCAACAAAAATATGGCAACGGACACCTTATTTTCAAGATGAACGCGCTGGTGGATCAGCCGATCATTGAATGGCTTTACCGCGCCTCTCAGGCCGGCGTTAAGGTAGATTTGATTGTGCGCGGCATCTGCTGCCTGCGCCCCGGCATTAAAGGGCTGAGCGAAAATATCCGCGTCATCAGCATTGTCGGGCGCTTTCTGGAACATAGCCGCATTTATTATTTTCACAACAATGGCGACGAAGAAATTTATATGGGCAGCGCCGACCTGATGCCGCGCAATCTTAACCAGCGTGTGGAAGTGCTTTTCCCCATTGAAGATAAACGCATGGTTCGCTCCATTCACGAGGATATCCTCAACCTGTATCTGGCTGATAACGTCAAAGCCCGGCTGATGTATGCCGACGGCACCTACAAACGGCTCAAACCGGCGGAAGGTGAACCGCCTGTCAACGCTCAGGAAACATTTCTGCAGCGGCGCAAAAACATGCCCTAGAAAGGATCTTCAATGAAATCCTACCGCAAAGAATTGTGGTTCAACATCCCCTCCAGACGCGGTTTTGTCAACATCACCCTGCAGGTGGAAGAATGCCTGCGCGAAAGCGGTATCCGTGAAGGCTTGTGCCTGGTCAACGCCATGCACATCACCGCCTCGGTGTTCATCAATGATGATGAATCGGGTTTACACGCCGATTATGAACGATGGCTGGAACAACTGGCCCCGCACGAACCCATCAGCCAGTACCGGCATAACAATACCGGGGAGGACAACGCCGATGCGCACCTCAAACGCCAAATCATGGGGCGCGAGGTGGTGGTTGCCGTAACCAACGGCAAACTCGATTTTGGGCCGTGGGAACAAATCTTTTACGGTGAGTTCGACGGCCGGCGGCGCAAACGCGTGCTGGTAAAAATCATCGGTGAGTAAATCCACCGGCACCCGCAGAAAGGGTTTTTTATGAGCAAAACGCTAATTCAAAAGGTCGGCTCACTCCTGCGAAAGGCTTATCAGGCTGAAGTGAACCTGATTGAAAGCCTCAGTGATGGTGAACGAAGCGCCGAAGGAAATTTTGAAAACTGGTCGCCCAAAGATTCCCTCGCCCACACCACCTACTGGCGGCAGAGAATGGTCGAAACGCTGGCTTATACATTCCGAAATCAACCGCCGCCGTCTTATCCGCCTTACGATGAGGTCAACCGGCAGGTTTACTTTGAAAAGCAGCACACCCCCCTGCCGGCTTTGCTGCGCGAAGCCGAAGATACGATGCGCGCACTGCAGGATGCCCTGAATCGATTTGAGGATGAGGACATTACCGACCCCGCTCGTTATCAATGGCGGAATGGCATTCCGCTCCTCTCTTATATCTTGGGGAATGGTTATATTCACGTCATTCACCATCTCGTCCACACTTACCGCAAACTGAATAACCTTTCCAAAGCCACTTCGCTGCAAGATGAAGCCCTGCAGCAGCTCGCATCCCTTGCGGAATTGGGAAAAAGCCGCGCCGTACTGCTTTACGATATGGCCTGCCTGCTGACCGCCACCGGCAATCACACTCAGGCATTGGACTTGCTGGAAGAATCCTTACAGATTGACCCCTCGTTGATCGAATGGTCGCGGCAGGACCCCGATCTGGACGCGTTGCGGGACAACCCGCGTTTTCAACAAATGACCGGCGGCTAAGGCTGCAAGGTAAGCAATATACTGGAAAGCCACACGGTGCCGGGGATGCGGGTAGCCGATTCCTGCCGGATGATCAGGCGGACGGGTGTTTCTTTCTCCACCGAATAAGGGATAAATACCTCAAACGGTACATGGCTCAGGTCGCCGTAGGGCTGCGAATGCTCAATGACCGCATTACTGACCAGTTGACCGCTTTCATCCACCAGTTCGAAAATCAGCGGCCGATCATTGACCAGCCGCGCCAGCCCAATCACCCGCAGTACCCCGCCGCTGATGAGCGCCCCTTCGCGCGGAGAACGCACCACATACGGCTCCTGCACAATTTGCGGGGCGGTTATTTCACTCCTGCCCAGCCGCATCAGCACCACCTCGACCGAACAGAGATAGATGGGACGCTGAAAACGGTCTTGCACGCGCACCACCAGCCGCGCCGTTTCCGCCGCCGTGTTCAATTCAAACGGCACCTGCGGGTTGATATAGAAATAACGGTTCATGAATGAACGGTAATCCAGTGCCTGGCGGGTAATCACCCGCCCGTCTTCGCCGATGAGTTCCACATAGACATAACCATCCTCCCCCGGGCTGACCAGCGCTTCCACCTGCAGGGGAGAAGAAACCTTGGAATACGGCCCTGGCTTTTGTATGCGCATGAATGCCAGCGGCGGGGTCGGTGTTTGGGTAACGGTAGGCGTACGGCTGGGGGTGGGTGTGCGGGTTGGGAAACGCGTGCGGGTCGGCGTGCGCGTGCGGGTCGGGCTGGGGCCAAACGTGGGCGTGCCTGCTTCGGTGGGCTGCAGGGTGGCGCTGGCGGTTGCTGAAAGGGTCGGGCTGGGTTCAGCCGGCAGGGTGATCTCCGCAACCAGTGTAACCGGCGGCGGGGCAAGGGTGGGAATCTCCTCCAGTGCGAGCGTTTCGGTCGGTGAGGGTTGGGGGGTGGCGCTGACCACCACCGGCTGATCCACCGGCGTCAGCAGCCACGAACCGGGCACCCCTCGCCCGGCACAGGCAGCCAGACTTAAGCCGCCAATGCACAAGACCGCTAAACCGAGAAGAAAATCAATTTTGTTTTTAGGGGAAAACATACTCTAATTATACGAGAGGTACCCTTTGGACGGCTTACAAACACTCTGCAATTTCTCGCTTTTGATTTATCCAAATAATCACCATAAATTGGAGTGGAAAAATCATCTATAAACCGTTATTATAAGAGAAAACAATTCTTGTCAAAAAGGATAAAGGATGGGCGAAAACACACGCATCACCATTGCGCGCGGCGATGGAATCGGGCCGGAAATCATGGAAGCCGTGCTGGCTATAATACAAGCCGCTGGTGCGCCGCTGGAGTATGATGAAATCGAAATCGGTGAAAAAATCTACCGGCAGGGAGTCACATCCGGCATACCCGATTCGGCATGGGAAGTCATCCGGCGCAACCGCGTTCTGCTCAAAGCACCCCTCACCACCCCACAGGGCGGCGGTTTCAAAAGCATTAATGTTACCCTGCGAAAGTCGCTGGGGCTGTTTGCCAACATCCGTCCTTGCAAAGCCTACGCCCCTTTTGTGACCTCGGCTTTTCCGGGCATGGATGTAGTCATCATCCGAGAAAACGAGGAAGACCTGTACGGCGGCATCGAATACCAGCAGACCGCCGAGGTTACCCAGGTGCTTAAACTGATCAGCCGCCCCGGTAGCGAGAGCATCATCCGCTACGCCTTTGAATACGCCCGTGCTTACGGCCGCCGCAAAGTCACCTGCATGACCAAAGACAACATCATGAAGATCACCGACGGGCTTTTTCATCGTTTGTTTAACGAAATTGCCGCCGAATATCCCGAAATACAAGCCGAACACCAGATCATTGACATTGGCACGGCGCGGGTGGCTGCCCAGCCGGAAGTGCTGGATGTCATCGTCACCCCCAACCTGTACGGCGACATCCTCTCGGATGTGGCGGCTCAGGTGGCCGGTTCGGTCGGGCTGGCCGGTTCTGCCAATGTCGGGCGTGACTTTGCCATGTTCGAAGCCATTCACGGCTCCGCGCCGGATATTGCCGGCAAAGGGATCGCCAACCCCTCCGGTTTGTTGCAAGCCGCCGTTCAAATGCTGGTACATCTGGGGTTAGCCGAATCAGCCCAATTAATTCACAACGCCTGGCTGCGCACCCTCGAGGACGGCATCCACACCATTGATATTTACCGCATCGGCATCAGTCAAAAGCGGGTCGGTACGCAGGAATTTGCACAGGCGGTCATTGACCGGCTGGGGCAGCAGCCCCAAATCCTGCCGCCGGCTCATTTTCACAGCGGAGGCATTCAGATGCCCCCGCTGAAAAGCGCGCCGCCGTGCTGCAAGCAGCTGGTCGGTGTGGATGTCTTTCTGGACTGGGACGAGGACAACCGCAGCCCACAAGTATTGGGAGAACGTCTAGCCGCGCTGGCCCCTCAGGCATTGCCCCTGCGGCTGATCACCAACCGCGGTGTGAAAGTCTATCCCGGCGGCTTCCCGGAAACCTTCTGTACCGATCACTGGCGCTGCCGTTTCACCGCCGAACGAGAAGTGGATTACCGCCAGATTTTGGAATTGCTCGGCCAGTTGTATGAAGCCGGTTTTCAAATCATCAAAACGGAACACCTCTATACCTTTGAAGGCGAACGCGCCTACTCACTGGGACAAGGGGAGTAAGTGAGAATCTCCGATGAGTAAAACCTTTCACTGCCCAAACTGCGCGGCCCCGCTGCAAGAACCCGCTCAAGATCAAGGCGTCATTTCCTGTGCCTACTGCCATTCCTCCGTCATCGTTCCGCCCGAATTACGGCGGTCTCCATCCGCTGAACCGATCCTTACCCCGGCAGAAAGCCTGTTCAATCTGCCCGAACTGGCCACTTCGCTGCGGCAAGCCGCCAACCTGACCCGTGCGGGACGCAAAGAAGAAGCCGTCCAATTGCTGCTGAAAGAACTTGCCATGGATGACGCCGAGGCGCGCCGCATCATTGACCAGATGGAGCAGGGGCAGATTGTACAAATCGGCGAAGTTGAAAACCGTTTTTCCAGCCAGGCGGTCACCCTGAACGGTGAGGATGCCCAACAAATTCTGGAACTGATTGGCAATGGTGAAGAGGAAGAAGCTTTGCGCCGCTACCGTCAGTTGACCGGAGCAGGTTTAGAGGATGCCCGCCGCGCGATGGCCGCCTTGCAGACGGCTGCCAGCCTGCTGGAACAACCCGTCCGTTTGAGCAATCAACAAACTGCCAGAATCGCCAAAGGGGCTGCATCTGTTTTCGCTATCAGTGGCTGCCTGACTTTCCTGATTATCACTCTCGTTTCTTTGTTAACCCTTGGAATTGTGTTTTGGGCGCTGGTCTCGGACGGCGGTCCGCTGGAAAGCTGGTGGCAGCCGCTGAATCCTTTTGCGCCCGACCGGGTGATGTTAGTTTTCGGCAAACAGGGCATTGGTGAGGGCACCTTTGATGACCCCCGCCGCATCGCTGTGGACAGCCAGGGGAATATTTATGTCAGCGATTACCGTTCGGGCCGAGTACAACAGTTCGACGGACAGGGTAATTTTCTCAACCTTTGGATCGAAGAAAGTTCCAAACAATTTAGCGCTTCCAGTAAACCAACCATTCACTCCCTGGCTGTCAGCCGCGATGGCATTTTATATGTTGTTTATGACGGCATGATTCACCGCCGCAACATGGCGAATGGCGAGGAATTGTCCCCCCTACAAGTGGATAGACTTTCGATCAGTGATGTTTACCTCACCAGCAACAATCAATTAGCGGTGGTTGCCAACGGTGACGATTTGGCCGTGCTGAACCCGGACGGCACGATTGAATGGATGGTTAAGGACGCCATTGAAAGTGTAGCCGGCGAAAGTGAATTGAGTGCTTATCTTGGCGGGGACGGGTTGGGTAATTTTTATCTGGCGGGCAGCTTTGTTTCCAGTGTTTTCAAGTACTCGCCGGATGGCAAGTACCTCAACCGCTTCGGCAGCGGCGGGGAGGACGCCAGTCAGTTCAGAGCAATCAATGCCATAGCGGTCGATTCGCAGGGACGGATTTACGTCAGCGACATCAAAGGAATCATGGTATTCAACCCGGATGGGCAGTATCTGCGCACCATCAATGTGCCGGGTGTTGTGTTTGGCATGGATTTTGGGCAGGATGACCGGCTCTACACGGTATCGAATCAGCCGCAGGTGGTTATCTATCAGGTTCGTTGATTTCTTGAAGCAACACCTGCCAGCCATCCATGCCCAGCAGATAGCGTAATTCCGGCTCAAACACTTTCACCAACGGCTGAACATTCTCGCTGGGACGCAGGCAGCTGCCCGGTTCGTCCAGCAGCGCTTCCCGTTCGTCCAGCGTAATCTGGCCATCCTCGCTTAAATCCAGCGGGTGCAGAATACAATAAAACGGCTTGAAGCGCCACGGATGCAGCCCGGCCTGTTCACCAGCTACCTGAAGCGCACATCTCGAATCATCCCGCAAGAAGACACAGGCTGAACCGCCGTAATGGCCGGCATCCGGCAGCACCCGGCTGTGAATCACCCGCCGGCTGGGAGTAAAAGGGTCGTCCTCCACCCTGCCGTCCACCCACCCGCGCGGATCATTCAAATCAGGCGGCATATGCGGTATGATTAATGGTGCGTAAAGCTGAATCTCTTCCCATTCCGCCCAATCCAGCCAGACACCATAAACACAACAAGCCGCCCGGCATTCTGTCAACCGGCAGCGGCGCATCGGTTCGGATTGAAGCAAACGGGAATGCAGGCAAAATTTCATCCGGCGCAATTTTAACACAGGAGGTGAGTTATGAAATTATCGGTTGCAGCCGACGAATATCATCATGTCGTTGGGGTAGTGCTGGCGGAGCTGGAGAAAATGGGTCACACCGTTACCTACCACGGTCCTCGATCGGAAGACCCGCCCGGTCAGCCGCAGCACTCCTGGCCGGTGGTCGCCCGGCGCGTTGCCGAAGAAGTGGCGCATGGCAAAGCCGATGAGGGTATTTTGTTTTGCTGGACCGGCACGGGGGTCAGCCTGGCAGCCAATAAAGTGCGCGGCATCCGCGCTGCCCTGTGTGTGGATGCTGAAACGGCCCGCGGCGCGCGATTGTGGAACAATGCCAATATTTTGTGTCTTTCCCTGCGCTTGACCAGCGAAGCAGTGGCGCGCGAAATCCTGCAAACCTGGTTCAACACCTCCTACCAGCCCAATCCCACCGACGATGCCTGTTTGAAACTGATCGAGGAACTGGACAAATGAAGCTCTTTCGGCGGGAAATTCGTCAGGATTGGGGGATGATTTTTATCTAGAATCCCTGTCTTGCAGATTACTTAAGGTACAATGTCAGAGGGGGTTCTCCCCGCATTTCCATAATCCCATCTACAACGGAAGAAGGAGTACCTGTCATGAGTGAATGGAAAGTCTTGCTGACCGATGGATTGGAAGAAAACGGGCAGGCAATTTTGAGGCAATTTGCTACAGTGGATAACCACTCCGGAATTTCGGCAGAGGAATTGCTGCAGGTCGTTGGTAATTATGATGCGATGATCGTGCGTGGACGCACCAAAGTGACCCCTGCCGTCTTCGAAGCGGGGAAGAATCTCAAAGTCGTCGGCCGCGCTGGCGTTGGAGTGGATAACATTGACCTGAATGCCGCCAAAGCCAAAGGGGTGACCGTGGTCAATTCCCCCACCGCAACTACCATTGCCGTGGCCGAACTGACCATGGGACTGATGCTGGCCGTCCTGCGTGAAATTCCACGCGCTGATGCCGGGATGAAAGCCGGAAAATGGCTGAAAAAAGAAATGGAAGGCGGTGAACTGTGGCGTAAAACCCTCGGTATCATTGGTTTTGGACGGATCGGCTCGGCAGTGGCGCAGCGCGCCAGTGCCTTTGAAATGAACGTCATCGCCTACGACCCGCTTCGCACCCGCGAAGAAATTGAACAACGCTGCGGCTGCTCCTCCACCCTCGATGATCTCCTGGAGCAGTCCGACATCATTTCCATTCACACCCCCCTCAACGACACCACCCGTAATTTGATCAACGAAGATGCCTTTGCCAAAATGAAAGACGGCGTGTACCTCATCTGCGCAGCCCGCGGCGGCGTGGTTAATGAAGAAGCTTTACTGGCTGCCCTGGAATCCGGCAAAGTAGCCGGCGCCGGTCTGGATGTGTTTGCCGTGGAACCGCCCGGCGTTACACCCCTTGTTTCACACCCGCGTGTGGTCTGCACGCCGCATATTGGCGCTCAAACGGTGGAGGCGCAGGTGCGCGCCGCCGAGGACATTGCCACCGAAGTTCTGGCCGCCCTAAAAGGCGAACCGTTACGCTGGAAAGTTGCCTGATTTTTAGGTAGAATGGAGCGGGGCAGTTCAACTCCCCGCTCAAATTTTTTTGAAGAAAGGATCACCCATGCAGGAAAAATTGAACCTCCTCAAAGAAAAAATGGCGACCATCTGGGATCTTTCGATGATCGGCGCACTGATGGGATGGGATCAGCAAACCTACATGCCCCCCAAAGGTGCAGAAGAACGCGGTGAGCAGATGGCTACCCTTTCCCGGCTGGTGCATGAGATGGCCACCTCGGACGAAGTGGGTAAATTGCTGGATGAACTGGTTCCTTATGCTCAAACCCTTGACCCCGATTCCGATGATGCCCGTCTGATTAAACTGGCTAAACGCGAGTACGACAAACAGACCCGCGTGCCGGCAGAAAAAGTTGCCGAATATGCCCGTGTAACGACCATGGCACAGGGTGCGTGGGTGCAAGCACGCAGCGAATCGAACTTTGCTTTGTTTCAGCCGCATCTGGAAAAGATTGTCGAACTGCGCCGGGAATACGCCAGTTACTTCGCTCCTTACGATCATGTATACGACCCCCTGCTGGACGATTTTGAACCCGGGCTGAAAACTGCGGAAGTGCAGGAAATTTTTGCCCGCCTGCGCCCCCAACAGGTTGAACTGATTCAGGCAATTGCAACCCGTCCACAGGTGGATGATTCATTCCTGCATCTAAAGTATGACGATCAAAAACAGTGGAATTTTGGTGTAGAGGTGGCCACCCGCTTCGGTTAC
>NZ_DAOUBL010000023.1:0-17139 GCF_034432615.1 Bellilinea sp. | reverse complement strand
ATTGGTATTGCCATGCGGGCTTCTTCTTATGACAAACCAGCAGCCCGGTTAATGGGCATCAATGTGGACTCGGTGATTTCCTTTACCTTTGCAATTGGGGCTGCCTTTGCTGGTTTAGGAGGGGTCTTGTATGCAATTGCGTACAGTTCAATCTGGACTCAGCTGGGCATCTTACCCGGCTTGAAAGCCTTTGTGGCGGCTGTTTTAGGCGGAATTGGCAGTATCCCCGGTGCGTTTGTGGGTGCTTTAATCATGGGTCAGGCAGAAGCAATGACCATGGGATACATTTCAACGCCGATGCGTGATGCGGTTGCGTTCACAATCTTGATCATCGTGCTCCTCATTCGACCAACCGGTATTTTTGGCGAACCGGAAAAAGAAAAGGTATAAAAGGAGAGCCCTAATGGAACTTGGATTTCTCCTCGGTTCAATTTTCAAAATTTTTGCAATTCTGGCTTATTTGTATGGTTTATTGTGGGTGTTGGCGCGACCTAACCGCTGGGTCAAGTTGATTGGGGTGGTGGTCGCTTTTGGCGTGGTGCAACTGGCATTGACGGATTTTGGCGGCTTTCAGGTACTGACCAATTTCGATAGCGGCCTGCTCTTTCAGGCCTGCGCCATGACCATGGTTGCGTTGGGCTTGAATTTAATCTACGGCTTCAATGGACAATTCAGTCTTGGGCAGTGGGGTTTCTATGGAATTGGCGCTTACACCGCTGCGGATATTACCTATCGCTGGGTCAATGGAGATGCAAGAGGTTTGCTGGTAGTGGGTTTTGGTACCATCCTTGGTGGATTGGCGTTGATTTACATTGGACGCTGGTTAAAACGGTTCCGGGGTGTGCCGGTTCTTTCATCTTTTACACTCTATCTTATCGGCGCCATTCTGGCAGGAACTGTGGCGGTATACATTGGGAATGCCTTGAATCCGCTGTTTGAGCCGTTGCTTGGAACCAACCTGAACCCGGGCGTTCTCAATTCACCCCTGGCTCTGCAAATTGTGTTCTTCCTTGCGGTTGTGTTTGCCGGTATTTTCGCGGCGGAAGTGAGCTTTTTGTTTGGTTTACCGGTACTGACGTTGGGCTCAGATTACTTTGGGATTGCGACACTCGGATTTACCATTGTGGTCAATGTTTTGATGATTAACTCGGATACGATCTTGCCCTTCCCCGAAATGAAAGGCGGGCGCGGCATGGTCGGAATTCCGAAACTGACCACCTGGTTCTGGGCGTTTTTCTTTATGATGGCGGTCATTGTCATAATGCGCAACCTGATCCAGTCCAGTACCGGGCGGGCAATCATCTCGGTTCGTGAAGATGAAGTGGCTGCCAAAGCAATGGGAATTGATATTGCCGGGTCGAAGTTAATGGCATTTGTGATTGGCAGTTTCTTTGCCGGCATTGGCGGGGCTGTGTATGCCCACTTCATCGGTTTCCTCAGTCCCGGCACATTCGGCTTCCTCCAATCTTTCAACCCGTTGATTATCATTGTCTTTGGCGGTTTAGGCAGCATGACCGGAACGATAGCAGCCTCATTTGGCTGGATTTTCTTCCTGGAGGGCTTGTTGCGGGTTCTGCTCAGCCAAATGGGCACTGAAGCGCCAACCTGGCGGTTTGTTCTTTATCCCATCACACTTTTGTTGTTGATGCTCATTCGTCCCCAGGGTCTATTGGGGAATATTGAATGGGGCTTTCTCAAACAAAAGACCGTCCTGCCGCGGGCGCAGACAGTAGTGGAAAAACCTGAAGTGGTTGCCAGCGAAGCATGAGGAGACCGTAATAATGTCAACCATGTCAACCATCCTCGAAATCAGTGATTTGACGAAATTCTTTGGCGGGTTGGGCGCCGTCCGCAATTTTGACCTGACCCTTAAAAAAGGTGATTTGAATGGGTTAATTGGCCCAAACGGCGCCGGTAAGACGACCGTTTTCAACCTGATTACAGGCATTTACGAACCAACTGCCGGCGATATTGTGTTCAATAATACTTCGATTGTCGGGTTAGAGCCGTTTGAAATTACTCGTCTCGGAATTGCGCGGACTTTTCAAAATATTCGCTTATTTTCCAACCTGACTGTCCTGGATAACGTTCGAATAGCCTATCATCCGCATACCAAATATGGCATAGCAGATGGCATCCTTCACAATCATAAGTATGATGTTCATGAAAGAGAATTAACCGAAAAGGCACAAGAATTTTTGGCGATTTTTGGTTTGGAAAATCTGCAAAACGAAATTGCCAAAAATCTGCCTTACGGTCAACAACGGCGGGTAGAGATTGCCCGTGCGCTGGCCTGCGAACCGCGGTTACTGCTGCTGGATGAACCGGCGGCCGGCATGAACCCGCGCGAAATTCTGGAATTGATGGACTTGATCCACTTCATCCATGATCGTTTCGATCTGACCATTTTGCTGATCGAGCATCAAATGCGTGTCGTAATGGGAATTTGTAAGTACATCACGGTAATGGATTTTGGTCAGGTGATTGCGCGCGGTACGCCAAAAGAGATTCAGGAGAATGAACGGGTGATTGAGGCTTATTTGGGAAAAGGAGCCGGTCATGCTGCTTGAAGTTCAAGACTTAAATGTATTCTATGGGGCAATTCATGCTTTACAGGGTGTATCCTTCCATGTGGAGGAAGGTGAAATTGTGACCCTGATTGGTGCCAATGGTGCTGGAAAATCCACCACGCTGCGCACCATTTCTGGTTTGCTGCGCTCCCGCACGGGGCATATCAAGTTCAAAGGGCAGGATATTTCCATGCTTCCGGCCGACCAGATTGTACGGCTGGGAATCAGTCATGTGCCTGAAGGACGAAAAATCTTTGCGCCGTTAACAGTCAAAGAAAACCTGTTAATGGGAGCCTATACCCGCAAAGACCCCAATGAAATTGAACATTCGATGCAACGTGTTTTTACCAGTTTTCCGCGGTTGAAGGAGCGTTTGAATCAGTTGGGAGGCACACTCTCCGGAGGCGAACAGCAGATGCTGGCAACCGGACGCGGTTTGATGAGCCGTCCCACCTTGCTGATGATGGATGAACCCTCGATGGGATTAAGCCCCATTCTGGTTGAAGAAATTTTCAACATTATCAAGGACATCAACTCGCAAGGAACCAGCATTTTACTGGTGGAGCAAAACGCTCAAATGGCGCTTTCAATTTCTCATCGGGCGTATGTCTTGGAAACCGGGCGGATTGTTCTTTCGGGAACTGCCAGGGAAATTGCTGAAAATCCACGAGTGAAAGAGGCCTATTTAGGCGTATAAAGCAGATACCGGGCTGGCCTGTAAGCCGCATTCTGTCCATCCGCAGGGTATCCCTGATGGGACGGCTGCAGATGGGGTGATCATCTCTCTGGACCGGCTGTTACCAGACGGTTCTATGCAGCCTACCCGGAACTCAAACGGGACGAGCAGCCCCTCGTTCCTGCTTGGCTTTGCTCCCGGCGGGGGTTGCCTGGCAGCCGCATTACTGCGGACTCCGGTGGTCTCTTACACCACCTTTTCACCCTTGCTGCCCGAAACAGGCAGCGGTTTGTTTCTGTGGCCCGATCCAGCGGGTTACCCCGCTCCGGGTGTTACCCGGCGCCGTGCTCTGTGGAGTGCGGACTTTCCTCAGCAGTACAAAGATGCACTGCCGCGATCACCCGGCCAGCCCGGTTAATTAGAATATACCCTAAGAAATGCCAAACGTAAAGTATAATCTACACAAGCCAAATATTTTTTCGGAGGGAACCATGCGTACACCATTAATCGCGGGAAACTGGAAGATGAATAAAACTGTGGAACAGGCTCGCGCTCTGGTGGCTGAGATGCTGCCTGGGTTGCAGACCGTTTCGGCAGTTGAACGGGTGCTGTGTCCACCATTTACTGCGCTGATGCCGATTTCTGCTATGCTGGTGGGAACAGAGATTGGCCTTGGAGCGCAAAACATGCACTGGGAGGCTCAGGGGGCTTTTACCGGTGAGGTTTCACCGGCGATGATCAAGGAGTTTTGCCAGTATGTGATTATCGGACATTCTGAACGGCGTACCTATTTTGGGGAAACCGATCAGACGGTCAACAAGAAAGTGCATGCCGCTCTGTCAAATCAATTAATTCCGATTGTTTGTGTTGGAGAAACGCTGGAAGAAAACGAAGCCGGCCGCACAGCGGAAGTGGTTGCCCGCCAGGTTTGTGATGGTTTGAAGGATGTACCCAAAGATCAGGCCACAAAACTGGTAATTGCATACGAACCGGTTTGGGCGATTGGCACGGGTAGGGCAGCCAGCGGGGAGGTGGCTAATCGTGTGCTGGCGGAAATCATTCGACCGGCACTGGCTGGTTTATTTGATACCCCAACTGCTCAACAAATTCGGATTTTGTATGGCGGGTCAGTTACGGCTGGGAACGCACAGGAATTTTTTGGTCAGCCTGAAATAGACGGTGCACTGGTCGGCGGTGCGAGCCTGAAAGCCGCTGAATTCGTCAACATCGTCGCTGCCGCTGCAAAGTGAGTTGGCTTCAACCCTATAGCGGGCTGATCCTTTTTATCCTTAGCCTGCTGGTTTTTCTCGTGGTGCAGCGCAGGCTGCACCGCGAGATTCAGGGGGTGTTTCTGCTGCTGACACGCAGTCCGGCGCTGGCTTTAGGATTATTTGCATTGTTGTTTTTTCCCGGTGTTTTGATTCATGAAACCAGTCACTGGATTACGGCTAAACTTGTGGGAGTGCGTACCGGAAAATTTTCGCTCATTCCCCAATTGCAGCCGGATGGAACTTTGCGGTTGGGATATGTGGAAGCGGCCCCTGCCGACGTTTTCCGCGAGACATTAATTGGAGCAG
Organism: Bellilinea sp.; assembly: GCF_034432615.1. GTDB lineage: Bacteria > Chloroflexota > Anaerolineae > Anaerolineales > Anaerolineaceae > Bellilinea. The sequence continues at coordinate 12,316 of NZ_DAOUBL010000023.1, read as the reverse complement.
CGCCTTTTATCAGCGGTGTGCTCACGGTTGGCTGGATTGCTGTTTTCCCTTTGGATGTTTTTCGGTTTGGTCAAATTCAAACGGGAGTAAGATTGAACGAGCTTTGGGGTGGATTGGCTGATATGGGAAAAATGCCAGATTTTTGGTTATGGTTTTATCTAGCTTTTACGATCAGTTCCACCATGCTGCCTTCGGCATCCGACCGGCGTGCGTGGCTGCCGAGCACGCTGATTATCGGGATCATTCTTATAATTTTCTTGATTGCCGGAGTTGGAGAATGGTTGCTGGTTTTGGTTGATCCAATCAACCGAGTTTTAGGTGCCGTTGCTCTTGTGTTTGGGTTTTCTCTGGTATTGCACTTATTCCTGATTCTGCCATTCTGGCTCTTACGGAAATTGTTAAGTAAAGCGACTGGATTAGAGGTAATTTGACAAACATCATCCATTATCAAGGAGTAAGGTTAGGTGAAAAAATGCTATCTTTTGAGTAGAATGGTGGATGAGATAAGGAGAATACCCCCTTGCTAATCGATTCCTTCGGCAGACAAATTACCTATTTGCGAATTTCTGTAACCGATCGGTGCAATTTTCGCTGCGTCTATTGCATGCCGCCGCAAGGTGTACCTTATGTTCCGCACGAACGTATCATGCGCTATGAGGAAATTGCGGCATTGGTGGCGGTGGCTGCCCGGTTGGGTATTCGGAAAGTGCGCATCACCGGCGGTGAGCCTCTGGTACGGGCCGACTTGCCCAGACTGGTTCAGATGATTTCTGCTATTGAGGAAATTGAGGATATCAGTCTCACTACTAACGGTATTTTGCTGGAAAAATATGCTGGCGCGCTTGCCCAAGCGGGTTTAAAGCGCGTGAATGTCAGTCTGGATACATTGAATGCTGAAAAATTTACCAAGATCACCCGCGGAGGAAATCTGGAGAATGTCTTGAGGGGGATTGCTGCGGCGGAGGTGTGTGGGTTAACGCCGATCAAAATCAACACGGTCATCATGCGCGGGATTAACGATGATGAGTTGGTTGATCTGGCAAAATTGACCCTGAAACATACCTGGAATTTGCGCTTTATTGAATTGATGCCGATTGAAAATCAGCAGTCATGGGGCGAAGGGTTTCCCCCGCCAGAGCAAATTTTTATGCCCGTCAGTGAGGTCATGGCTTTGTTGCAACCTTTGGGTTTAGAGCCAGCCATTTTGGAAAACGATTCCGGACCGGCAAGACCTTATCGGCTGAAAGGGGGCATGGGGACGGTTGGTTTTATTTCACCATTAACCGAGCAGCACTTTTGCCAGCGCTGCAATCGCATCCGCCTGACGGCAGACGGCCATTTACGCCCTTGCTTGATGAGCGGCCTGGAAATTCCGGTTTTACCGGCTCTGCGAGCTGGAAAACCAATTGAATCTCTGTTGGAGGAAGCGCTACAAAAGAAACCAGCTGGACATCAACTGGCCAGCCACATAAGCCCAAATGGAAGGTGTATGATTCAGATTGGGGGGTGAAAATTACCCGGTACCAAATTGACGGTCGCCGGCATCTCCCAAACCCGGAACGATGTAACCAATTTCGTTGAGATGGTCGTCCACCGCTGCAAGATGAATGGGGACATCCGGGTGATGTTGCTGCATGTTCTGGATGCCTTCCGGCGCGCCAATCAATCCGACAAATTTGATGCGTCTGACTCCCCATTGCTTGAGAATATCCACGGTAGCAACGGCTGAACCGCCGGTGGCAAGCATTGGATCGAGGATCAGGCACACAGATACCCGCGGTTCGGTGGGTAATTTGTTGTAATACTGGACAGGTTTAAGGGTTTTCTCATCTCGGTAGATGCCAATATGCCAGACTTCAGCAGAGGGCATCATTTCCCAGATCCCTTCAACCATTCCCAGACCAGCGCGCAGAATGGGTACCAATCCAATCTTTTCCAGCAACTCTGCACCGGGAGCAGTACCTAATGGGGTTTGCACTTGCACAGGCTGGATTTGCAAATCGGCGGTGGCTTCGTAGGCAAGCAGGATGGTGATTTCGCGGACCAATTCACGAAATTTTTTCGGTTCGGTTTGGGTTGAGCGAAGTTTAGCAAGTTTGTGGGCTACCAGCGGATGTTGGGAGATGAAGACCTGGGACATATCTGCTCCTTGGAGAAGATTTTTCCCATTATAAACCCATTCGACCAAACGAAAGAGGGTATAATCGTTGCCATGAACGATTCTTCAAGCCGATTGGTACAACCCGAAGCCCGACCGGATGACCGGCTGGATCAAGCCATGCGACCGCGACATTTGAACGAAGTGATCGGTCAGGATCAGGTCAAGGAAAATTTATCTATTTTGATCAGTGCAGCCCGCAAACGGAGCGAACCACTAGATCACGTCCTTTTCTACGGGCCGCCCGGGCTGGGAAAAACGACACTTGCGCATGTGCTGGCAAACGAGATGGGTGTCAATATCAAAATCACGGCTGGACCCGCAGTTGAACGAGCGGGCGATCTGGCAGCCATTCTCACCAATTTGCATGCCGGGGACATTCTGTTTATTGATGAGATTCACCGCCTGGGTAAGACGGTTGAGGAAGTCCTTTACCCTGCAATGGAGGATTTCGCTCTGGACATCGTGATCGGTAAGGGGCCTTCAGCGCGATCCATTCGCTTAAAACTGCCGCGTTTTTCGGTGATTGGTGCAACCACACGGTTAGCGTTGGTCAGTGCGCCGCTGCGGGCCCGCTTTGGAGCAGTTTACCGGCTGGATTATTATGAACTGGAAGCAATGTGCGTGATTGTGCAGCGGGCAGCCCAAATTCTAAAAGTGCCGGCTGAAGCGGCTGGGGTAGAGGAAATTGCCCGGCGGGCGCGAGGTACCCCGCGGGTGGCTCTGCGTTTATTACGGCGAGTGCGGGATTTTGCGCAGGTTCGGGCAGATGGTGCCATCAGCCGGGAGGTGGCACAAGAAGCGTTGAATTTACTGAATGTTGACCCGCTGGGTTTGGACGATGTAGACCGGCGGGTGTTAAGCACCATCATCGAAAAATATGGCGGCGGGCCGGTGGGACTGAACACGATTGCTGCTTCAATTGGTGAAGAACCCGATACCATTATGGATGTGGTTGAACCCTATTTGCTGCAATTGGGATTTTTAGACCGCACCCCACAGGGCAGAGTGGCAACCCGCCTGGCCTACGAACATCTGGGGATCCCCTATCCGGGAGAGCAGCGTCAGCCCACCCTGTTTGATGCTTCAACAGCAGAATAACCTAAAAATTGAGTTTCATCGAACCATGCGTACCAGTGACTTTGATTATCATCTACCGCCCGAACGGATTGCACAGCATCCGATTGAGCCGCGTCATAATGCCCGCCTGCTGGTACTGAACCGCCAGAGCGGCGAAATGGAGCATCGCCATTTTTATGAACTGCCGGAATATTTGAATGATAGAGATGTGCTGGTCATTAATCAAACACGGGTGATTCCTGCACGAATTTATGGAATCAAACCCACTGGCGGAAAAGTTGAAATTCTTCTCCTTAGACGCGAAAGCGAAAGGGTGTGGGAGGCGTTGATCGGCGGTAAAAAAGTAGGGGCGGGAACCGTGATCCAGCTGGTGGATGGCCCGCGAGCCGTGATTGAAGCCGTGCTGGATGGGGCACGTCGCCTGGTTCGATTTGAGATGGAGATTGAACCTTACCTTGAAAAAAAGGGGCAGGTGCCTTTGCCGCCTTATATTCATGAAAAACTCGAAAATCCGGAACGTTATCAGACGGTTTTTGCGCGGCTGCCCGGGTCTGCCGCCGCACCAACCGCCGGTTTGCACTTTACGCCGGAACTGATCGGTCGCCTTGAACAAAAGGGAGTCCGGTTTGCCAGAATTACGCTGCATGTAGGGCTGGATACCTTTGCGCCGGTCAACGAAGAAGACCCGCGCGAGCATGCCATCCACAGTGAGTGGTGTGAACTGGATGAGGAGGCCGCGAGGTTGATCAACTCTGCTCGCGCAGAAGGCGGGCGGGTTGTTGCAGTGGGAACCACTTCGGTGCGGACTTTGGAAAGCGCAGCTTTGAACGCCTCGGCGGGGCAGGTGGTTGCACCTTTTAGCGGGAGAACGCGTTTGTTCATTCTGCCTGGATACTCATTCAGAGCGGTGGACGCAATGATTACTAATTTTCATTTGCCGCGCTCAACCTTGCTCATGCTGGTTTCGGCTTTTGCTGGCAGAGAACGGATTTTGAATGCATATCAGGAAGCTGTGCGACTTGAGTACCGTTTTTATTCCTTCGGTGATGCCATGTTGATTGTATAATCAAGAAAAGGAGAAATCATGACCAAAAAGAATTTGCAATGGAGTCAACCTCCCGCAACGCAGATAGACCCAAAGAAGCGCTACACAGCAACATTTGTGACTGAAAAGGGAGATATTGTTGTTCGCCTTCATGCCGATAAGGTGCCAAAAACAGTCAACAACTTTGTTTTCCTTGCCCGACAAGGCTTTTACGATGACACTATCTTCCATCGCGTGATTGCCGATTTCATGGCCCAGGGTGGCGACCCTACCGGTAGCGGCAGAGGTGGACCGGGTTATCGCTTCGAAGATGAATTTCATCCCTCCCTGAAGCACGACAAACCCGGCATTCTCTCGATGGCGAATGCCGGCCCAAATACCAACGGTTCTCAATTTTTTATCACCCATGTGCCGACCCCCTGGCTGGATAATCGTCACGCCGTGTTTGGTGAGGTGATTTCAGGAATGGATGTTCTGCTTTCTATACCTGAACGTGACCCGATTAAGGTTAACAGCCCGGCGGTGAAATTGAAAACTGTTATTATCAGCGAAGAGGATTAGGACTTCATTGTCATCGCAGCAACTGTTTTGGGAGCGGCTAAATGATCAAATCATTACCTGTCGGCGCTGTCCGCGTCTGGTTGAATGGCGGCAGCAGGTAGCGCGGGAGCGCCGACGCGCCTTTGCGGATTGGGACTATTGGGGGAAGCCGGTACCGGGTTTTGGGGATATTGAAGCGCGGGTGTTAATTGTGGGTTTGGCGCCGGGCGCCCATGGCTCGAACCGCACCGGTCGCATGTTTACGGGCGATTCCTCTGGAGATTTTCTTTATCAGGCTTTACACGAAGCGGGTTTTGCCAGCCAGCCACAGGCCGTACACCGGGAGGATGGACTGGAACTGCAGGATGTTTTCATCAGCGCAATATGTCGCTGCGCTCCGCCGGATAACCGTCCACTGATGGAGGAAATTCTCAATTGCCAGCCTTACCTGGTTGAAGAAATTCGATTGCTGACGAGGCTGGAGGGCATTGTTGCTTTGGGGCGGATCGCCTTTGAACGTGTTCAGAAAATCATCCGACCGCAAAACCGGTTGTTGCCGTTTCGGCATGGGGCGTTTTACCGTCCTGCGGATGATCTGCCGTGGTTGTTGGCTTCGTATCATCCCAGCCGGCAAAATACTCAAACTGGCAGGCTTACGCGAGCAATGTTTGCGGGTATTTGGCAGCAGGTGAGGGATGAACTTGGCTAAGCAGGTTTTTGGGCAATAAACCAGACCCGCCCCGATGAGGGTAACGCCGGACTTTGTTCGGTAAGATTCCCAAGCCGAGCCAGTACCTGAAAACCGGCTTTTTCCAATGCAGATTGAATGAGGTCCATTGGGTATGCTCTCTGGGTATGAATCTCTTCCCAGCGGTTCCATTGGTTTTTCTGGTCATCGCGAACGAAGAGGATTATTCGCAAAGAGGCTTCGCTTTTCTCGTAGTCACAGGAGGGGATATGAATTTCCAGAAGATCATCTGTTTCCTGAGAAATGTAAACGGGGTGCTGCTGCCAGCGCACAAAAAGCCCATAAAGGGTATTCATGTCGAACAGGAAGCCGCCGTTGGGTTTGAGCGCGCGAAAAACGCGCCTGAAAGTATTTTCTAGATCGGCCAATTCCAGCAAGTAGTTCAAACTATCGAACCAGCAAGTAACCAGATCAAACTCATTCTCGAAGGAAAGATTGCGCATGTCATCCTGGATCAGCCTGAAAGATTTGCCAGTGTTTTTTAGGCGGGCTTCAGCGAAGCGCAGCATGTTCGAAGATTGATCCAGGCCGGTTACTTGCCAACCATTGAGAAGCATTCCTTCCAGAAAGGTGCCTTCACCGCACGCAAGGTCGAGCAACTTACCAGATCTTGGCAGGGCATATTTTTCTAACAGGGACGGCAGCAAATTAAAAACCCATTTTGAAAATTCCGGGTAAGAACCCCGACGATATACCTCGGCAAATTGTTGGTAAATTTCGCTCATTTGAATATTCCTTATTCACCGTTTGTAAAACCTTTGTACAATTATATCTTGTTCCACAACTCAGGGTGGTTTAGAATGGGTATTATGAACAGACGAAAAATTTTATTGCTTCTCCCACTCGCCATAATTCTTGTTGTTTTTGGTGGATTTTCGGTTTGGGCTTATACCCCTTTAGGTCCGATGCCAGAGGCAAGTGCTGCGTTGATCAGCGACGAACAGGTTGTGACCCAATCCCAAGGGGATTGGTGGGAATTCTTGCCAACAGCAGGTCAGGTAACTACCGGTTTTATTATTTACCCCGGCGGGCGGGTGGATTGGCGATCGTACGCCCCGCTGGCAAGAAATATAGCCAGTGCCGGATTTCTGGTAGCGCTGGTACCCATGCCTTTCAATCTAGCGGTTTTTGCTCCACAAAAAGCAAGTGAGGTGATCGCTTCTCATCCGGAAATTCAACGATGGGCAGTTGGCGGGCATTCGTTAGGCGGCGCCATGGCGGCCAATTTTGTATATCAGAATCCTGATCAAGTGCAAGGATTGGTTTTGTGGGCTTCATACCCGGCGGAAAATAATCCACTAAAAAATTTACCCATTCGGGTGATTTCGATTTACGGGAGTGAAGATGGACTGGCAACAACGGATGTGGTTGAAGCCTCGCGCAGCCTTTTACCGGACGATACGCACTGGGTGCAAATTGCGGGTGGTAATCATGCGCAATTTGGCTGGTATGGAAATCAACCGGGAGACGGCCAGGCCTTGATCAGCCGCGAAGATCAGCAACTGGTCATTGTCGCAGAAACGGCCAAGTTTTTGGCGCAATTATCTCTCAACGGGGTGGAAAAATGAAACCTTTCCGGATTATTGGATTGTTTTTACTGGTGGTCTTACTGGTGATTACCATCGGGCCGCTGGTCATTCCTATTCCACCTTTGCCGGATCCTGTTCCGGTAACGGCGCTAATGGATGATGACAGCCGTTTTATTGAGGTCAATGGGATTGATGTGCATTACAAACAATATGGGAGTGGCGAACCAGTGATGATTTTACTGCACGGATTTGGGGCAAGCACCTTTTCCTGGCGTGAAGTGATGCAGCCCCTGGCAAAAGCCGGTACCGTAATTGCTTTTGACCGTCCGGCTTTTGGCCTGACGGAGCGCCCCATGCCCGGTGAATGGGAAGGAGAATCGCCTTATACCCTTACCTCGCAAATCCAATTGTTGATTGGGTTGATGGATCAGTTCGGCGTTGAACAGGCGGTATTGATCGGCAATTCAGCTGGCGGCACCGTTGCTGTTGCTGCAGCGCTGGCACATCCTGAACGGGTGAGCGCGCTAGTGCTGGTGGATGCAGCGATTTATGCGGGTGGCGGCGCACCGGCGTGGATTCGCCCGTTGCTGCGTACACCCCAGTTTGACCGGCTGGGACCTTGGTTTGCACGTTCAATTGCCGGCGAACAGGGAGATGCTTTTTTACGGGCTGCCTGGCATGATCCCTCCAAAATTACGGATGATATTGTTGAGGGTTATCGAAAACCGTTGCAAGTGGCAAACTGGGATCGTGCTTTGTGGGAGTTGACCAAAGTCAGTGGTGAATCACGTCTGGCGGAGCGGCTTGATCAACTCACCATGCCGGTGCTGGTTGTAACTGGCGATGATGATCGCATTGTCCCAACTGCCGAAAGTCTGCGGCTTGCCAATGAGATACCCGGGGCAAAACTGGCTGTTTTTCCTAATTGTGGACATGTCCCGCAGGAGGAATGCCCCGAACCATTTTTGAAGGCAGTTTTGGACTTTTTGGCTGAAATCAAATAATCATTGGAGGTGGCTTTAAGATGCCCAAGCAATTAAAAATCAATATCCCTGCTCCAGATTTTGAAGCTGTAGATACGCATGGGAATACAATTCGGTTATCAGACTATCGTGGGAAAAAGGTGGTCGTTCTGGTTTTCAACCGTGGGTTCATGTGACCATACTGCGTGAAGCATATGGCGCAGTTGCGTCAGGATTACGATGAGTTTAGCCGAAGAGGTGCTGAGATTATTGCATTAGGACCGGATGGGCCGCGTGCTTATCAGCGTTTTTGGGAATTGGAAAACATGCCCTTTGTTGGGGTGCCTGATATCAAGTCGAAGATTGCGGATAAGTACTACCAGGAGGTCAACTTGCTCAAACTCGGCAGGATGCCGGCGGTGTTTGTGATTGATAAAAACGGAATGATTCGCTATAAACATTACGCCTCGTCCATGTCGGATATTCCGGATAATAACGAAATCCTAAAGGTCATTGAGGAAATTGGTGAGGAACAAGATGAATAAGACTGCGTTGATTTGGGGAGTCAATGGTGGAATTGGATCTGCGCTGGCAGGGCTTTTGTTGAAAGAAGGCTGGCAGGTGGTCGGAACGGGCAGGAGTGAAGTCGAGGCCAGGAAAATTACCCCATTAACCTTTGAGGTGGATGTTGCCAGTTCTTACTCTGTTCGCGAGGCTGTGGCAGCCATAGCACAGGAAGTTGACGGCGTGGATTGGTGGGTTTACGCGATTGGTGATATACTTTCTAAACCCATTGGTAATATGGACGAGGTAGAATGGCAGCGAATTTTGAATGCCAACCTGAATGGTGTATTTCATGCCATTTACCACAGTCAAGCGCTTTTGAACGAAGGCGCGCCAGTTTACATTTTAGGGGCGGTCAGTGAGCGGATGCGGTTGCCAGGACTGGCAGCGTATGCTGCTGCTAAAGCCGGTTTAGAAGCCTTTGCAGAAGTGTTGCGTAAGGAACTGAAACGGGCAGTTGTGGTTGTGCGTCCTGCCGCGGTGGACACTGCATTGTGGAAAAAAGTTCCCTTCCGGCTGCCGGCGAATGCACTTAAACCGGAGGAACTGGCGCAGAAAATGTATTCTGCTTATCAAAATAACTATAAAGACTTGTTTTTGGAATGACATGATTTGGGACTATCAGCACTTACTATCCAGACGACTGTTGTTATGGAGTTTACTCAGTGTCGTCCTCGGGTTATTGGTTTTTGGACGCGGAGATTTCTGGCGCGGATTTGCCATTCAAGCGATTGTGTGGGCAGCCGTAGATGCGGCAATTGCCCTGTTTGGTTTACGCGGTTCTTTACCCAGGCTGTTTCAGACAGTTGATCTGACGGTTGCAGAAAAAGAAACCCGAAAAATGAGAAAAATTTTATGGATCAACACCGGTTTGGATGTGTTTTACATAACCGGCGGCAGTTTGCTTTACCTGTTGCGCGGGGCAAATGATCCTTTCTTAGCCGGTACGGGAATTGGCATTATCGTTCAGGGTGGTTTTTTGTTCTTCTTTGACATCTGGCATGCAACACATGCCCCCCTGGAAAAGCCCCTGCCCGACCTTGGAATTTTCAAAGAAACGCTGCATGATACCACCGACCTGCCAGGCAAGCATGGCGCAATCTTACTGGTGCATGGTTTTCCCGGCAGTCCGGCTGAGATGCTTGCGCTTGGAGAAGCCTTGAACAAGGCTGGCTGGCATGTGCGTTTATTGCGTTTACCCGGCCATGGCACTGGTTTTTCTCACCTCTTTCAAACCCGTGTAACCGACTGGTTGGAAGAGGTGGAAAAGAACCTGAATGACCTGCGCCAAAATTTTTCTCCCGTTTTATTGATGGGTTACTCACTGGGTGGGGGGATTTCTCTGGCGGTGGCCAGTAAGGTAAAGCCGGATGGGTTAATTTTGCTTTCTCCCTTCTGGAAAGCCGAGCCATGGTGGGTTAAGTGGCTGGCACTGCCGGTCAGAACCATTCTGCCGGTGTCCATTTATCCCTTCCGTACACGCTGGCTGAAGCCTGAACAATTCCGCGCGGCTTCAACCGAATTGTTGCCAGGATTCAATTTGGACGATCCGCAGGTGCGTCGGTCTTTGATGGACATTCGCCTGCCAATGGTGTTCTTAGAGCAGTTCAGGCGGCTCAGCCAGTTGATTATTCAAGGCTTAAAACGGATTGAGGTTCCTGTTCTGGTCGTACAGGGGAAGTATGATCCGGTGGTGTTGCCCCAGGGAACCCAGGCTCTGATACGCCAGATAAATGCGCCGCTGGAGTATGTAGAAACGGAGGGGGATCACAATATCAACCAACGTTTTAATAAAGGTTACGCGGCGACCGAGCAAGCCGTTCTTGAATTTGCTGAAAGATTCAGAATGAGGCAATAAAAAAATACCGGTGGGATGGTTTTTTATTCCCACCGGTCTCTCTTTCCTCACAAGTCGGTGTTTAGCGGCGCAGAGCGCTCCAGCCAGCGTATTGAGCCGTATCACCCAACTCAGCTTCGATGCGCAGCAGTTGATTGTACTTGGCAACCCGGTCAGAGCGGGCAGGGGCACCGGTTTTAATTTGACCGGTATTGAGCGCAACAGCCAGGTCGGCAATCGTAGAGTCTTCGGTTTCGCCAGAGCGGTGAGAAACAACAGTCCGCCAGCCGGCACGATGCACCATTTCAACCGCCTGGATTGTTTCAGTGAGTGAGCCGATCTGGTTCAACTTGACCAGCAGAGCATTACAGGTCTTTTCTTCAATGCCGCGGCGGATGCGCTGTGGGTTGGTCACCAGCAAATCATCGCCAACGATCTGAACGCGGTCGCCCAGTTCACTCATCACAATCTTCCAGCCTTCCCAATCGTCCTCCGCCAAACCGTCTTCCAGTGAAACAATCGGATATTGGTCAATCCAATTCTTCCAGAAGGCCACCATTTCCTCACTGGAGAGCATTTTCCCTTCTTTGCGTAGATTGTACTTGCGGGTTTCAGCGTCGAACAGCTCCGAAGCAGCTGGATCTAGAGCGATGGCAACCTGCTCACCGGCTTTAAAGCCGGCTTTTTGGATGGCTTCCAAAATGACTTCTACCGCCTCAACATTGGCTTTGAGTGAGGGAGCATATCCGCCCTCATCACCTACCAGGGTGGTGTAACCGCGTGCTTTGAGGACGCTTTTGAGCGCATGATAGATTTCAGCTCCCCAACGCAGACCTTCTGCAAAGGACGACGCTCCCAGCGGCATGACCATGAATTCCTGGGCATCGGTGGACTGCCAGGCGGTATGTGCGCCGCCGTTTAGGATATTCATCATGGGAACAGGCAGGACGTGAGCGTAAACCCCACCAATATAGCGGTAAAGCGGCAAGCCCAATGAGTTGGCTGCTGCTTTGGCGACCGCCAGGCTGACTCCTAAAATGGCGTTGGCACCCAGTTTGGACTTGTTGGGAGTGCCGTCCAGAGCGATCATTTCCATATCAATCGCTTTTTGTTCCAGCGCATCCCAGCCGATCAGGGCATCGGCAATTTCGTTGTTGACATTTTCCACTGCTTTGAGTACGCCCTTGCCGTTGTAGCGGGTTTTATCACCATCGCGCAATTCAAGCGCTTCGTGAGTACCGGTTGAAGCACCGGAGGGAACGGCGGCACGTCCCCAGCTGCCATCTGCCAGTACAACTTCTACTTCAATGGTCGGGTTGCCGCGTGAATCGAGAATTTCCTGAGCAAGAATTGATTCAATTGTTGTATCCATGTTATTTACCTCTTTTGAAAGATTTGATTGAACAGTCGTAAGACTGTGTACAGTCATAAGACTGTTGAACTGGTGCTCCAAACATGCTAAGTATAATCCAATTTTTGGTTTTTTTCTTTTGAGTTTGTGAAAGGCTGAACTTTTACTTCGACGTGTTCACAAGCAGCCTGAACGAATGCTTTGAAAAGGGGATGAGGCCGGTTGGGGCGGGAAAGAAACTCGGGGTGGAATTGGGTACCAACCATAAAGGGGTGATCGCTCAATTCGCAAATTTCAACCAGCAAGCCATTTGGAGAAATACCAGAAAAAACCATGCCATTCTCCTCAAAGATCTGGCGGTAAGCATTGTTAAATTCAAAACGGTGGCGATGGCGTTCTTCCACCAATTCTTGTTGATAAGCGTGCCGGGCAATAGTATCCGGCTGCAGCTGGCAGGGATATTAGCCCAAACGTATGGTGCCGCCCATGTCCGTTATGTGCT
>NZ_DAOUBL010000022.1:0-2272 GCF_034432615.1 Bellilinea sp. | reverse complement strand
GGCGTGCAACTCAACCCTGCACGCCGCTGTTGATTTGAGGTGTACAATTAACCCATGAAACGACCTGCAAATTCGCTGCGTCTTTCCACCAGCTGGCGGATTGCGCTGGCGTTTGCCGGCGGCGGGTTATTGCTGTTGCTGCTGACGGTCGGCCTGCTGTGGCTGATTCAGAATCAGCCGCAGACGCCCGCCGAAACAATTGTTGTGCTGATTTCCATTCTGACCCTGCTGGTGTTGGGTTTTGCAGTCGGCGCGCTGGGGTTCATCCTGCGCAGCGCGGTTTCTCAGCCGGTGCTCCATCCCATCCTGCTCGTCCTGCTGCTGGCCTACCTGCTGCCCGCGGCGGTTTATTTTGGGCTGGACCGCCTGCTGACCTCCCGTTTCAGCAATCTGGAACAGACTTTGCCCGCCCTGAGCCTGCGTTCGCCGCTGTTTCCCGGTCAACCGTGGTTGTTTCTCTGGCAGGCATTGATCCTGGCATTTCTTGCCATTCCCGGCGTTCAAGGCCTGCCGCATCCATTTGTCCAAACCCGCAGGGCCCTGCCCCCGGCCTGGCTGAGCGGCCTGTTGGGCGGAGCGGCCATCGCGCTCATGTGCGCTTACCTGTTCAGCATCGGCCGGGCCTGGGTGGAAAGCGCAATGGCGGCCGCCGAAATGACCCAGCCGCTGGAAATTGCCCCCCTTATCCGCTGGGCAACCTTTCTGACCGGTGTTCTGATCGCCCCGTGGGCCGAAGAACGTTTCTTCCGCGGCGAGTTAATCAGCCGCTGGCAACCGCGGCTGGGAAGCGGGGGGGCGGTGCTGGCTTCGGCGGCGCTGTTTGCCACCCTGCAGCTGCGTCCGTTGTTATGGCTGCCCGCTTTTGTGGCAGGAATTGGCTTTGCCTGGCTGGTTCAGGCGCAGGGCGGGTTGAAATCGGCGATTGTGGCCCATACCGTTGTCAATCTGCTGCTCTTTGCGCTGGGCTGGCAGTGGATGATTTAACCAAGCGAAGATGAGGATACACCATGACCGAATTGCTTTACGCTACCGACAGTTACCTGAAAGACTTTACCGCCCGTGTGATGGAGGTGGATGAGGAAAACCGTGCTGTCCTGCTGGATAGAACTGCGTTTTACCCCGGCGGGGGCGGTCAGCCGTGTGACGGCGGCATGTTGAGTGATGAAAATGGTGGCGTCTGGCAGGTGGCGCGGGTGAAGAAAACACCCGCCGGTATCTGGCATACGCTGGCAGGTGAAGCCGGCCTGCCCCAACCCGGCGTGACTCTGCATGGCGCGCTGGACTGGGATCGGCGCTATGCGCTGATGCGTACCCATACCGCCCTGCACATCCTCTGCGGCGTGGTTTTTCGGGATTACGGCGCGCTGGTCACCGGCGGCGAAATGGAACCCCTCAAGGGGCGCATGGATTTTGAATTTGAATCCCTGACTGCCGATCTGGTAGCGGTCATCGAGCAGGCTGTCAATCGCGAAGTGGAAGCCGCTCATCCGGTGCGGGTGCAGATTCTGCCGCGCGAAATTGCTTTTCAGATTCCCGATTTGATTCGTACCAAAATCAACCTGCTGCCGCCGGAAATTCAGGAAGTGCGCACGGTTGAAATTGTGGGACTGGATTTGCAGGCAGACGGCGGCACGCATGTGGCCAACACGCGCGAAGTAGGCCCCATCCGCGTGGTGGATTACAAAAGCAAGGGACGCATCAACAAACGGCTTTATATTGAACTGGACTGAAGAGTGGCGCGGCAGTCGTGGAGTATGGCTTTCTCAAAGTTGCTTGACAATCCTAAAACTTTGTGTCGAAACTCAAATTGTGGCAAAACAACCCCCACCCACCTCCCCCAATATCGCCAAAGCGATATTGGGGGAGGCGCAGGAGGGGGTTCGTGTCGTTACTGGCAGGGTATCCCTAAACCGGTTAGAAGCAGAATGACTGAGCAGCCAAACGACTTTGAGAATGCGCAATTTTCCACAGCGTTTTGCTTGACAATAGAACAATTATTCTATAAAATAAGATTATGAACCTCTGGAAGCGCCTGTTGAACCTTTTCAGGGAGGAGGCAGGGCAGCAGCAGCGCACCTTTGCCCTCGATGCCCGTCTGGAACAGTCCCTGCGTCAGCTGGCGGATCAGGAGCAGCGCCCGCCGGAGGAGATTCTGCAGACGCTGATCGAGGCCGGCCTGCAGCACCGCCGTCAGAATGAGGAGGCCTGGCGGTGCTGGAAGCTGCTCACCCCGCGCGAGCAGGAAGTTGCCGCGCTGATCTGTCTCGGTTAC
>NZ_DAOUBL010000021.1:0-2869 GCF_034432615.1 Bellilinea sp. | reverse complement strand
CCAGCCTTGCACCGCAGGTCAACGCAGACCTTGCCTACCATTTTGGCTTCCATCTCGTTACGGCGTGGTTTGTCTAGCTGAGCGGCTGGGATGCGCCTGCCGGTGTGCTGGTGTTCGGGCAGGCGCTCAATGGGCTGATTGCGCTCTCGGTTTACCGGCTGGCGAAGGGCTGGTGGGGGGATTGGAAGCGGGCCGCTCTTGCCGCGCTGCTGGTGGCGTTTGCCTTTCAAATGCCGGCCTATTATGTCACCTGGGGGCGCTACACGCTTTCCGCCGGTCTGGTACTGCTGCCGCTGGCCATGCTGGCGGTTGAACGGGTTGCCCGCCCGTCTTCGCGAAATGCCGAGCGGATACATGTGGTGCTGCTCACTGCCGGGGTTGCCCTGACTCACCTGACTGCTCTGCTGCTGCTGGCTTTTTGGGTGGCGCTGGTGCTGGCTGAAGGGCTGCTCCGCCGCTGGCGGGGCAGGCCGACTTCTGCGGATGCCCCAGACCGGCGCAGCGCGTTGACCGCCGCCCTGAGCGCCGCCGGGGGTGTGCTGCTGGCTGCGCCGTGGTTGTGGCGCATCTGGAGGCAATTTGGAGCGAGCGCCAGCGTTTGGCTGGTTTCGCCGCTGGATGGCGGGCAGGCAGAATACTGGAACTATATCCTCTATCTCTTAGGACCGCGCTACAGTCACATTTTGTTCGCCGCTGCCGGGCTGGGGTTGGTGTGGACGCTGATTCAGGGCGGGGCGCGGCGGCTGGCAGCCTGGGGGTTGGTGATTGCCCTGCTGATGCTGCCCTGGGGGCTGCGCCTGAACCCAATCCGCCCGGATCACATGGCGATTGTGCTCTTTTTGCCGGCGGCCCTGCTGCTGGCGAACGGGCTGGTTGGGTTGGGGGAGCATGTTGAGCGTGTTCCATGGCGTTTTGTGCGGCTGGCCGGGCAGGGGGTGCTCCTTGCGGCGGCCCTGAGCATGATCGGATGGGGCGGGTGGCAGAGCCGCTCGGTCATCAATCCTGAAACCGTTTTTGTTAGCCGCGCAGATCTGCAGGCTTTCGACTGGATCCGCCAGAATACGCCCCCAGATGCGCGTTTTTTAATCAATACCACCCAGTGGATGACGGGTGTCTTTCGCGGGGTGGATGGCGGTTACTGGCTGCCGCTGATCACCGGACGGCAAACCCTTCTGCCACCGGCGTTATATACCCTGGGGAAAGCCGGGGAAGTTCAGCGCATCAACGATTGGGCTGAGCGCGCCAGCCGCCTTTCTGCCTGTGATGAGGCGTTCCGGTCGTTGGTGCAGGAAAGCGGGGCGGCGTATGTCTATCTCCGCGAAGGGCGCGGCAGTTTACAGCCCAACGCTTTGTTGAACTGTGCGGATGTCGTGTTGATTTACCGGCGGGGCGGCGTGTTCATTTTTGAAATTAAGCCTTAGTTATCGCGAAGCAAAATGTTCAATTGAGATAGACCGCCTAAAATAACCAGCGTTTCGCCGGCCTGAATGCGCCTTTCGGCCGAAGGGTGCATATCCTGCTGAAGGCTGTCTTTTATCATCACGACACTGACATCATAATTTTTTTCAACCTCTCCAACGGATATACCGGCAAGGTGTGAGCCGGATTTGACTTGCAGGCGCGCGAGGCTGAGCGATTGCCCTTCAATATTAATGGGATTGGTGATGTCGGTACCGGCCGCTGCTGCGGCAAACGCCGGCGCAGCCATGGCGGTAGCGCTCATCGCAATGAAGCCGAATTGCGCCTGCAGCGCGTCAGCGAAATCGTCGTCAAAAATACGGATAATCACTTTAACATCAGGATTCAGGCTGCGGGCTTTGAGGGCTATTTTCAGGTTCAAGGCATCATTTTGCGAACAAAGTACAATGGCGCGGGCTTTGGCAATGCCAGCGGCCTCCAGTGCTGTTGGACGCGAAGCATCATCCTGAATGACCGGAATGCCCATTTTTTGGGTCGTGTTGACCAGATCGGCGGCGGGGTCAAGTTCAATGACGACCACGGCTTCATCCAGAAAATGCAGTTTCTCGACCACCCGATAACCCAAATGTCCCAATCCAACCAGAATGATATGATTGGAAAAAGTTGAAGCAATTGCCATTTCCCACTCCTTACTGCGCGCGCGGCGGTTAAAAAGCATGATGCCAAAATCTGCCAGCCCCTGTGCCAGCGTCAACAAGCCGATTACTGGCATGAAGAAATAAAATACTTGTAAGATGGGATGATGAGGAAATTCTCCGGCTGGCTGCAGGAATGCAATGGTCAGCATCAGATACACTGCAGCAACGAAACCATCCACCGGTTCGCCAAAGCGCATTGCCAGCTGCTGATAAAGTGCACCTGCCCCTAACAAAGCAGCGGCAAAAACCAGCAGGGGCAGACGAAATTGACGCAACAACACCAGTGTATCTCGCCAGGAAGCCTGCCAGCGACGAAAAAGGGATTGATTAAAATGGCGGCGGGTCGCTTTCATGACCATTCCATCTTGCATTAAGTGACTCCACGACCTTCAGGGAGGGGATTAATCCTCCTCTGGTAGGAAGTATATCCGATTCTTTCGATTTAAAATTTTGTACAGGGTGAGGATTCTGGCTATTGGGAGGGATCTTGTATGAATACACAAAACTGGGAAGAACTGGTCAAAGAGCATTTGGAATTCCTGTGTGTGAAAACAGGCGGACGGAGTGTAGGCAGCCGGGGCAATCGCCAGGCGGCGGAATATATTCAAAGCGTCTTTTCGGCCAGCGGCTGGCAGGTACATTCTCCGCAGTTTGACTGCCTGGACTGGAAGGAGGAGGGTTGTCATCTGCGCACAGGTGGAAGGGTATATGAAGCAAAAGTCAGTCCTTACAGCCGGGGCGGTAAGTGGAAT
>NZ_DAOUBL010000020.1:0-8864 GCF_034432615.1 Bellilinea sp. | reverse complement strand
TTTGTTTGCCCGTGAAACCCCCATCGGCGAAAAACCAACCAACGGCGTTGGCGACCGTTTCCTGCGCCTGCTGGCACTGACCGGTATTTTTGTGGGCGCTACCCGCCTGGCGGTCTGGCTGGTGAATATCAGCGGGAATCGTCTGACCCAAATGGGCATCAGCCGTGAAGGGCAAATTCTCTTGATCGGGTTGGCCGGTCTGGTGGCAATGGCCGGTTCCATTCTGATTGGCGTGTATTTCGGCGCTTCGGTCGGCATTGGACGGGAAGCCCGCCAGCAGACTTCGTTCATCTGGTGGGTGATCAACCGGCTGCTCTTTCTGGCGGCGGTTGGGTCAATTCAGGGGTTTGCTCAATTTTACCTGCGCGATGTGCTGCAATTGCCCAACCCGGCTACCAGCACCACCCTGCTGCTGGCAGCGGTAGCCGTCTTTCTGATTCCCTCAGCCATTTACGGCGGCACGCTCGCTGACCGCTTCGGACCGAAAAAGCTGGTCTTGTACGCCGGTCTGATCGCCGCGTTGGGTACGCTGGTGCTGCTGTTTGCCCCCAATTTTCCCATCGTCATCCTCAGCGGCTGTATCATTGGACTGGGGACGGGCACTTTCTTCGCCTCCAACTGGGCTTTGGGAACTGAGTTAGCCCCCCCGCAGGAAGCCGGTCGCTATCTGGGGATTTCCAATCTGGCAGGTGCAGGGGCGGGCATTGTCGGTGCCGGCATCGGCGGACCCATTGCCGATTTCTTCAACAAAATCGAACCCGGGCTTGGTTATCTGGTCATCTTCACCATCTACGGGGCGTTGTTTCTGTTCTCCGCATTGACTCTTGTGAAAATTCAGCTGCCCAAAAAAGGCAATGGTTGAAGCCTCACCGCCTCAAGCACCGCTCTGGTTTTGACGTTGAGCGGCAATTCCGCTCAACGTGCCGATGATGACAATCAGCACCAATACAACCGCCCCAAAAACGATTCCAAAGGTCTGTTCGCGGTTGGCAATCAACTCCTGCGGAATGGGAGTTGGGGAGGGCCTGAGCGCCAGACTTTCGCCGGTCACGGACTGGGTTGGCAATAGCGTAACAACCGCAGTCGGTGATGGGGTGCTGATCTGGCGGGGTGCAACCGGCTCGCTGAACGCCATAGCAGCCAGAAAAGCCAGCAGGACAACTCCCAACCAGAGAAAATGGGGATTCTGCCGGTTGAGCCAGCCCAGCGGTTTGACAGCCCCTTCCAAGATCTTGCTGAAAAGATGCCTGATCATGGTGCTAATAATTTCTCCACCGAAGATTGGGCCGCTTGAGCCGGGCTGGCCTGGTTGCGCAAGACAGCCAGACTGCTCTCTCTCAGCGCCGGGCCAAGGCTGGCAAGAATTTCGTTGGAAGGCCGAATTTGCGCCGAAAGCACCACCCGGCTCAGCGTGTTTTGCAGCGTAACCGGCTGCCAGCCGCTCAGAGAAGTGGGGTGTACCGGCAGGTAACCAGCCGCTACGGCCCATTCTGCCAGAAAATCAGCCGCGCTGAGATACTCCGCCAGCGCTACCGCCAGCTGACGGCGTTGCGGATCGGGTTCAGCAATCGCCAGACTCCAACCGGTAGCCTGTGTGAAATCATCCCCGCCCAGCGAGGGTAGCAGCAATGCAGCAGTATCTGCCGGTAAGTCAGTCAGGTAAAACGAGGCAAAGGTAACTGCCCAGTCAGCCTGACCATCCAGATATGCCTGCCAGACCTGCCCGCCGCTTTGATACTGGGCAACCGTCTGAGGAAAAGTGCCCCGCCGCGCTCCTTCCTGATACAGTTCAAATACCTGTTGAAGCAAATCCGCCTGAAGAGCAGGCCTTCCCTGCAAATCCTGCACCAAACCGCCCAGTGACCGGTAAAGCGTCAGGGTTAGCCATGCCTGCGGGTCATCTCCGGCAAAGAGGAGCGGGTTGCCGAACGCCAGCACATCCTGCCAGGTTTGCGGCGGACTTCCTCCAACCGAAGCCGGGCGGTAAAAAAGCATCAACGCATCACCGGCAATCGGCAGGGCAAACGGGATGTCCTGCACCCTGCTCAGCTGACGGGCATACGGATACCAGTCCGGGCTTTCGATTTCCTCGCTCACTCCTTCCAGCGGGTAAATCAGGCCTTTCAGGGCAGCCGCTTCCAGATCGCCGCGGTTGAGGGTAACCACCGAAGGCAGGGCGGCTGGCGCCGCTGCTGCTGCAGCGGTCAGCGACTCGAGCAAACCGCCGGGGCCCGAGGGGGCTTTAATTCGCACGTGAATCAAAACACCGGGGTTTTCCTCCATGAACGCATCCAAGCGTTGCTGCAACAACTGTCCGGCGGGTGTATCGGCAGCCGGGTCGAACTGCGGCGGCAGCCAGAGCGTCAGAGTGATTGCCCCGCCAAAAGTCGGCTGCGGTTCTGGAGTGATGCTCGGTTCAGGTACTGGTGTGAGCGTGATTTGGCCCTCAAGCGTGCTGGTCGGCAGCGGCGTGAATAACCCCGGAAAAACCGGTTCCAACCACTCGACGCACCCGGCCAGCAGCGCCAGAATCAACACCGCCGCAGTGAGGCGCACCAGCGCCGGTGGTATCATTCGCTTCGCATCCCCCTGTCGGTTTTTACCGGTGCGGGGAAACAGACGGCTCATTTCAAATCAACCGGTGCTTGCAGCAAAGCCATCAGCATGCGGACGGCGTTTTGCACATCCTCAAAATCCACCATCTCAGATGGGGTGTGGATGTACCGGCACGGGATTGAAAGACAACCGGCCGGAACACCGGCGCGCGTCAATTGCATGGCGCGGGCATCCGTGGAACCGCCTTCCAGAATTTCCAGCTGGTAGGGGATGTCGGCTTGTTCGGCTGTATCCGCCATCCAGCGCACCACCCGCGGATCGGCGATCATACCGGTATCTTTAACTTTAATGGCAGGCCCTTTGCCAAGCGCAACTGCCATCTTCATACCCCTGGGGGTATCACCGGTAGCAGTGACATCCACCGCAATGCCAATTTCCGGGTCAACTCCAAAGGCGGCAGTGGTTGCCCCGCGCACCCCAACCTCCTCCTGTGTGGTGAACACGAAGAAAACTTCATGGGGAGTGTCTTTCAACTGGCGCAGCGTTTCAATCATCACTGCAACCGAAATGCGGTCATCCATGGATTTTGCCACCAGACGTTTGCCCAAATCCAGAAAAGGCCGCTCAAAAGCAGCCACGTCCCCAACCCGCACCGGGCAATCTTCTTGGCTGGTTGCGCCCACATCAATGAACAGTTTTTCAAAACCGTGTACCCGATCCATGTTTTCCAGGCGTTCGCCGCCAATCACCCCGGCAACGCCGTTCAAGAAGCGTACCCGACCGCCGTAGAGGGTGTGCGGGCGCACACCGCCAATCGTCGAAAAGCGCACAAAGCCATTTTCGTCAATATGCGTGGCAATCAAGCCGATCTCGTCCATGTGTGCCGCCAGCATGATGCGCTTTCCATTCGGGCTTTTTTGACCTTTGCGCACCACCAGATTGCCGAGCGCATCCACACGCACCTCATCCGCCGCTTCTTTGACTTCCCCTAAAATCAGTTCGCGGATGGGCATTTCATAACCCGAAGGGGCAATGGTTTCCACCAGTTTTTGAATTAACGCTTTCATGCAATTCTCCTGGATTTATTTAGCGATCTTCCGAGAACAATTCCGGGCTGAGCCGTTCCAGTCCGTGATACAACAAAGACAGGGTATTTTCCCAGTCAAGCAGGCGCGCCTGCAATGCCGGGGTGTGGGCATAGCGCACCGGCACCGAAACAGATACCACCGGAATACCCTCGCGCTGTTTGTGAATGGCGCCCGCATCCGTCCCGCCACCGCCCGGCTGGCGAATCTGGTAGGGGATACCCATCTCCTCGGCTGTGCGAATCAGGTGGCGAATCAGGCGCGGGTCCGAAAGGGTGGCAGCGTCAGCCACATAGATTGCCGGCCCGCCGCCAAGACGGGTATTATAGCGGGTATTTTCTTCGCCATCCCACAGGGGCAGATCATTGGCGGGAGTGGCATCCACTGCAATGGCCAGATCCGGGTTCAAGGCATAAGCGGCCACTTTTGCCCCGCGTAAGCCGATCTCCTCCTGCACGGTAAAAGCCGCCAGCAATTCCACATTGGCGGGTGGATTTTTGATTAATTCAATCAGGATGGCAACCCCCAGCCGGTCATCCAGCGCTTTACCAATCAGGCTCGGGCCGGCCTGCCGAAAACGGGTGGCAAAGCCGGCTCGCTCGCCCGGTTTGACCTTTTTACCATTCTCGTTGCCTAAATCAATGCGTAATTGATCCACAGAAAGAGCGTTTTTTCGCTCATCGGGTGTTGTCAAATGGATGGGGCGCGCCCCAATCACGCCGGCCAGATGGTCTTTGCCCACCACTACCGGCTTGCCAACCAGCACACGCGGGTCAACCCCGCCGACCACTTCAAAGCGATGCCAGCCGCCTTCTTCCTCCTCCACGAGAATGAATCCAACTTCATCCATGTGAGCCGCCAGCATCACCCGCAGAGGATTCTCCCCGCTTGCGTGACGAACTGCCAGCACATTGCCAAGCGCATCTACCCGCACCTCATCGGCAAAGGGTTGGATTTCTTCAAGGACAATGGCGCGCACTTCGCGCTCATCTCCCGAAACGGCAACGGCGTTCGAGAGCCGTTCAAGCAGATTGAGTTGACTTTCAGACACAGGAAGTGAAATTGAAGGGTATTCGTCCATTGTACCTACAGTCTATGAAAGTATTTTTCAGGAACGTATTCCAGGACAATTTGTTCTAAATCGGACAGGTTGAACAGGTTCAGGAAAAAATGGCAGTTTTCCCAAAGCCTGTAGAGATCTCTCCGCCTTGCCAGCCAGCCGCCTCCATCAGCAAAATTAATGAACACCCGCCGTTCATTATAACGGCTATTGGCGTGTCGAACGCGGTCATAGATGGCTAACATATCGCGGGCTTTATTCGTTTGACCGCTGCTGGTCGTTTCTTGAAACGAACTCATCAATATAACCCATGGGTCATCCAGATTCGGCACGGCAAAATCTATATCCGTCTCAACGAAACGGGAGCGCCCTTTTTCAAAGGGAATACCATATTCACTTCGAACACGCAGCAGAATATTTTGAATCTCTGCTTCAACTTTATGCCCCTTCTTTGCTCCGTAAGTACCGATCAAGGAACGCTTGTAACGCACTTTACGGGCAGCCTGAGTGCTGGCGCCAATTTCGGCGTAATTCAAACTTTCCAGATAATAGCGCGGAACTAAAGATGCTAATTCTTGATCATTGCAACCGTTATACAGCAAAGAAGCCACCTGACTTAACAAGTCTGGATGCCGGGGAAGGATACTCTTTATTCTCGCAAGCGACCATTCCGCATCAAAGCCGCCTTCAATTCTCCCTATACGCCTTAACAGGGATATCAATCTTAAGAATTTTTCTTCTGATAATTCCAGATCCCTTAAGATCACATCTAAAACCGCCGGATTTTGGGCGATTTTCTCCCGAAGGTACTCTTCTGTAACCACCTGCCTGTTAGAAAGATCAGATTGCTCCGCAAGGTTGAGAAGACTTTCAACTTCATGGTCAATTTCGTCCTCTAAAGAAGCGTTGAGGTAAAAAACCGTTGCGGTCTGCCAAACTTGTTCAAAAGAAATTTTTTCAACCGTTCTTGTCATCAGCGATCTCCAATTTTGCCGCTTTGATTGCTTTTCCCCAGGTCGGGAATACATCAAAATAGACCTTCAACTCATAACGGCTGTAGGTCTTTACATCTTCTGGAGTTGGAAGTCTTCCCAATTTTTTCGCCAAAGATCGTAATTCCAGTTGAAGTTCTTTTTTTGTCAAACCGATTTTTGATTTTTTGACCGGTATACGCGTTATCTTGCCGTTAAGTTGGATCTCCTTGATCTTGTTTTGCATGAGTTCAACATAGTAGGGATCAATATCAATCCCAACAAATCGGCGGCCTAATTTTGCTGCCGTAATAATGGTGGTACCGGTTCCCGCCAGAGCATCCAATACCACATCATTTGGGTTTGTGGTCAATAAAATGATGCGTTTGAGCAATCCTTCCGGTAACTGGCAGGGATGATAATCTCGATCGCGTCGGTGCTTAATCCTGTGAATATCCCACCACAAATCTGTGAGTGGTTCTTGTTTGTTTTCCCCTCTGGATTTGCGACTGCGCACACACGAAGCTCGCAGACAATAGACGCGGCTGTCAAGATTCTTCAACCCTTCATAATTGAAGGTAAAACCTTCTTTTTGCTTTGTGTAAAAAAGCAGACTGTAATGCGCTGGCATCAATTTTCCACGCGGCTCAGACAAGGCGTCCCATACAATCCAATTTTGAAAATATAAACGTTTATTCAAGTAATCCGCATGGTACATGGACCAATGCGGTAAATTAAGCACGAATAAAGAGCCGGTTGGCTTCAAAATACGAATATATTCATCCAGCCATTGATTGCACCAATCCAGATATTCTTTGGTCGCCAGTTCGTCATTATAGACATTGTAAGACTTATCTAAATTGTATGGAGGATCGGCAAAGACCAAATCTATTGATTCATCCGGATACTTTTTTAATACTTCCAAGGCGTCACCTTGCAAAATCACATTAAAACCCGGAAATTCTTTGTTTTGATCCTCAGGCTGGTCATCCGAATTAACCGTTTGAAGGATGGAAAATAAGTTAGGCTGGTATGCAATTTTACTTTCTTTTATCATCCCCTTTGTTTGAGGAATGGGTAGAGCGTTTTTCGGAGCCGCCCAACCACTCATTTCTTTTTCATCTATGTCTACCATCTTGAGCAGTCTTTGATAGAATGTGACGCCCAAAGAACTGTAATTATCCTCTCCTTCAAGGCTCTTCCAAACATCTGAGATAGCCGCTCCGGATGGATTCATTAAGTGGGCTTTACCTCCCCAATCTTTCAGCGTCCGTCCGCAGGCAAAGCAGTACTCATGCGGTACTCTAACTTTATTGACTGCAAATGTATTACCCTTCACATACATCAGCACACCGCTATGGACAGACGGCAGCCCTTTGGTAAAGTCCCTTTTGGTCGATTCAAGAACAATCCAGTACTTGAATTTCAACTTTTGATCCAGATACACCCCTAATGAGGGCAACTGCGACGGTAAGCCCTGCACAAACAATATCCCACCCTTCTTAAGGGCACGCGCCAATTCATCTAAAATAGAATAGATGGACTTCCATGACTCTTCAGACAAGCCACCGGAAACCAGCAAAGCAAAATCCAGGGATTGAGATGCGAGTTTCTGAGCATCTTCCAGTAATAATGGTTCATCCGATGTGAGCAATGGATTGATCATTTTGTCAATCGGTTTACTCTTCCCACTTCATCTGTTCCATGAAATCCGCCTGCAAACCAACAATAAACTGCGCCAGCAGATGACCGGTTCGCTGCACATCTTTGAGTGAGATGATTTCAACCGGGGTGTGCATGTAGCGCAATGGGATGCTCAGCACCGCCGTAGGGATGCCCTCTGCGGTCACCTGCATGGCAAAGGCATCCGTCCCGGAGTGAGCCGGCATGACCTCATTGTGGAAGGGAATGTCCAGCCGTTCAGCGGTTTCCTTGATGGCACGGTAAAAAGCCGGATGAATGTTTGCTCCCCAACCAATCGTCAGCCCCTTCCCCAGCGGGAAGGTGCGGTAATCCGAAGGGCCGCCCGGCCCCCTGGCAAAGGTCACATCCACAGCCACAGCCAGATCGGGACGAATGGAAAACGGCGAAGTGTACCCGCCGCCCAGAGTAATTTCTTCCTGAACGGTAGCCACCGCCCACACATCCCAGATATGGCGCACCCGCTGCAGATCCCTCAAACAGAGGGTCAGCGCCGCTACCGAAGCGCGATTATCCAGACTGTGCCCCGCCAACAGGTCATTGCCGAGTTCCAGCGGTGGCTGGGCAAAGGAAATTAAATCGCCGACGCGTATTACTTCATTCACCTGCTCGGGCAGCAAGCCGGTATCCACCAGCAGGTATTTCATTTCCACCGTTTGACGGGGAGAAACTTCATCGGGCAGCAGGTGTGCCGGCGGCTGAACCACGATTCCCGGCACATCCTGTCGGCCATGCACAACCACCTGCTGGCCGGGAAGAATGCGCGGGTCAATCCCGCCTATTTGGGTAAAACGCAGCCAGCCGTCCACAATTTCGGTAACCATCATGCCAATGGCATCCATGTGAGCAGCCAGCAAAATGGAAGGGCGCGGCTCATCTCCACTGCCCCGCTTAAGGGCGTGCAAACTGCCCAGCGGGCTTGTAGAAATCTCATCCACCAGCGGCTGCCATTCGTGCAGAATGCGCTGGCGTGCCGGGCTTTCGTATCCCGAAAGCCCCGGCAGAGAAATCAGATCTTTGAGAAAATCCTTGATTTCGCTCGTCATTGGTTGAATTGTTCCCTTGAAATTTATGGAGAAGTTGAGGTTTCGGTAGGGGTTGGAGTATTCACCACCGGTGTATCGGTTGGCGGAAGGGATGTTTCAGTAGGGGTCAGAGTTGGCGTTTCGGTGATCGTCGGTGTGCGGGTCGGCGGCACAAACGGGGTAAATGTCTGAGTCGGCGTCCACGTAATCGTTGGGGTGGGTGTGAAAGTATCACTTGGAAGAATGAAAAAGGTCGGTGTCAGGGTTGGCGGTTGGGGCGGTTCAGCCGTATAGGTCAGCGTAACCGTTGGGGTAGCCGTTGGCTGAGGTACATTGCGGTTCAGTTGAAGGATAAAAAATCCCAAACAGTAGCAGGGTATGGTTGCCAGTATGATAAAAACCAGAATAGATCGGATTCGAGTGCGGCGTTCGGCGCGAAATGCCATCCAGAAGTTCTCCCAGTACT
>NZ_DAOUBL010000019.1:0-1538 GCF_034432615.1 Bellilinea sp. | reverse complement strand
CTGCAGCGCCTGCCGGTCATTGTAGGTCAGGTGGATAAAGCCGGGCACCAGCGGCTCGAACGGCTCGCGGTACTTCTTTTCCCACGTCGCCGAAAGCGCGCCGAACGTGCGCCCGTGAAAGGCACGCTTGAAAGCGATGATCTCACTGCGGCCGGTGGTCAGGCGGGCAAACTTGATGGCGGCTTCGTTCGCTTCGGCCCCCGAATTGCACAAAAAAACGCGCGGGTAACCGCTGACCTGACACAGCCGTTCTTCCCAGGCGGCGCGCCGGTCGTTGTAGAACATCTCCGGGCAGGAGATCAGCCGCTGCGCCTGTTCGGCAATTGCCTGTGCCACCTGCGGGTTGGCGTGGCCGATGTTAGCCGCCCCCTGCCCGCCGACGCAGTCAATATACTCGCGTCCTTCGCTGTCCCACAGGCGCGCCCCCTGCCCGCGCACAATCGCCAGCGGGCGCTTGGTGTACAAACCGGAGGTATGGTGATTTTCAATTTCGATGATGTCCATCATTCGATTATCGTTCCCTTTCCATTCAGGGCATCCAGCAGGGGGTGATCGCTGCGCCCGTCCGCAAAAATGACCCGGCTGACGCCGCCTTGCAGTGCCTCGGCCGCCCCCAACACTTTCTTTTTCATCCGCCCTTCGGCGTATTCAATGGCGCGCTGCACCTCCACCCGCGGCAGATGATGAATGAGCGTGCTTTCATCCGGGAATTTACGCATCAGACCGGCCACATTGGTCAGTAAAATCAGGCTTTGCGCGCCCAGCGCGCCGGCCACCATCGCCGCGGCGCGGTCGGCGTCCACATTCAGCGCTTCGCCAGCAGGCGAGATCGCCAGCGGCGCGACCACCGGCGTCAGCCCCATGCCGAGCAGCAGGGAGAGAATCGCCGGGTTGACCTGCTCAATCTTGCCGGTGTAATCATCGCGCAGCACCCGTTTGCGCCCGTTTTCCACCACACGGATGGCTTCTTTGCGGTGCGCCACCATCCAGCGCCCGTCCAGACCGGTCAGCCCAAAGGCGTTCACACCTTTTTGCTGCAGCTGTTCCACCAGCAGGGTGTTGATTTTACCGGCCGTGACCATGGCAAAAATTTCCAGCGTTTCGCGGTTGGTGTAACGGCTGGTAAAACCGCTTTCGCTGGTGACAAAGCGCGGCGGATGGCCGAGTTGGGTTGAAATTTCGTTCACCTCTGCCGAGCCGCCGTGCACCAGCACCACTTTTTGCCCCTGTTGAACGAGTTCGGCCACATCCGCACAGATGGAAGCAAAGTTGACGCCGGCGGCGCCGCCAATTTTGATAACCAGCATGGCTGATTCCTCCACTAAATGGGATGCAAACCGCCAAAGGTCAGGCCGGCGGTTTCCTCAAAACCGCACATCAGGTTCATTGCCTGCACGGCCGAACCGGCAGCGCCCTTCATCAGGTTATCAATCGCCGCCATGCCGATCACCCGCCCGCTTTCTTCGTCCACATCAAAGCCGACATCGGCGTAGTTGCTGCCAGCCAGAATTTTCGCCTCCGGCACGCGGTAAATGCCG
>NZ_DAOUBL010000018.1:0-17140 GCF_034432615.1 Bellilinea sp. | reverse complement strand
ATTGAATACGGCGATATGCAGTTGATCGCCGAAGCCTATGAGGTGCTGCGGCGGGTGTTGGGTCTGACCGCAAGTCAGTTAAGTGGGATTTTCAACCGGTGGAATGAAGGTGAATTGAAATCTTTTTTGATCGAAATCACTGCCAAAGTGCTGGCAAAGGTGGATGAGGAAACCGGACAACCGCTGGTGGACCTGATATTGGATGAGGCTGAGCAGAAAGGCACCGGAAAATGGACTGCCCAGAACGCGTTCGATATAGGGGCGGCAGTGCCGACCATTGACGCAGCCGTTTACAGCCGCATCCTTTCTGCAATGAAGGCGGAGCGCGTTCATGCCAGCACAATTTTCAGCCATGCCGCGCCATCCTATACGGGCAGCAGCGAGGATCTCATTCAAGCCGTGCGCGAGGCGTTATATGCCAGCAAAATCCTTTCCTACGCGCAGGGTATGGCGATGCTGCGTCTGGCTTCAGCTGAGTACGATTACGCTTTCAATCTGGCAGAACTGGCGCGCATCTGGCGGGCGGGCTGTATCATCCGTGCCAGCCTGTTGAATGACATTACTGCTGCCTATCAGGAAAATGCCAGCCTGCAAAACCTGCTGCTTTCGCCCTACTTCAGCGAGGCAGTTAACCGCCGTCAGCAATCCTTGCGCAGGGTTGTCATGGTTGCGATTGAACAGGGCATTGCCGTACCGGGCATGTCCGCTTCGCTGGCCTACTTTGATGCCTACCGCAGTGAACGGCTTCCGGCGAATTTGATTCAAGCCCAGCGGGATTTCTTTGGAGCGCACACTTACCGTCGGGTTGACAAAGCGGGTGTTTTTCACACCCGCTGGGAAGATTGAATCCCCATTTGTGGCGCTGGCCGGTCAGTTTATTGCAATACGTGCTGGCGGTACCAGTCAATTGTTGCGGTTAATGCCACTCGCAGAGGGGTTGCCGTTTGACCGAAGGCGTTGGTGTATTTGCTGCAGTCCACCACAAAAGGTTTTTCAAATTCATACATCATTTCCACTGATTCGCGTGCTTCGGGAATTAACAAACCGCCAATTGCCATCATGAATCTTCCCATCCCACTGATTTTTGGAGGCTTACCCAGAATTTCAAAAATCATCTCACCCAATTCGCGTTGAGTTACGGCGGGGGCGGTAGGGACATGCCAGGCCTGTCCGTAGGCTCGATCTTCTTGTGCCAGCCTGACCAGCGCCTTGCCAAAGTCTTTGATGTAAGTATAGCTGTGAGGTAAATCGAGATTTCCGACAAAACTTGTGGTTTTACCCCGCAAGGCAGGGACGAACACTCGTTCACCCAGGGTGGAAGCCAGCACACGGGGGCCGAAAAAGTCCGAAGCGCGCCCAATCACGACCGGCAGTATGCCTTTCTGGTGGGCATCCAGCGCGGCCTGTGCCATCCTGGCCCGCAGTTGACCTTTGCGGGTGGTGGCAGCGTAGGGCAAATTTTCATGGATAGGTCCATCAACCTCACCGTACATATACAGGTTTTCCCCGATGATCAGACGTGCGCCAGCCGCGGCGCTGCCTTCCAGAATGTTTTGCTGTAGAGATGGAAATTTTTCCACCCACTGGTGATAGGGCGGCTGGGCGCATTGATAAACATAGCCGGCAGCATTGCAGGCTCGAATTGCCTGTGCCCGGTCGTAAATATCGGCTTGCACAACCTCAACCTGATCAGGTACTTCGGCTTTACCGCTGCGGTTAACCACCCGTACCTCAGCACCTTGTTGGAGCAGTTCATCCACAACCGAAAGCCCCAGCGGTCCGCTACCGAAAACAACATGAAGGCTAGAATTTTTTGACATGACTTAACTCCTGAAGAAAATGATTACAAAATATGAACAAGTTCACGAAACAATGCTGGCAGTTCACCGCAGGGGTTCTTTACAGATTCATCAAGTCCATCAAGCGTTCGATTTCAAAGCGGTAAAATGCGGCTGGATCGCTGACCAGCGGTTGAATATGATTGAAAAGTTCCAGCATAATCATCCCATGAATGTGATACCAGCCAACGATGCCGATATACACCACCTTTTCGGGCAGGAAGGGTTGAAAATCCTGCATGGACTGTGAAAAGCGAATCTGTACCTGGGGCGGAAGGTTTTCCAGAAAGTTCGGGTATGGGCGGTTTTCCTGCCGGTAGGCGCGCTCCAGAATGCGTAAGATGGGAGCAAAGACTTTGCCGGCCGTTGGGGCGGTGACCGCTTCCTCGGCCTGATAACCGGGGATGGGATTGCCAAAGATTAACTGAAAATCCACCGGGTGATCCAGCGCCCAGCGCCGGTAACTGAGCAAAACCTGCAGCAAACCTTCCCGCGCCGGCTGATCGCCAAAACGGGCGGCGGTTTCTTCCAGCGCTGCGGCTAAAGCCTGATAGGCATCCACAATCAGCGCAGTGATCAGGGCATCCCGGCTTTCAAAATAGCGGTACAATGCCGGCCCGCTCATGCCCATTTGTCTGGCAATTGCGTTCAGCGAAAGGCTGGCAGTTCCGCCTTCCGCCATTTGAAGGCGGGCAAGGCTTTTGATTTCGTCCATCGTGATTTGGCGGAATTTTTCTCTTCTGGTCATAGTGTTTCATCTTTGTTATAATATATAACTTATGTTATTATATATTGCGTAATTTGTCAAGGGATATTGGGGCGGAATTGGGAAAACCGGCTGGTCAATGTTGGAAAATGTGTTAAAGGTACATATTTCATCGGCTAAAGAGTTCACAACGGGGGTAAAATAGTGGCTGATTGGGCTTACAGGAAAAAACTGGCCGGCGGTACGTCAAATCCCTGCCTGCACATCCCCAAAAACATCGCAGCGATTTCAGGCGTGGCAGGAGTGGGAAGGAAATTAGACCGTCCCTTCAATACTCATCAGCGGAGGCAACCTTGAAAACCCATATTGCTGATAGGATACTTTCACAAAAACGGCGGGAGTGCATCGTTCCAGCGGCTTATCCCCTCGGTTTCGAGATGAACAAAGCCATCTCCGAATTCGCCACCGATACCGATACGCAAATTCAGGTTCTTGAAGAGGCGGCTCAGCGCTTTGGAGGAGCATTTCTTCTGCCGGTTTGGGATCGGATGATTGAGGCCGAGGCGTTCGGTTCGCCGCTTAATATGGATGCCAATACCCCTCTCGGCGCGGCTGCTGCGACCGTTCTTTCTCAGCGGGATGTGGATGCGTTGATTATCCCCCGGCCGGGTCATAAACGGACTACGGTAACGCTGGCAGTGCCCCGCCTGCTCAAAGAACGCTTACCTGAACCAAAGCCGTTTGTTCTGGGGATCATGAACGGCCCGCTGGCAGTTGCCCGCCAGCTGATTGGGGAGGACGCCTGGGATGAAATATTGAATGAGCAGCCGCCGGTGCTGGATGCGCTGTTGGATAAAATCATGCGGTTCTTACCGGATTATGCCCATGCCTTTTCTTTCAACGAAGCCGATGGGGTCATTCTCAGTGAGCCGCTGGATGAAAGCCTGACCGCCGAACAGCGCGAGCGCTTTTCACTGCGCCATATTCAGCGGCTGGTTGGGGAGGTGCAGAATCCGCGTTTTGCTTTTATTCTTCATAATTCACTGGCGGATTTGGAACAGATCAGCCAGTTGACGACGAGCGGTGCAGCGGGGTACTGGTTTGGCAGCCGGGCGGATTTGGCGGCTGCTGCACACCGGCTGCCTGAACAGGCGCTTCTGATCGGTAATCTGTCCATAAACCAGATGACAGAGTCCTCGCCGCAGGCGGTTCATCAGGAAACCCTGAATTTGTTGAATGCGATGCGAGACTTCCCCAATTTCATCCTTGCACCGGAGGATGATTTACCGCCCCACACTCCTCTGGCAAATCTGCAGGCGTTGATGGATGCGTTGAATGAGTACAACAGCGGCGTTTAGCCGCTGGACTGACGGCGTTTCTGTTCCACAATTCCCCCGCTGGCACCGCGGTCCGTTGTGTTCTTCAGAAACTCAGCCGTACTGATTTCCTCAATTTGCGGTGTCAGGATGGGCAGAATCAACAGTTGCCCGACTGCATCCCCGGCTTCAAACACGAGCGGTTCATCGGTCGGATTTGCGACCTTGACGAGAATTTCACCCTGGTAGCCGGCATCAACCACGCCTGCGCCCAGCAGATGATTGCTGCGGCCTTTCGGTTTCAGTAAACCGACAAATCCGGCGGGAATTTGTACGCCGATGCCGGTTGGTATGATGCCGAACTGATGCGGGGGTATCTCGACCCTCTCTGCGGCATACAAGTCCATGCCGGCATCTTCGGCATGTTTGCGAGTGGGCAAATGGGCGTCCGCCCGCAGGCGGGCAATCCGGATTCGCTCCATTTTTCTAAACCGAAGCAGGCGGATTATTTACCGCGCCGCATGCGCAGCCACGCGCTGGTGATAAATGCCAACGTGGTAAAGGCGGTCAGGTAAATCTTGGTGAAATCTACCACCGGTTTGACCTGAACACCCTGCTCATTGGCGACAATCACCGCTACCGGCCGGGCAAAGGTCTTACCGCCACCGCCGCCGCCTGAACCGCTGCCCTTGTTTTCCTCGTTGACGCCAGCACCGCTGCCAATTCCAAAGCCCATAATGCTGACTACTTCGGCTGCCGGCAGGATGAGGTTGCCCTGATGTTTGATGGTTTCACCAAAAACGGCGTTCACATCCGCGGTTGCCATGAATTGATCCATGGTATCCTGAATGGTTTCCAGGGCTGCAGATGCCAGCGCGTTTTCGTTTTCGGGGAGGGTGGCTTCGGATGTGTTTTCAGTTTCAGAAGCGCTCATTGGTTAACTCCTTTTATAAATCAATTTCAGCAAGAAGAGCAGGAATAACCCGCTCAGAATGATGATTACTTGAATGATGCGGGTCAAATCATGTACAGGCAAAAATTGGGTTTCCCCCTGCGGGGTTTGAACCTGAACCCCGACCGGTCGGTTCCAGATGATGCCGAATTGGGCGGAAGGTACAAAGCGGAAGGCTTGTGCAACCGGGCTGATCTGGTAACCGCGCCATTTGACCGGTGGACGGTTTGTGTTTTGGAGAGTCATTTTCGTCTCCTTTAGTGGATATATTCATCATTATACCGGCAGAGGGGGGAATTTGGCGAATTTCTATCCCTTCAATTGAATGGATTGCAGCAATGTATTGGGCTGCGGGCGGTCGGTGGGGTCGTGGCTGTAATAAACCAACACGATTTGACCGTGCTGATCAAGGATAAAATCACCCCCCAATTGATGAAGATCACCGCCGGTGGCGATCAATTTTTCACCGCGCAATAATTTTTGGGCATAAAACCACAGGGTCGGCAAATTCCAGGTGCGTCGGATGGAACGCTGCAGGCCAAAAGCCTGATACAGGTTTTTTTGCGGGTCGAGCAGGATTGTAAAATGAATCTGGGTTGTTTCCCTCCAGCGATCCAGCCAGTGACCCTCTTCAAAAGTAACAAGGGCAATGGATATACCGTTTTGTTCAAATTCGGGCTGAGCGCTTTGCAACTGCAAAGCATGTTCGCGGCAGGGAATTCAACCCAGATGGCGCAGAAAGACCAGCAGCAGATAGGTGTTTCCGTGCAGTAAGTCGGAAAACGAGTAGATTTTGCCGTCTGCTGCCGGCAAAGTGAACGGCACAATCCGATCCCCCGGCTGCAGCAACTTCATGTTTTTCAGGCTTCCACGCGAACGCCACGCCAGAAAGCCACGTAATCCTTAATCTGGCGGGCAGCCTCTTTGGGGTTGGGGTAATACCAGGCAGCATCCGGGTTACTTTGTCCGTTGACCACAATGGTGTAATAACTGGCTTCACCCTTCCACGGGCAGGTGGTATGGGTTTCGCTCTTTACAAAATAATCCCAGTTGACGGTAGACGGGGGGAAGTAATGGTTGCCTTCAATGATGATGGTTTGGTCGCTTTCCGCCAAAACGGTATTGTTCCAGATTGCTTTTGCCATGCTGTTTTAACCTCTTACTTGTGATTGGATGGTGAATGGAATAGTTTTTCCCCAGCGCGAATGGGTACGGACAACCGATTTTCTGGGGGTGTCAGCGGACAAGACCAGTCATCGTTATAGGCGCAGTAGGGGTTGTAGGCCAGGTTGAAGTCCACAATAAACCGGTTTTGTCCAAGCCCTTCCGGCTCCAGATAGCGTCCGGCGGGGTAGGTTTCTAGGCCTGCCAGGCTGTCCACGAACGGCAGAAAGTAGCCGTATTGATTACCGTACAGCGTTAATTCGACCTTTTGCCCCTCCACTTCAAACGAAAAACGTCCCAGGCGGGCATACACCTGCACATCGCCGGTATTGGTGAGAATTTCCACATTTTTCCGCTCTGCGAATGGTGTCAGGGTCAGCGTGAAACGCAGGGCGGGGTTGGGTGGAAAGTAGTTTAACCCCTGAAAGACAGCCTTTTGATCTTCCCGCAGGGGGCTTTGCGGGTGAGCGGCGAAAAATTCATCCTTTTCCCGGCGAGTGGCTTGATAATCCATAACAATCTCCATCTTATTTTTAACCGAAACGGGTCTTGTTTGCAGGATTCCGGGCTTCAAAACCTTATACACTGGTTTCGCACAGTAAATTTTTTCCGACTTTTTTCGAAGTAGACAGAGCAGAGTCCACGTTGTTCTGTCTTTTCAGACATGGCAGATGGGCAATATCTTACCTCATCCTGAAGATGCGTGAGATAAAAGCCTCTCCATTAATGGGTAAAAAACCGATGTTTTCTTAAGCAACGTCAATTTGGGATAAATCATTTTTACATCAACTTTCGAATTTTCGTCCCCCTCCCGCCTCCCCCAAAATCGCCCTTGCGATTTTGGGGGAGGTGCAGGTGGGGGTAATGATCACTGCTTGCCAGGTTTTGATCTTATCCCGAACTCACGTTAACCAGATTTTTGGCGATGTTCAGCCAACCAGCGGCGGATTTCGGCCGGCTGCCATGTATTCAGCACCTGCGACGCACTCACCCATGCCCGCCGTGCAACCGATACACCGTATTCCGCCAGTTCCAGATCCGCTGGACTGTGCGCATCGGTGTTGATGCTCAACAAAATACCCAGTTCGATAGCCCGCCGTGCGTGAACCTCGTCCAGATCCAGACGAGAAGGATTGGCGTTGATTTCGAAGGCAACGTTTTCTTCTCGGGCAGCAGTCAGGATGACTTCCCAATCCAGGTCGGCTCCTTCGCGGTTGGGCAACAGCCGTCCGCTGGGGTGACCGATGATATCCACGTGCGGGTTGCGAATGGCACGCAGCAAGCGGGCAGTAATTTCCTCGCGTGGCTGGCGCAGGCTGACATGCAGGGACGCAATGACAATATCCAGTTCGGCCAGCACGTCATCCGGCAAATCCAGACTGCCATCGGCTTTAATTTCCACTTCCGCACCCTGCAAGAGGGTGAATTCATCGCCCAATTCGGCCTGCACGGCGTCAATTTCTTTCCGCTGCTGGCGCAGGCGGTCGGCATCCAATCCGTTGGCAATTCCCAAGGAGTGGGTATGGTCGGTGACGGCCAGTACCTTCAGGCCGCGTGCCTGAGCGGCTTTGGCCATTTCACGGATACTTAAAGCTCCGTCGCTCCAGGTGGAATGGCTGTGCAGGTCAGCGCACAGATCCGCCGGGGTGATCAGCTCAGGCAGACGGTGATTCAGCGCCGCCTGAATCTCACCGCGGTCTTCGCGCAGTTCAGGGGGAATCCACTCCAATCCCAGGGCCTGATACAGTTCAGTTTCGCTGGAAAAAAGCTGCTCCTGTCCGTCGGGTGTGGTAATCCCATGTTCAGAAAGCGACAGCCCTCTGTGCTGCGCCAGTTCGCGCAGGTGCACGTTGTGTTCTTTGGAGCCGGTCACAAATTGCAGCAAAGAACCAAATTTTTCTTCTGGCTGCAGCCACAACTGGATATTGAGACCGTTGCTCAATTCAATGCTGGATTTATTTTCACCGTGTGCCAGAACACGGACGACCTCGGGATGATGGACAAAAGCGTCCATGATTGCAGCTGGATTGTCGGCGGCTGCCACGAGGTCGAGATCGCCGATGGTGGGCTTCCAGCGACGCAAACTGCCAGCCAGTTCAGCCTGCCGTATGCCGGGAAGCGCACGCAGCCATTTCAGCCAGCGCAAGCCGATTGGGCGTACTGTGCCAAGCAGCATGCGTTTGCTGCGCCGGCGCAACGCCTCGATGCCGGCCAGGATGCGCTGCTCGGACTTTTCGCCTATCCCCGGCAGGCGGCGCAAGTGACCATCACGCGCAGCTGATTCAAGATCCATCAGCGAAGTAATATCGGCCTGTTTCCAGAACAGCGCCACTTTTTTCGGGCCAACATCCGGTATTTCGAGTAATTCCAACAGGGTAGGGGGGACTTCCTCTTCCAGCCTTTCCAGAAAACCCAATCTGCCGGTGGTGAGCAGTTCCTCAATTTTTTCGGCAATGGCTTTGCCAACGCCGGGAATTTCGGTCAGCTTGCCCTCGCGGTACAAATCGCTGGCTTCGCGCGGAAATGTGCGCAGACTTTCTGCCGCGCGCCGGTAGGCCAGGGTTTTATAAACCACCTCGCCGTTGATTTCCAACAGGTTGGCGATGCGCTCGAAGATTTCCGCCAGTTGCTGATTGTTCATGCCAGTTATTATACAATAGAGCTATGAACACAATCCAATACCTTGATATTACCCGTCCAACTTTACTGATTGACCCGCATAGGGTACATGCCAACATCCAGCGCATGATCGAAAAAGCCCGCCGCGCAGGGGTGCGTCTTCGCCCCCATTTCAAAACACACCAGTCAGCTCAGGTGGGGGAGTGGTTTCGCGCCTATGGTGTACAGGCAATTACCGTTTCCTCGCTGGACATGGCAGCCTATTTTGCCACTCATGGCTGGGGGGATATTCTGGTGGCGTTCCCGCTCAATCTGCGTCAAATCGAATTGGTGCGGCGGTTGAGCGAATCGATCCGGCTCGGCGTGCTGGTGGAATGCGCCGCGCATGTGGAAGCCTTAGCCGCCGCAGTGGATCATACTGTGGATGTATGGATTAAGATTGACAGCGGAAGCCGCCGCACCGGGCTGGCATGGGATGACCCTCAGCAGATTGTTGATTTGGCCCGCAAAATTCGCAACTACCCGGTTTTACACCTGCGGGGACTACTGACCCATGCCGGTGAGACTTACCACAGCCAGCATCCTGCTGAAGTGGTGCAGCGCTTTCAGCGCAGCAACCTGCGCATGAACGAAGTGCGCCAATTTTTGGAGCAGAACGGCATTGACGGTTTGGAAATATCGGTGGGTGATACGCCCGGCTGCAGCCTGAGCAATGATTTTGAGGGGGTGGATGAAATCCGCCCGGGGAATTTCGTCTTTTACGATGCTCAGATGGCTCGGCTGGGAGCCTGCCGGGAAACGGACATCGCCGCGGTGGTCGCCTGTCCGGTGGTGGCCACACACCCCGAACGGGGTGAGGCGGTAATTTACGGCGGGGCAATTCACTTTTCCAAAGACGGCCTGCAAGAAAACGGGCAAACCCTGTACGGCTGGGCGGTACTGCTCACTGAGGAAAGCTGGTCGCCGCGGGTAAAGCAAGGCGCTCTGGTGCGCCTTGCTCAGGAGCATGGCATTGTACACCTGCCTGCGGATGTGCTGGCAACCCTCTCGGTGGGAGATTTAATCGGGGTGATTCCGGCGCACGTCTGCCTGACCGTTTCGGCGCTGGGGGTTTATCGCACCTTGCAGGGCGAATGGATTGAGACTCTGGTCAGGGCATAAGCACCAGCGGCACAGGGGTGAATACCAGTACAAAGACGATCAGAGTGAGCAGTCCCAGGCGTTTGCGGCGCGCATCCAGTTCGGTGATCTGGTCAAGCGGTTCGGCATAAACCCGCCCAAAAAGAAAAATCAACACGGCCCACAGCCACCAGCCAGCCCAGACGAAACCCAGCAATCCCAACGCCAGAAGCACCAGCGGGTAGATGCGGCGGGCACGTTCGCGCCCGAAGAGCACATACAGCAGATGTCCGCCATCCAGTTGACCGGCAGGAATCAGATTCAGGGAAGTGATCAGAATACCACCCCAGCCAGCCCATGCCACTGGATGCAGCAAAACATCTATTCCACCGTAGGGCAGCGGTTGACCGGTGAAGAAATAACGCACCCAGAAAAGGAGGGGTGAAAGTCCGCTGTAATCGGCTGGGGCAGGTAAAAACTGACCGAATACCACAAATTTGAGCAGCAGGTAGAGGATGGAATTGCCTTCCAGTTGAGTCTGTCCCAAACCGCTGCCCAGCGGTGCGGCTGGCAACGGAGAGAGCTCGGAAAGCGACAACCCGATCAGCACAACCGGAATGGCCACAACCAGCCCGGCCAGCGGCCCGGCAATGCCGATATCCATCAGCACACGCCGGTTTTTGGGCAATTCTTTCATATTAATAAAAGCGCCCAGCGTTCCAAACGGGCTTAGCGGGAAAGGCAACGGCAAAAAATAAGGCAGACTGACGGCTGCTCCGTGCCGTCTGCCAACCAGATAATGCCCAAATTCATGTGCGGTGAGAATTGCCAGTAGACTGATGGCAAACGGCCAGCCTCCGCTGATCATGGCCCAGATAAATTCCACAGCGTTGCCGGGCATTTCTTTCAGGCTGAGCATTCCACCGGTAAACCAGACACTGATCAGGGTTAATATAAAGAAAATCAGGTTTGTGCGTGGGTTGGACGAGCGCGGCGCCTGACGGCTGGTGACCAGGATAACCGTCTGACGGTTGTTTTCATAACGAAAGAGGGGGGTCAAGCCAAGCGGTGCAACGGCCTCTGCCAGCCGATCATAGGCTTCGGCGGTATCCGGTAGCAGGATGCGCCCGTGGTACTTGATGACATACCCTTTGCGTTCGTCGCCAAAGGTTGTGTCTTCAATGAAGAAGATACGGCGGACTGCCAGTTCAATTCGTTCAAAAAGCAAGGGTTGGTCTTCCATGGACAGGATATTCCTCGTGTAAACACAGATAATGTTCAAGGCGGGAATGGATGGGAGTCGAACCCACCGCGGCCCGCAACGCGACCCGCCACCGGTTTTGAAGACCGGGGAGCCCACCGGGACCCTACCACTCCCGCATTTAAGCATACTCCAGCGCGGCTTATTCGTCAAACCTTCTGATCAGGGTGAGATGGCTTTCTCAAAGTCGAAAACGGTCAAACAGCAGCCGGCGGGTGCTAACCGATGTCTATTCGGAATAATCCACTGATGCGTCCAATCGAGCGATTTTGCCCCCTCCTGCGCCTCCCCCAATATCGCCAAAGCGATATTGGGGGAGGTGGGTGGGGGTGTTTTGCCAAAATTTAAGGTTCGATCCAATGTTTCAGGGTTGTCGAGGAACTTTGAGAAAACCATAATCAGGGTGAGATGACCCAATCAAAAGAGTCCACCAGATTCACATTTCGAATTTCTCCAAGCACATTCTCGTTGCAATCCAGTGCGCGGGCATGGTAGAAAGCGGGAGCAAGAAAGAACAACCGTACGCTGCCGGGCAGAATGCTCTCCACTTTGCCGAGATGATCTTCTCCCCATTCTTCCGTTTGGGTGATGTACAGGTAGCAAATTTCATGACCGGTTTGGTTTGTAACGCGGAATGGGAATTTTCCTTCACCACCAATCAGGATCTGGCGGTTCTGGTTGATTTTTGCTTCGGAATATACCGTTTCCTCACTGCAGGTGCGAATCAGCAGGTCGTACTCACCCGCTTCAAGGGTGAAGCTGCGCCTGGCGCCGCCTGAAATCATCTCGCCTTCCGGCAGTTGATTTTCGCCAAAATCCGCCTGATGCTGGGGAGAGATGTACACCTCACAAATTGGCAGGCTGCTCTGATTTTCAATCTCAATTTCCAGCGGCGTGGTCTGACAGGCGGCCGGGAGGAAAAACCATAGGCTGATTGTCAGCCACCAGCGAACCGAGAGAACCTTACCCCTGATCATTGAGCAATGTTGCCTAAAAAAAGTAGGGTAAAAGCGCCTGCATCCCTTCGCGCGCGGAGAGGAACAACCCTCCGCTCAGCAAACCCAGCGCCATGCCGGCTACCACATCGGATAAATAATGCATACCGGTGAAAATGCGCGAAAGGCTGACCAGTAACGCCCAAACCACCACGCAGGCTGCCACCCAGAGGGGTGCGTTGGCTGCGACCACCGAGGCGATCATCACCGCACGGGCAGCATGACCGGAGGGAAAGGAGTGAGGATCAGTGTTGCGGTAGATACTGCCCCATTCTCCCGGTGGACGGCTGCGGCGGACGAGGAACTTGATGCTCATCACCAACACTGCCAGCAGCAAAATATCCAAGATTAAGAAAGCGGTAAAACCCCGCCAGGCGCTGGAAAATAACCAAACAACACCCAGCCCCAGCAACCAAAACCATGAATCGCCCGAATGGGCTAAAAACGCCACCAGTTTCCAGCGGAAAGATTCATCCACCTCCATTCTTAAACGATTGGACAAATCAACATCCAGTTGGATCAATTTTTGCATCATTTAAAGAAAACCCCGTAACCTGTATTCCAAAATCCCAAAGGGAGTATACCTTGATTGGGAAAAGTTGACCAGCAGCTACCTTACTGATTTGTCAATTCCAAAGCCGGTCACTTCCCGTATAATTACCTTGGATGCAGCCCTCTTTTGCCGGAGAAGCAGCCTGAACGGGGAGTCTTGTTCAAGAATCAGCAGCCTTTCAAATGGAGCCGGACGTCGAATGAAAAATTCACCTTCTCTCCTCTTACTAAGGAAAAAGTCCTTTTTGGGGTGTGTTTTGCTGATGTTGATCAGTCTGTTGGTTACGGCCTGTCAACCGCTTTCGCTGCAAGTCGAACAGGTGCAGGCTTCGGTCAATTTACAACGGATACGTGCTCAGGATTGTTCCTACGGGGGGGCAATCCGTGCAGTTGAAGCATTGGATTCTTACACGGTTCGGTTTACCCTGTGCAATCCCGACCCGGCTTTTGCCGCAAAACTGGCCTTTCCAGTGTTTGCTATTCAGGATGATGATTACTTAAATGAACATCGCGGCGACTCCAAAGAGATGAGCCGTCAACCGAATGGCAGCGGCCCTTACCGGGTGGCGGAATATGTGCCGGGGGTGCGCTTGACCCTCCAACCCAACCCGGAATACTGGGGATTGCCACCGCGGGTTGAGTCGTTGACCTTTCGATGGGCATCCACTTCGCTTTCTCGGTTGGTAGAGGTGAGTACCGAAAAAGCCCACGTCATGGACTCGCCCGATCCCAATTCTTTTTACAGCATCAATCAGGATAGTTCTTTGAGTTTGGTCTTTCGTCCGGCGCTGAATGTGGCTTTCATCGGAATGAATAATCGCTTTGCGCCATTCAATGACGCGCGGGTGCGTCAGGCGATCAGCATGTTGATTGACCGCGAGCGGATTGTCAACACCATTTACCCGGTCGGTACCGAAGTAGCCGATCAGTTCATCTCCCCGGTGTTTCAAACGGGTTACACACCGCTTTATCAGTGGCTGCCTTATGACCCGCAACAGGCGCTGGATTTGCTGCGCCGTGCAAACTTTGATTTTGAACAGGAATTAACCCTTTCGTATCCCTCCCAGGGCAATGAGTTACT
Source organism: Bellilinea sp. (assembly GCF_034432615.1). Classification (GTDB taxonomy): domain Bacteria; phylum Chloroflexota; class Anaerolineae; order Anaerolineales; family Anaerolineaceae; genus Bellilinea. Next base: position 3,537 of record NZ_DAOUBL010000018.1, on the reverse strand, counting down.
GCCTGATCCGCACCGCATAGCCCAGACAATTCGCTCGCAGTTGCTGCCTTATGGAGTAAATGTGCGTCTAAATCGCATGGATGCTGCAGCGTTTGAACAATCTGTTCGGAGTGGTAACGAGGCATTCTTTCTTTATTCATGGTATGCTGATTACGCTGACCCGGACAGTTTATATTCCACGATTTTCAGCTCTGATGCTCAATTACTCGGAAATGTCTATCCGGATGTTCAGTTCATGGCAAAAGAAGCCAGGCGCAGCAGCGACCCCGATCAACGTCAAAACCGCTATAACCGGATCAACGAAATGTTGCGAATGCATGTGCCTGCTATTCCTCTGGCGCATGTGCGCACGGCGGTTGTGTTTCGTCAGGAGGTAGAGGGGGTTTCTGTCAATGCCTATTTGGAAAACCTGTCCGAAGTGATTACGCCTGGACGGACGCTGGTCTTTCTCCAATCTGCCGAACCGGAATCGCTCTGGCCGGCGGATGCAACCCAATGGACGACCTTTCGGGTAACCAATTTGTTGTATTCGACACTGGTGGAAAACGAATTCAACGGGATTGGTTTGCGGCCGGGACTGGCTGAATCGTGGTCCTCGAATTCCAACGCTACCGAGTGGACTTTTAACCTGCGCTATGGTGTGCGTTTTACCAACGGCGCACTGCTGGATGCGAACGATGTGGTGGCTTCCTTTGCTGCAATTTGGGACGCCAGTAATCCAAACCACAAGGGCGACAGCGGTGAGTTTACTTACTTCCGGCGCTTCTTTGGTTCGTTCCTCAATCAGCCTTGAGTCTAATCTATTCTTCTGAAACCAGGCTGACCTGAAAGCAAAGATCAGCCTGGTTTTGAAACTTTTTCATGTCCCGGGGCGTCTGCAATTTGGAAGTCTAAACTGCCATCAGCAATTTCGATGGCTGTTTATCCCTGTGAATTGTGGTAAAGTAAGATTAACGTGAGTTCGGGATAAGATCAAAACCTGCCAGGCGATGCCAATAACCCCCACCTGCACCTCCCCCAAAATCGCAGGGGCGATTTTGGGGGAGGGGGGAGGGGGGACGAAAATTCGAAAGTTGATTTGAAAATCATTAATCCCGAATTGACCTAAGATTAGTTCGCCAATGATGTGGAAGACGGTGATGGAGGCGCCCCAATGAGAAACGATGCTCAACCGACTTTCGTTCGGGTGGTGATTACCCTGTTTGTGTTGTTTACAATGGTGAGTCTTTCCTGTAATCTGCCTTTTGGAGGAAATCGGGAGCGTCCGCTTACAACCACACCCGTTGAGCAGCCCACCTCGCTGCCACGACCTGAGGAAGAGTTGCCTCCTACCGTTTTGGAAGTTCAGCCGGAACCAGGTAGTATTCTCACTTCCCGCGACGGCATCCTCCTCACCTTCGATCAACCCATGGATCGCTCCTCGGTAGAAGGTGCTGTAACCGTGCAGCCCGTGACCGCAGGACGTTTTGAGTGGCTGGATGACTCTTCGGTGCGTTTTGTGCCGGATCAACCCCTGCCATTGAGTACTCCTGTCACCTTTACGGTACAGACAACCGCAAAAGACAGGAGCGGAAAGAACCTTGCCCGCTCGTTTTCTTTTCAATTTCGCACCGCGGAAACGGTGCGAGTCACCGAACGCATTCCCCAACCGGATGTTCAGGAGGTTGACCCTACCACGGTTGTGGCAGTAACCTTCAACCGCCCCATCGTTGAATTGGGTGAAGTTGGCTCAGCGCTGCCGGCTGCGTTTACTTTACAACCCGCAGCCGAAGGGGAAGGCCGCTGGCTAAACACCAGTACGTATGTATTTACCCCTCGCCCGGCTCTGGAAGGCGGAAAGACCTATCAGGTTGAGATGAACACTGAGTTGACCGGTGTGGATGGAACACCGTTGACCGATGCCGAGGCGCTGAACTGGCAGTTCAGTACGGTTAAACCGGCACTGGTCGGTTTTGAACCGGACCTGGATGGGGCTCAGCCGTTGGATGTTTCGATTCGCTTGACCTTCAACCAGCCCATGGACCGGCGCAGTGTTGAGCAGGGTCTGCGTTTGCGCGGGCAGGATGGCAGTCCGGTCGGCGTGGTTTATGAGTGGGCGGAACGGGATACGGTGGTAACCCTGCAGCCCCAGGGGCTGCTGGAACGAAATCGTGAATATGTGATTGAGATGGATCGGGTTGAATCACTGGGCGGCGTACCCATTGAAGAAACCTTACGCCAATCCTTCCAAACGGTAGGCCAGTTTCAGGTTGTTTCGACCACGCCGGCAGCTGGTGAGGAGTTGGAAATATACGATGATTTTGCCTCGCTATTGGTGGAATTTTCTGCTCCTCTGGCACGCGGTCAAAATCTCAAGGAACGGGTCATCCTTGAACCGAAAATCAGCAATGATTACATGTACAGCGATGAACAGGCCGGTTTCTTATATCTTTCCGGTTTTTTCAAAAGCGGTCAGACGTATCGCTTAACTTTGAAGGCAGAATTACAAGACCGCTGGGGTCAGGCGCTGGGCAGAGATTACACGCTGACCTTCAAAGCGGGCAGTCAACTTCCCTCACTAAGAATCCCGATTCTGAGTGCGTACTCTACCCTGTATTATGCCCTGCCGGGCGATCAGTACCTGCCGGCTTATGCCACCAATCTTGAAGTGCTGAATATCCTTCGGGCGCGGATGACCTTGATGGATGTCATTCGGGCAGTTGAACGTACTCCCTCGGTTGATTCTTTTGCGGTGGAAGAAAACTGGCAGGTCAATTTGAATCTGCCGCAAAATGTCAGTCAGGGGATTGAAATTCCGTTCAAAGGCGACAACGGTGGTTTGGAAACCGGCCTGTACGCCTTTCGCATCAGCTCACCGCAGTTTACGCAAACCTATCAAACCGTAAACTTGCTCATGGTTGTCAGTCCAATCCAGGTAACTCTGAAAGAAAGCCAGCAGGAGGTCGTGGTTTGGGCGGTCAATATCCTCAACCGTCAACCGGTGAGCGGGCGCGAGGTAACGGTTTATCAAGGCGGGAGCGGGTTGGTGTTGGGCAAGGCACGCACCGATGATCAGGGTATTGCGCGCATCTCCCTGACCGAAAGCAATCTTTACCGCACGTTGGTGGTCACTGTGGGAAATGAAGGTGATCCTGATTTTTCGCTGGCAACTTCGGAATGGAATGCCGGAATTTACCCGTGGAACTTTGGGATCAGCAGTAATTTTGACCAGCCCAAGATCAAAACCTACGGTTACACCGACCGTCCCATTTATCAGCCAGGTCAAACTGTGCATTACCGTTACATTGTTCGTCAATGGAATGACGCGCGCTATCCGATTTCGGATTTGAAGGAAATTACGGTGAATTTTTATGGAGCATACTCGCCGGAACAGGGAAATCCGCTGCTTGAAAAACAAAAATTAATCCTCTCGCCTTACGGGACGGCTCACGGTCAGGTACAACTCCCTGCCGATGCCCCAACGGGTATTTACACCCTGCAAATTGAGGATCAACCCGATTCGGTGATTGAGTTTCAGGTGGCCGCTTATCGAAAACC
>NZ_DAOUBL010000017.1:0-11811 GCF_034432615.1 Bellilinea sp. | reverse complement strand
GCTGCCGCATCACCTGCACGCAGGGATGATTCGCCGGGCGGTGGAGGCGGGCAAAGCCGTGCTGGTGGAAAAACCGCTTACCCGCACGTTGAGCGAAGGGGTTGCGCTGGTCAACTGGCTGGCGGGGCAGAATGCGAAAGTTGGGGTCAATTACCAGTACCGGTATGATGCGGCTGCTTACCGGCTGGCGCAAGCGGTGCGCGCGGGTGAGCTGGGGCGGGTTTTCAGCATCCGCATCAACGTGGCCTGGCGGCGGGATGAGAGCTACTTTCGCTCGGCGGCCTGGCACAACCGGCTGGATCAGGCTGGCGGCGGGACGTTAATCACTCAGGCCAGCCATTTTTTGGATCTGGCGCTGTGGGCGCTGGGAGAAGAAGCGCAGGAGGCAGCCGGCTGGACGGCAACGCCGCGCTTCGATGTGGAGGTGGAAACGCTGGCTGAGGCCATCCTGCAGACCGAAGGCGGCACACTGGTCAGCCTGACCTCGACCATGGCGGCGGCGGTGGAAGAAGCGGTGCGGATTGAGGTGTACGGCGAGCGCGGGCAGGCCGTGTATACCGACTTACCGCTGCCCCGTCTGCATGTTCGCGGGGTGCACCTGGGCCGCCATCCTCTGCCGGTGGCCGGGCTGCACGCCTTGCAGCGCAGCCTGCGCGGTTTTGTCAACTGGGTGCTGGATGACCAGCCGTATTTGATTCCGGCTGAGGAGGCTTTAGCGGTGCTGGCAGCAGTGGAGGCGGTGTACCGCTCCGCCCAAAGCGGGCGGCGCGAATCGGTCGAAAAAATACGCATAGCCAGATAACTGGGCGGGCTCCACTCCGCCGGGCGGAGTGAGAAAATAATCTATTTTCCAGAGAAAGGTGGTTCAACCAGCGGCATGGCATCAACCGATCAACACTCCAACACAACGACCCCAACCGAAAAACCGCTCAGCCTGTGGACGCGGATCGGTTACGGTGTGGGGGATATTTTCGGCGGCGGTTCGGGCGTCATCATCAGTTTTTATTACCTGATCTTCCTGACCGATGTGGTGCGCATATCGCCTTCTCTGGCGGGGACGGTCATCCTGATCAGCAAGATTTATGACAGCATCACCGACCCATTTGAGGGCATCCTTTGTGACCGCACACGCACCTTTCTGGGGCGGCGGCGTCCCTATTTGCTGATCGGCATTCCCCTCATCTTTCTGTCGTTTTTTGCGTTGTTTTATCCGTACAGCATGGAATCGGAATCCGCCCGTTTTACCGCCGTGGTGCTGAGTTACCTGTTCTTTTCCACGGTGGTCAGCATCGTCATGCTCAACTACAATGCCCTGCATTCGGAAATCACACTGGATTACCATGAACGTTCGCGCCTGAGTTCGATTCGCATCTTCTTTTCCACCGTAGCGTCCATACTGGCGGCCCTGCTGCCGCTGGAAATTGTCGAGGCCTTTGCGGATGTGCGCACCGGCTATATCGTCATGGCGGCCGGCTTTGGTTTATTCTTTGCGCTGCCTTTCATTGCCACGGTCATGGCCGTGCGCGAGCGCCCGGAGTTTCAGAAACCGCCGCGTCCGTTCAACTGGCGGGAGGCTTTCCTCACTCCCTTTCAAAACCGTACCTTCGTGTACACGCTGGCAATGTACCTGTTTGCCTTTGTTGCCATTGATACGGTCAGCACGATTGTGGCGTATTTCATCAAGTATTATTTGCAGCGCAGCGGAGAGGTCAGCTTTGTCAACGGCACCCTGCTGATTGCACAGGTCATTTCACTGCCGTTTTATGTCCGGCTGAGCCGAAAGTTGGGCAAAGTGCGGGGCTACATCATCGGGCTGATCCTTTGGGCGGTGACGATGCTGTTCAGCTGGCTGATTGGGCCGCAATCGGCGCGTGGGTGGGTGTATGTCTTTGCCGCTTTTGTGGGGCTGGGCACCGGCGGAATTGTGGTGATGATTTACGCCATCTTCCCGGATATTCCCGATGTGGACGAATTGGGCAGCGGTCAGCGGCGGGAAGCGATTTATTCGGCGCTGGTGACTTTCATCCGCAAGCTCAGCTCGGCTCTGGCGATTTTTGCCGTTTCGCAGGTGCTGGAATGGGCGGGTTATATCCCACCGATTCAGGAATCGCTGAACGGCGGAATGCGCCTGATTGAACAGCCGCAAAGCCCCACCTTTCTGCTGGCATTGCGCCTGATTTTCATGCTGCTGCCGCTGGTTTTGCTTGCCCTGGCGTTGGTGTTTGCCTTGCGTTTCCCGCTGACGCCGGCCCTGCACCAGCGTTTGAATGCCCTGCTCGCCCGTCAGCGCGCCGGTCTGCCGGTGGACGAAGGGGAAAAGCAGGTATTGGTGAAAACCTTGCTTGGTTGAATACGGAGAACAGTCATGACCGTTCATACCCAGCGCGACTATCAGATTCGCGCTTCCCAAAAACCACCCGAGGGATATCCGACTGTCCCAGTAGCGGATTTCTTCGCGGAACAGCCCTTTATGCCGACTTTTGAGGAACGCAAACAGGCATACATTCAACACGTGCTGCGCAACCCGGCCCCGGCAAACACCAAACCGGTCTGGAACGAACTGATTCGCTGCGCGGCGGGTCAAAAACCGCACGAGGGGGTGATTCAGGCGGCGCTGGATTTCATTGCCGCGCGGCGCGATTGCGCCGATTTTGTGCTGCACAGCATTTTACGCCTGTTGTACCAGTTTCCAGAGTGTGTCAGCCCGGCGCTGCGCGAGCGCGCCCGTCAGGTTGTGCTGGGTTTCAAGTATTTTCCCAACGAGCCGGGCGTGGATTCGCTGTGTACCTGGACGGAAAACCACTACATCCTGTACACCTCGGCGGCCTACCTTGCCGGTCAGTTGTATCCCGATGAGGTGTTCACCAACAGCGGCGAGAGCGGTCAGCACAAGATGACCCTTAACCGGGCGCGCATTTTGCGCTGGCTGGAACTGCGCTTCCGCACCGGCTTCAGCGAGTGGCTTTCGCACGTCTATTACGACGAGGATTTAACCGCGCTGCTCTCGCTGGTGGATTTTGCCGCCGATGATGAACTGCGCCGCCGCGCCGCCATGGGGATTGACCTTTTGCTGCTGGACATGGCTTTGAATTCGTATCATGGTGTATTCGGTTCGACCCACGGCCGGGCATACGAAAATACCAAAAAATGGGCGGCACAGGAAGGCACGACCGACACCACCAAACTGTTGTTTGGCATGGGCATTTTCTCCGCTTACGATAACATGAGCGCCGCGGCGTTTGCCCTCAGCCGCTACCGCCTGCCGAAGGTGATCGAGAGAATTGCCCAATTTGACCCGCCGGAGGGGATGCTTAACCGGCAGCGGATGGGGATTCGGCTGGCCGAGATGGAAAAGTGGGGATTGAGGCCGGATAATTTTGAAGATGGAATGCACTGCCTGACCCTGGAAGCCTACGTCCACCCGCGAACCATCAACCAGACCCTGCGTATGTTCGACCAGTGCAACTGGTGGGAAAATGATTTTCTGCGTCCCTTCTCACCGTTTCGTCCCTTCGTCCGACCGCTGCGGGCGCTGGGTTTGCTGCCGGTGCTGGCTGCTGCCATCGAACGGGATGCCTGCCGCAATACCCGCGAGGAGGTCAATATCTACACCTGGAAAACCGCTGACTACATGCTTTCCACCGCGCAGGATTACCGCAAGGGTTACGGCGGCGACCAGCAGCACATCTGGCAGGCGACCCTTGGCCCGGATGCGGTGTGTTTCACCACCCACCCGGCGAAGTTGGAAGGAGCCACACCGAATTACTGGGCGGGCAGCGGACTGCTCCCCCGCGCTGCTCAATACCGCAATGTGGCGATTGTAATTTACAACCTGCGCCGAATACCGGCAGTCTATGTGCCGATCCGCCATTTTTACACCCATGCCTGGCTGCCGCGCGATCGGTTCGATGAAGTGGTGGAGCGGGGCGGATGGATTTTTGCCCGGCGCGGCACGGCTTATCTTGCTCTCTATTCCCGAAATCCCTACCGCTGGCGCGAAGTCGGGCAGTCGGAGCAGACGGCTGGGCAGCCGTTGGAGCGCAGGTCGGTGTACCGCGCGGAGGACGCGCTGCGCTTTCCCCGCCGCGAGGACGAGGGGCGCGAGATTGTGGCGGACGGTGCTCAAAACATCTGGCTGTGTCAGTTAGGCCGGCAGGCAGAAGACGGCTCGTTTGGCGATTTCATCACCGCCGTCGGCTCGGCAGGGCTGCGTTTTGACGGCTTGCAGGTTTCTTTTGATTCGCCCGGCAACGGACGGATGGAATTCGGCTGGGAAGGCGACCTGCGGGTGGACGGTGAAAAGGTAGCACTGGATGCCTTCCCGCGTTGCGACAATCCCTTCGTCCGGGCTGAATTCGGCGGGTCAAAGGTCGAAGTCGAGGCGTTCGGCGCTCACCTGCGGCTGGATTGGGAAAACGCCCTCCGCGAGGGGGATGAGGTGTAGAACCGGCTGCTTACCCTGCCGGTTGTTGAATCGGGTAACGCCGCGCAATCTGCAGGGTTGCCCACAATCCGAGCAAACCGATCACGGCAATTACCGCTTCCAATGTCCAGATTTTCTCGGCGGTGTTGGCGCCCCAATAGGCAGCAAAACCGCCGGGTGTGTCCAGCAGGGTCTTGTAAAGAATTGCCAGCCAGCCCCATCTGGCTTGTCTGCTGGCAATGGCATAAAAAATCAACACGCAGGAGAAAATGTGGGCGAGAATGACGGATAAACGCTCCATAACGGGAGCAAGCCCCATAACCAGCGTGGCATTGTTGGCGAGATTGCCCAGGGTGGCTACCGGAAGCGTTTCGGCTGAAAGCAGACTGATCAGTGAAGTCCCGAAACCGGCCAATCCGAGCAGCATGGCTTCAATAACCCCAAAACCAATTCCAAATACCAGTGCCTGATTCCAGCTGGCCTTTCCCCAGCGTATCCTGCTGAGGATGAGCCATGCCAGTCCGGCCTCGAATATGCCGGTCAGCGCGCCAATATAGAAATAGACTGCCAGATTAGCGGGCGAAAACAGGTTGTCATTTCCGGCGCCCAGTGCGCGAATCACGAGCGGGTTGAGTGGTACGGCAACGGCAAACTTGACTGCCACGGTCAACACCCAGAACAGCGCTCCCAGCCAAAAATAGCGCCAGCCCAGAATTTTCCGACGGGCGGCAAACAGCACAAAAACAACCCCAACCAAAATCATGCCCAACCCCGGTATGAGAACAGCAGGTCCCAACTGAATGGCGTGCCAGCTCAGGTCATACACCGCCGAGGTGTTTTCACTGTAAACCAGCCCAAGGGTGTAGGTTCCGGTTTGACCGGCTGGCAGGGCGTATTCCGTCTGAATTGAAAAATCACCACGGCGGATAGTGCCCGAATCCCATACCGGCTGACCATCTGGACGGCGCAGCTCAAACCGGATCGAGCCTTCGTTGACATTGCCGCTGACCTTAATCTTGACCGGTACGCCCTCGGCAATCATTGGCTCGTCCACAAAGATTTGAAAATAAAACTGTTCACCGGGTTGTGCCTGCTGAATCTGACTGCCCTGAACACTCGCCCAGCGGTAGTTCATCGGAATTTTCGAGGATGAAGCCGTGCAGCCGGTCAGCAGAATCAACGATAGAACAAACAGCCCGAAGACCGGTTTAATCAGTTTTAGGGTTGGGAGATGGGGGGTATAGTTTTGCATATTGGATCCTGAATTCAAAAGAAGAAGAACGTTAACCATTTCACGGGTAGGCATTGAATGCAATGGGTGACGCAGGTTGCAGATCCTTCAAATAGCGATTGAAAAATTCCAGACTGACTCGATTGAGTTCCTGCAGATATTCTACACTGGAGCGCTCTGGCTGTTTGCCCTCCAGCATTCGCACCAGCAGAGGGCTGGCAAGCGCAAGATCGGTTAGCGAAAAGTGACCAGCGCCTGCAAGATGCAGGTTATAGGCAGTTTGTGGCGTGTCAGAAAGCAGAGCAAAATTTTTTTCATATTGCGGCCATTCAGAGAGATGATCCCATGCGCCATCGGAATAGATGTTCAAGACCGGTACGGGATAAGGCTGTTCGGTAAAGATAAAAGAATCATTTTTCACCGCAAGGATGTCGAAAAGAAAGGGGGATTCCAGGGCAAGCACGGCATCTATATCCTCGCGTTGCCGCGGCAATGCCAGGGCGGCTGAACCGCCCAACGAATGCCCCATCATGCCAATTCGGGTTGTATCCACAAGGGGATAGATGCCTTCAATACCTTCAGCGGCATTTTGTAAAATGGTGTCCAGCACAAGATTGATGTCTCCCGTGCGTGTAGCCAGCCAACGCTGATACAACCGAAAGCTTTGATGTGGATCGCGCCTCGCATCTTCCATCTGGAGTTCGCCGAAGTATGCCATGCTCACAAAGGTTGTATGCCCATCGGTGGACTTCGTCCAAAATGCGTGAAAGGGGTGACCGATAGAGCAGACCACATAGCCGTGGCTGGCCAGCTCAAGGAAGAGCGATTCGTTGCTGGTTTCCAGTCCCAGCCCGCCGTGTGAAAAAATAATCAGCGGGAAGGTCGCGCCTCGTGGGGTGTTTTCCGGATACCAGCAGGAGCAAGTGACTTTGCGGGGCAGTCCGTTTGCGGCAAATTGCTCCATGCGATGCTCATCGGTGTAAGTGTATCTTGCTGTTGCAACGGTGTAGTTACCGGTAGGAGCAACCGGCTGGTAGGTCGGAAAGATGAGCGCAGGTGAAATTGCGCAGAAGGTCAGCAGTAAGGAGATGGTTGAGCGCAGGAGAATGTTCATCTTCGAGACTGAACCTTCCTCCATTGCCGATCGGACCAAGGTCCACAATCCGCCCACAGCCTGAAGCGCCAGAAAAATTGTAAGGCCATACCATCGAAAACTCCATGGGATCACCGAAAACCACACCAGCCCGGTAAACAAAACCGCTGTAAGGAGGTGCACCATTGCCCTGAGTTTAGGGTGGAGTAATTGGGTCTTCAGGCTGGAGGCCATCAGGGCAAGCTCACTGGTGAGGGCGAAGTAGAAAACAAGAACGGCCGTCAAGATGCCCTGATTTTCCAAACCGCTACTGCACCACCCATCACGATGCCGGCTGCCAGACCCAGGGCAATGTTGCCCAGTGCAGCCCCCAGTACCAGGCCGAGGGTCACGCCGACTGCCAGGCTGGGGGCAACAGCCTTGCGGCGGTTTGGGGTGGGTTGAAGGTTAGGGTTGTCCATATGATTCACATTCCTTTCCATGCGGGTGTGAGGAGTATAAAAGCCGGCAGGGCGGCGGCATTCAAAAGGCTACCTGATTCCCCGCGCCAATTCCCGGTTTGATATCCATACAGTCAGTATACGCCATTTCAACCCCAAAAAGGACTACATGATCATGTGGTTTGACATGTAGTTTTGGGAAAATGGGAAAGTCCTACCATAAATTCACCCTGATTTTTCCCCGCTATTCCTGAAAAGCCTGTAAACTTAACTCATCGCAAAATCCATTTCCACATATCAATTTCTCTTCCAGTGCAACCCATGAAAATCATAGCCGTTGCCAATCAAAAAGGGGGCGTGGGCAAGACCACGCTGTCCATCAACCTGGCTGCCGGGCTGGCCGAAGCCGGGCGCGAGGTGCTGCTGATTGATCTCGATCCACAAGCCAGCCTGACGCTGGCAACCGTGGGAGAAAGCAGCGGGCAGTGCATTGCCGAGGTGATCGGCGGTTCGCTGCCGGGCACGCTTTCGATGGCGGACATTATCCGCCCGCTCAAACCAAATCTCGACCTCGCGCCGGGCGGTCTTTCGCTGTCCATTTCCGAAATCGGGCTGATCACCCGCCTGGGACGCGAGAACATCCTCAAAAAAGCCCTCAATGGGTTGGAAGGCTACGACGCGGTCATCATTGACTGCGGTCCTTCGCTGGGCCTGCTGGTGGAAAACGCGCTGAACGCCGCCGATGGCATTCTCATCCCCACCTTACCCACACCGGTCGACCGGCGCGGGGTGGGCATCTTTCTGGAAAGCCTGAACGCGGTGCGCAATGAATTAAACCCCAGTCTGGAGATCCTGGGGCTGGTGGTCTGTCAGTATGATCAGCGTTTGAAACTGCACCAGCAAATGCTGGAAGAATTTCGCAACAGCGGGCTGCCGGTGCTGGCGGTGATCGGCAGAAGTGTGGAAGTTGCCCGAACGGTGGGCGAGGGCAAGCCGCTTGCCAGCGGCCGGCTGCTGCCTCAAATGCAGGATTTAACGACCAAAATTGATTTCTGGCTGCGCAACGGCCGGCTGCCGGCCTGAGTTATTTGCCGTTGAGAATTTTCTGGATGATCTGATCCAATCCTTCGGGCGTGCCGCCCAGCCGGGCAATCACCGCCGAGCGAACCTGCTGAATCACCTCGGCGGAGGGGGGTGTTTCTTCACAGGCCGGGTGATCGGGGGATTTTTCGCCAGCCGGCAGGCGAATCAGGCGTACCCCTCTTTCGCGGGCGCGTTCCTGCCCTAAATCGGTCACGACCAGATCATCACCCACGTGAATCTCGGTCACGCCCTGATCGGCGTGGTAGTCAATATCCCTGGCGGTTAAAAATTTTTTCGCCATTTGGCCTCACTTTCTAGGGAACTCCCTCAATCTGACTCAAAGCCGTGACGGCAGCATCGCGGGCTGCCAGAATATCGGCTTCGGTGCCGGCCATCCACAAACGCCCAAACCGTCCCACCGAACTGATGTGCATCAGGTTGACCGGTGCGGCTTTTTCGGCTTCGTTGGCGGCTAAGTTGATGTAGGCTGCCGGGGCGCATTCCAGCACCAGCATGGTCTGGCCGGGCACCAGCATCATGCCGCGCGCAAAGCGGTTCAGCAGCTGCGCTTGATACGGGTTCACGTTGGTAATCACCTGCAGGGAGGCAATTTCGGGTTTCTTGCGGTCGGTAATCTTCAGGCCCAGCTGACTCAGTACCACCTGGCCGGCCTGAATGACATCCTCCTGAGAGAGCGAGTGGATTTCAAACATGCCAAATTCGCGTTCGACAATTTGAGCACCCGGCTTGACATCGGTGGCTTTGACGGCAATATCCACCACCCGAAAGACCCAGTTGCCCGGCGCCATTTCCACATACAGGCTGGCCATGCCCTCGATGGGCAGGTCGCCCTGCGTGATGGTGCCGACAAAGGCGGCGTATTGGGGCTGCATGCGGTCGAGATAGCAGTAAGCGCGAAGTTCAAATTGATCAGCCATAGGTGCTCCTTGTCAAGAAAGTTGATCGTTCATGGCAATGCCAAGCGGGGTAACAAACAGCGGGTTGCCGGGCACAATTGTTTTAATTCCCGTTACACTCTCAATCACCCGCTCAATTCCGCTAAAGGCGCTGGTGCCGCCCACCAGATAGATGCACTCCACATCAAAAGGCTGGATGTGATTGAGAATGATGCTGCCCACCTTTTCCATGACCGGGCGGACAAGGGTGAACAGGCGCGGGTGTTCGGCGGGGTTGATCTTGCGGGCTTCGGCTTCGGCAAAGGGAATTTTGAGCGCGCCGGAAATGACCAGCGTGAAGTGCGTGCCGCCGGTGGCTTCATCCGCCGTGTAGATGACCCTGCCGTCCTGGACTACGGCGATGCCGGTTGTACCGCCGCCAATATCCACCACCGCGCCGTTGTCCACTTCCAGCACAGCGTTGGCGGCGGTGGGTTCGTCCACCAGCGCCGAGCAGTTCAAACCGGCTGCTTCCAGCACGTAACGGGTGGCGCGCACTTCGGTCAGCGGCACGCCGGGCGGGTAGGCGGTTGCGGCCGAGTGCAGTTCAAAACCCAGCCGTTCTTCGATCTCGGCTTTCATCTTGCGCACCAGGTCAACCGCGCCGCCAAAATCCACCACCAGACCGTCGCGCACGATTTCGGCATAGGTATACGTACCGACCAGCGGCTGGTTGTCCTCGGTCAGCACAAACAGGCTGACATAGGCGGTGCCCAAATCCACGCCGCAGCGCACCCGCCCGCGGTAACCGTTGATCGAGCGGCGCTGAATGGCCTGATCGGCTTCTTCGAGAATGAGATGCAGGTTTGGATTCATGCGCTCTTACTTGCTCAGTTTTCCGGCTTTCAGCATCAGTTCCAGATAATAAACGGCATTGCTCAACCGGTTGACGGCGCGCGCCAGTTCCGGCTCTTGCGGCTCATCGCCTTCATGGCAGATAAACGCATCCAGCGCAGCGATTTCGGCTTCGCGCACCTGCGTGCGCAGGTAATTCAGCCAAAGCAGCAGTTCGGGGTCTTGAGGCCCCGGCACAATGTGATCAATGCCGATGCTTTCTTTGGGGGTGTGGGTGGCTTTGCGCAGCTCATCGTCGCTTTTGCCGTCCAGCTGCAGGGGGGCAACAGCCCGCTGATTGTACTCGGCGCTGGAAATTTCGCGGCAGTAAGCTGCCAGGGTATCCAGCAGTTCGGGCAGTCTGGGCTGCCCGGCTTTGCGCGCCTGCGCACCGACCAGCAAAAACAAACCGTGCAGGGAGTCCATCTTACCGCGGAAGCGGATGCGCGGGTGAGTTTTGGGGGCAAAATGAGCGCTGTCCAGCTGGGTCATGTGCTCCGGCTTGGGTTTGACCGGCATGCCGCAGGTGCTGCAGCGCGGCAGTTCCCCGCTCAGCACCACCGGAAACTCGCCGGGTTTGTCCCAGCCGGGTTTGGGAGCAGGTTCACCGGCGGCGGCCGGGGTGGAAGGCGCGCCTTCGATGATCACCTCCATGTTCCACTCTTTCAAAAAGTCCTGGGCGGAAGGCGAAAGCCGGGCATCGGCCGGCAGGCGCACGCTCATGCCCTTTTGAGGCTGCCGGATCTGATTACGCAGTTGTGCTTCGGTTACGATTGGCATGCAAGACCGCCTTTCTGCTCAGCCGGCCCACTCAGCCGGGTGGGTGACATACAGGAATTTTGCCCACTGCGGTGTGCCGAAGGAGATTTTGGTTCCCTTGGGAATGTAAATCACATCGCCCGGTTTGCCGACCACGGTGCCTTTATCGGTGGTGATGTGCAATTCGCCCTCGATGACGAACTCAATTTCGTCGTAGGTCAGCGTCCACGGGAAGCTGCCCTTGTGCATGCTCATGAAACCGGCCGCCATGGGGCAGCCGTGCTGGGCGGTGATGACATCCTCCAGACGTACATCCATTTCGGGGCGGTGGATTTCAAAGGGGAAGGGCGGCATGGTCAGACCGCGTCCATCCACATGCACCACCGAACGGGCCGGGGAAGCGGCCGGGGCGGCTTCCTGTTCCAGCAGTTTCGCCACAATCTGGCGCACCTGCGCTTCCAGTCCGCCGGCAGCCGGTTGGGAGGGGATAACCGTCATGGTTTGCGGCGGCGGGGGAGCGGCTTCCGGCTCGATGATGCACACACCCGATTCGCGTGCCTGATCGCGTGCCAGCGGAGTGATCAGATCGCCCTTTTGCAGGCGCAGTTCAAACACCCTTTGATCCGCCAGGTTCTTAACATCCTGCGCAGTGTAACATTTTTTGGGCATGGTTGCCTCGTCTCCTTATGACTTGCCTCATACCCGCCTGAGATGGGCGGGTGTGGCAGGGTTCAGGCAGGCTTTGCGGGCGGGGAAGTCCAACCGTCCGGTTCAACTTCCCCGCCCCAACCGGGGTGACCGGTACAAATTATTCAGAGGCTTTGGGCAGAATCATCTCCACATCGCTGTGCGGGCGCGGGATGACATGCACACTGACCAGTTCGCCAACCCGCTGGGCAGCGGCTGCGCCGGCATCAGTGGCGGCTTTGACCGCGCCGACATCGCCGCGCACCATGACGGTCACATACCCGCCGCCGATGTATTCTTTGCCG
>NZ_DAOUBL010000016.1:0-4279 GCF_034432615.1 Bellilinea sp. | reverse complement strand
GAATATGGTGGAGATGGCGGGAATCGAACCCGCGTCCGAAAGATTAGACCCACGAACTTCTACGAGCGTAGTTGGTCTTTGTTCTCACGGGGGATGCGCTGACCAACAGAACACATCCACCGTCAGCCGCTCGGACCCTAGAGCCCTCTTTCGCATTCTGCGCGGCGAAGAATGCGGCAGCCTGACTTTGTCACGCCTGTTCTGCTACCGGTCAGGCAGCGGAGCAGACAGACGTGGCCTCACGTGGAGACCATTTGCGCTCAACCCGGCTTAGGCAGCCAGAGGAAGAGCAGCGTAGTTTGTGCGATTGGCACTTGTTTTTTGTGCTGATTTTACGAGTTCGGCACCTCTCGGCTCGCAGTCCGGGATCAGCCTCTCCCGTCGAGACCGTTCATCCCCGGTGCTTTTTGATTATATCACTTAAAGTTAAATTTTTTATAAAAATCCATAAACCTCTGGCTGGTAGTAAAATTGGTTTGAATTATCACGTCATTGGCGAGGGGTTATGATCAAAATTTATAAAAGCACTGAAAATGGATTGATACAACTGGACGATTTTATCCCCAACTGCTGGATTAATGTGGTGGATCCTACCCCCGACGAGATCGAGCGTCTTTCGGTGGAGGGTATTCCGATGGACTTCATCACCTACCCGCTCGATCTGGATGAACGGGCACGCACTGAGCGAGAAGACGATGGAAAAATGCTGATCCTGATCCGTATTCCCTATTATCAGGGGCCGAAAGCGGATGCTCCTTATATCACTATTCCGCTTGGGATAATCCTCACGGACCAGTATATTATTACGGTTTGCCGGTGGCAGACCGATATCATTCGTGAATTTGAAAGCGGGCGGGTTAAGGGTTTGTCAACCGCCAAGCGCATTCGTTTTGTCCTGCGCATTTTGTTGAGCAATGCTTCGAAGTTCCTGGCGTATTTGCGGGAAATTAATCGCAATGTGGAACAAACTGAGGACCGTTTACAACAGTCTCAACAAAACAAAGAAGTGCTGGAGTTGTTGCAGTATCAGAAAAGCCTGGTTTATTTTACGACTGCTCTAAAAGCCAACGAACTCTTGCTGGAAAGGCTGCAGCGCACACAATTGTTTCGCATGTACCCGGATGATGAGGACTTGCTCGAGGATGTGATTACTGAAAATCAGCAGGCGATTGAAATGGTGAATATCTCTTCGAACATTCTCAGCAGTATGATGGATGCCTTTGCCTCGATCATTTCAAACAATCTGAATGTGGTCATGAAAATTCTGGCTTCAGTCACCATCCTGGTCAGCCTGCCCAGTATGATTACCAGTTTTTATGGGATGAATGTAGATCTTCCATTGCAGGAAAACCCCATTGCGTGGGAGTTTATTTTGGGAGTGTGTTTATTCATGGTAGGGGTTGCTTTATTCATCTTCGCCAGGAAGCGTTGGTTTTAGTTTGTTCCAGGAAGTTAAGACGGGCATCTTGCCCGTTTTTTGTTTAAGCAACGAGATGGTTTGTACAGTTTTTTTACAAAGCAGGGGTTTATCAGTACAATCAGAAAAGTGTTCAAGTGAAAGGAATTGATTGATCATGAATCGCACCGCGGTGATACCTCTAAACAGATCAGTTTCTCCTGCCGGTCAATTAACGGATGCATTTATCCAGTTGATTAATCTCAAAAAGACGTACTCAGAAGGGGGCGAGCGGCGAGTTATTCTGGAGGGCGTTAACTTAACGATATCGAAGGGTGAAACCCTGGCAGTAGTGGGTAAAAGCGGAAGCGGTAAAACCACCCTGTTGAATGTTTTAAGCGGTATTGACCGGCTGGACGAGGGAGAAATTGTCATTGGCGATGTTTGCTTGAATGACCTGAACGAACATCAGCGCACGATGTTCCGCCGGGAGAAGATTGGTTTTGTCTTTCAATTTTTCAATCTCATTCCTACTCTAACAGTCTGGCAAAATGTTATTTTACCGCTTGACTTAAATCATCAGGCAGACCGGGTTGGTTTGGAGCGGGCAGAAGCCTTGCTGGATGAGGTAGGACTGCTTTCACGTAAAAATGCTTACCCCGACAGACTTTCTGGAGGAGAGCAACAGCGGGTCGCAATTGCAAGGGCGCTGGTTCATGACCCCTTGTTGGTTTTGGCGGACGAGCCCACCGGCAATCTGGACGAGGTGAATAGCGCCAAACTACTGGATTTGATTGATCGGTTGACACGGCGAATGAATAAAAACCTGATCATGGTGACGCACAGCCGCGAAGCGGCTGCAATTGCCGACCGGGTAATGGATTTGCGGGACGGAAAACTGGAAGAACGGCATGCGCAAATTGCAGCAGATTAGAATACCCAAAAGTCTTTTTCGCATCGCACTCCAGACTCTACTGAATCGCCCCTGGCAAAGCGTTTTGATCCTGTTGGGGGTGGCGTTGGGTGTGGCAGTGATGGTCTCGATTGATCTTGCCAATGCCAGCGCAAGCCGGGCGTTTGAATTGAGTACAGAGGTGATCACTGGCAAGGCCACTCATCAAATTATTCCCTCTGGAAGTGGAATCCGGGAAGAGGAGTATGTACGATTACGGCGAACAGGTGCGTTGAATCTGGCTGCCCCGGTTATCTCCACCTATGTTTCGATCCCGGCTGTCAAAGGCCAGGCTTTTCAACTGCTGGGGATTGATGCTTTTGTGGATGCTGCTTTTCGTGATTACTGGCAACCCGATTCGTTCAGCGGACAGGCATTTTTTGACCTGATTACCCGACCGGCAACCGTGATGGTTTCCAATAATCTTGCAGAGCGGTTGGGTTTAACCACTGGCGATGAACTGGTGATTGAGGTGGCTGGTCAAAATCGTTCGGTTTGGGTCGCAGGAATTTTACAGCCGGCCGACCGATTGGCGGCGCGCAGTTTGGAGGGTATCTTGTTGGCAGATGTTGCCACTGCGCAGGAAATCAGTGGCAAGACCGGTTATCTGGATCGAATTGATCTGATCATCCCTTCTGGTGATGAGGCAGCCATTCAACAAATTCAATCTCAACTGGCACCCGATTTGAAGATCGAAGCTGTGGAAGCGAGGCAGGGAAGCATCCGCCAGATGACTGAGGCTTTTCAGCTGAACCTTTCGGCCTTGTCTCTGCTTGCGCTGGTGGTTGGATTATTCCTGATTTATAACACCATGACCTTTTCCGTTGTCCAAAGACGGGATTTGTTCGGCGCGATGCGCTGTCTTGGAGTCACTCGACGAGAGCTTTTTATCATGGTAAGCGGCGAAGCGTTCATTATCGGGCTGCTTGGTTCGGCGTTGGGAATCCTGCTCGGCGTTTTACTGGGCCGGAATACGGTAGGGATGGTTTCCCAGACCATCAATGACCTTTACTTCACCACCACAGTTCAATCGGTTGGTGTTCCGCTGGAAAGTTTGATCAAAGGTGGTGTTTTGGGTATGCTGGCTACTCTTGGGGCAGCACTTCCGCCGGCGTTGGAGGCGGCTTCGGTGGAGCCGCGGTTGGCTTTATCCCGTTCGGGGTTGGAGCGAAAGGCGAAGGCGGTGGTTTGGTTGCTGGCATTGGGTGGGGTTTTGCTGATTGCGTCTGGTTATCTGCTGTTTCAAATTCCCGGTAATCATCTCCTGTTTGGTTTTGGAGGTACCTTGCTGGTTGTAGTAGGTTTGGCAATGTTCTCGCCGGTCTTAATGCGGTTTTTGTTAGAAGCTTTCAAGCCCTTTTTGGAGAAAATCTTTGGATTTTTGGGAAGGATGGCGCCGGGTAATCTGTTGAATTCACTCAGCCGTACGGCTGTGGCAGTATCCGCATTGATGGTAGCAGTTGCCGTAACCATTGGAGTAAGTTTGATGATTGACAGTTTCCGCTTTACCGTGACGCAATGGTTGGAGCAAACCCTGCAAAGTGATGTGTACATTTCTGTGCCGGGATTTAATGCCAATTCTTCGCTGCTTCCCATTGATCCGCTGGTGATTGAGCAGCTGCAGAGCAGGGATGATATCGAACGGATAGACACTCTCCGAGCAACCAGGGCGATCAGTCAATTCGGAGAAGTCAACCTGTCGGCTACATTCAACCCCCAAATTGGAGCGGAGCGGTTTTTCAAAGAGTCCATCGGCAGTGCCGAAAAAATTACCCAAGCCATGCAAGAGGGGCAGGTGATCATATCCGAGCCGCTGGCTAATCGTGCCAACCTGAAGGTTGGAGATCAGATTGTTTTTCAAACTCCCTCAGGAATGCAATCCTTCAAAATTGCCGGTATCTTTTATGATTATGCCTCCAGTGAGGGGAGTG
>NZ_DAOUBL010000015.1:0-24465 GCF_034432615.1 Bellilinea sp. | reverse complement strand
CGCTCGCTCGTGGCAATCACGCGCTGCGCCAGGTCACTGATGATCTGCCAATCGGGGCGGGATTGCCCGACCGGTTCAACAGCTTTGCGAACGCGTTGTATGCGCCGCTCGGTGTTGGTGAAGGTGCCTTCTTTTTCAGCAAAAGTTACACCGGGCAGCAGTACGTCGGCGTAGGCTGAAGTTTCGGAGGGGAAGATTTCCTGTAAAACCAGGAATTCCAGATCCTCCAAACAATGGCGGACATGATTGACATCCGGGTCGGTCATGACCGGGTTTTCACCGAGGATATAAAGCGCACGGATCTTGCCTTCACCGGCCGCAGGGATCATTTCGGTAACGGTCATGCCCGGTTTGGGAGAAAGTTGTACGCCCCAGGCAGCTTCGAACTTTTCGCGCGCTGGATCGGAAGCCACCGGTTGGTAACCGGGGTAAACATTGGGCAAACCGCCCATATCGCAGGCGCCCTGGACATTATTTTGACCGCGCAGCGGGTTCACGCCGCCGCCGGGCACACCCATGTTACCCAACAGCATCTGCAAATTGGCCAAGGTCAAAACATTTTGAACGCCGACAATGTGCTGGGTGATGCCCATTGCCCAGAAAACTGCCATAGGCTTGCAGGTGCCCATGATTTCAGCGGCCTGATATAACTTTTCCAGAGGGACACCGGTTATTTCGGAAACTTTTTCCGGTGGATAATTTTGCAGATTGGCTTTAAATTCCTCAAAGCCTTCGGTTCGTTCGGCGATGAACTGCTCATCAGCCCAGCCTTTTTCGAGGATGATGTTCATCAAGCCGTTGAGCAGGGCAATGTCGGTGCCGGGTTTTTGCTGCAAGTGCAGGGTGGCAAAGTCCACCAGGTCAATCCGGCGAGGGTCGGCAACAATCAGTTTTACGCCGCGTTTCAATACTGCCTGACGGATCATAGTACCGAACACGGGGTGCTGCTCGGTGGTGTTTGAGCCGGTGACAAAAATAGCCTGTGTATGCTCAACAATGTCCTGCATGGTGTTGGACATAGCGCCGGAACCGTAGGAGATTGCCAGACCGGCAACAGTGCTGGCGTGGCACAGGCGGGCGCAGTGGTCAATGTTATTGGTACCCAGTACCTGACGAGCAAATTTGTTCATCAGGTAATTTTCTTCATTGGTGCATTTGGCTGAGCTGAGCACGCCGATGCTGTCAGCGCCGCTTTCAATGCGAATCTGATTCAGTTTTTTGGCAACAATATTCAACGCGGTTTCCCAATCCACCGCCACCCATTCACCGCGGTTTTTCTTGTCTTTGCGGTTTTCACCTTTGAGCAGGTAATCGCGGACTAATGGTTGAGTCAGGCGATCCGGATGGTGAACATAATCATAGCCATAACGGCCTTTAACGCACAGGCGCATGCCATTCACCGGGGCTTCGGGGGTAGAAGTGACGCGAATAATTTTTCCATCCTTGACGTTCAAATCAAACTGGCAGCCAACGCCGCAATACGCGCAGGTCGTGCGGACAGTTTTATCTGGCACGCCTAAACCGACGGACAATTTATTATCCAGCGCACCCGTGGGACAATAGGCGACACAAGCGCCGCACGATTCGCAGCGGGCTTCTAACATGGGTTCATCCAAACCGGCAACGATGCGGGCTTCATAGCCGCGTTCGGAAAGTCCCCAAACAAAGCGTCCCTGAACTTCAGCGCAGGCGCGAACACAACGGCCGCACAAAATACATTTGTTCAGGTCAACCCAAACAAACGGATTGGGGTCGCTATCGACTTCGTAGCGCGGCTTTTCGGCCATAGAGGCATGCATGTCCAACCCATAAACTTCTGACCAGTACGCCAGCTCGTTGGCGTGTTCATCCTTTTGCGCATAGCCAGAGTCGTAGTAGGTTGAGAGCAGCAGCTCCAGGATGGTACGGCGTGATTTGCGCAGGTTTTCAGTTTCGGTTTGGACTTCCATGCCGTTTTCTGCCGGAAGAGTGCAGGCGGTCATTGGCACACGGCCGCCCTTGACTTCAACAATACATAAACGGCAGCCCCCATAAGGGGAAAGGTCTTTGTGATAGCAAAGAGTCGGGATGGTGATTCCCGCTTTTTCAGCAGCTTCTAAAACCGTTGTTCCTTTCGGGACATCCAGTTCAATGCCATTAATTTTGATTTGAACCATAATCTCACATCCTTTCGGTTAACGCTAATGGATTACTTGTTCCACTTCTTGAGGAAAACGAACCAGTAGACCAAACCGACCAGAACCGCACCACCGATGATGTTTCCGATGGTGACCGGCAGGAGATTGTTCACAAAAAATCCCTGCCAGGTCAGGTTGACGAATTTTTCCATGGAAACACCGGCATCCACAAGGGCTTTTGATTCCCAGAAGGAGGCAGGCGCAAATTGCTTGATGAATAAACCCAGCGGGATAAAGTACATGTTGGCAATCGAGTGTTCAAAACCGCAAGCTACAAACCCGCTGATCGGGGGAATGATGGCAAGAATTTTGTCGGTGGTAGAACGGGCAGAGTAACACAGCCAGACAGCCATACAAACCATGGCATTGCACATGATGCCGAGGGCAATTGCCTGTAAAAACTCAAGATTGACTTTGCTGTTAGCGATGTTCAGCGCGGCCAAACCAATTGAGCCGTTTCCAAAACTGTACTGGCGGGTGAAGAACATGATTACGGCAGTGGCAACTGAACCGACAAAGTTCCCCAGGTAAACAATCACCCAGTTGCGCAGCAGCGCCTGCAAGGTGACTTTGCCGTTGGTGAATGCCATGATGATCAGGTTGTTGCCGGTGAAGAGTTCCGCACCGCCCACAATCACCAGAATAAGGCCGACCGTGAACACTAGCCCGGTCAGCAGGCGCGCAACCCCGTAGGGCAGAGCGGATGACCCGGCGCTGACGGTTGTGGCGAAAATGGCGCCAAGAGCGATGAAAGCGCCGGCCAAAATGGACAGAGCAAACAGCGGCCAGAAGGCAAGGTTGGCTTTTTTCACGCCAATGGCTTCCGCTTTTTGTGCCATTTCGGCGGGCATCAAGGCATCAATGGAAATTACGTTGTTTTCGACAGCCATGATAAAGAATCTCCAATAAGAAAGTTTTCGGATTTTAGGGTTGAGGGATCATTTCTTCCATTTTGCACACTCCGGCCGGGCAAATCTTCAGGCGGATGTGGGCTTCCACTTCGGCGCGGAAGTAATTCAAAATATCGCGCAAGGGAGTGCCAGCTGTTTGCCCTAAACCGCAGTTGGATAACATATACAGGTTTTCGGAAAGTTCTGCCAGTTTGTCGAGATCGCTCAAGGAAGCCTGGCCTTTGGAGATTTTATCCAGCATTTCCCAAGCCCGCTGTGAACCAATTCGGCAGGGATTGCATTTGCCGCAGGATTCGACGCGGAAGAAGTTGAGCAGAACTTTTGCCAGATCTACCACGCAGGTGTCTTCGTTGCAGATCAGCAAAGCGCCCGAACCCAGAGAAACGCCGGCTTTGGCGTAGGAGTCGAAGTCCATGGGGGTATCCTGCAGCGAAGCCGGGATGATCGAGCCGCTTGATCCACCGGTCTGTGCCAGCTTGAAGTTAGAACCATCCTTCATACCCTTGGCATAAATGGCAATGACTTCTCTTAGCGTGATCCCCATGGGAACTTCGATCAAGCCGGTGACATTGACGTTGCCAAGGACAGTGTACACTTTGGTGCCCGGGCTGCTGGGGGTGCCGAAGCTGCGATACCAGTCGGCGCCGTTGTTGATGATGGGCGGGATATTGGCCAGTGTTTCAACATTGTTGATCACCGTCGGTTTTCCCCACAGGCCAAAGGTGGTCGGGTAAGGGGGACGGGAGCGCGGCTGTCCGCGTTTGCCTTCGATGGACTCGATCAGTGCAGTTTCTTCTCCACAGATGTAGGCTCCAGCTCCGGCGTGAATGTGAATTTCAAAGTTGAAATCGGTGCCGAAAATGTTTTTACCGAGGAATCCCATCTCATGGGCGTCTTGAATGGCTTTTTTAAGTCTTTCCTGAGCAAGCAGGTATTCACCGCGGACGTAAATGTAACCTTCATCCGCGCCAACTGCATAACCGGCAATTGCCATGGCTTCGATCATGCTGTGGGGGTCGCCTTCCAGAATGAGACGATCCTTAAACGTGCCGGGTTCAGATTCATCGGCATTGCAGATGATGTATTTCTTATCCGATTTTTCGCGGGCCACGAAACCCCATTTGCTGCCGGTTGGGAAACCTGCTCCGCCCCGTCCGCGCAGGCCGGATTTTTTGACTTCTTCAATCACTTCTTCCGGCGTCATGCTGGTGAGAACTTTGCCGAGAGCCATGTAGCCGTCATGAAGGATGTACTCCTCAATGCTGGTTGGGTCAATGATACCGGCGCGGCGCAGAACAATTCTCTGTTCGGCTGGCAGGGTGCCTTTGCGGGCGTGCAGCCAGGCAATTCTGCCGCTCAATTCACGTACCGAAGCCACCAACTCTTCGGCAATGCGCCCTTTGTAGAGATGCTCCTCAACCAGATAGGGTACTTTTTCGGGCGTAACCGGCCCGTAGATCACCGCTTCCGGGTAAACGATGACTAGCGGCAGAGCATCGTGGCGGCCAACATCGCCGACCATGGTCAAAGAGATTTCATCCTCCAGACCAAAGGCTTTGATTTGATCCTGTAATGCCTGAAAGACTTCCTGCGCTCCCAGCTGCATACTGATGGGGTCACTGGAGACCAGTACCATTGAGCGAGCCATTTTCATTGGACACCTCCTTTACTCATACCGCGCTAAAATTTCAGGAACCTTCCGGGCATCCACATTGCCGTAGATGTCTTCATCAACTACAATCACCGGACCAACCGAGCAAACTCCAAGACAGCTGGTGGTGATGAGCGTCCATTTACCATCCGGAGAAGTTTCATTCGCTTCCAGACCCAGTTCTTCTTTCAGTGCTTCAAACACCTCTCTGCCGCCAACGACATGACAGGGAGCACTTTCGCAGAATTGAATGACATGTCGCCCGCGTGGTTTGGTGGAGAGCATATGGTAGAAACTGGCTACCCCGAACAAACTGCTCTTCGGTTCTTTCAAGCGGCGGCTGATTTCTTCCATCGCTTCGGTTGGAATATAGCCCAATTGGCGGTTCACCTCGTTCAGGATGGGAATCAATTCCTCCTGCTTTGCGCCGAACTTTTCAATGGCAGCATTAACCGCTTCCAGTATTTTTTCGCTGCTTTTGGTTTCAACGCTCATGCTATTCCTCCTTTGGTCTGAATCGGACGATTGCTGCAGCTGGCTGGATTATTCGATGACAACTGCGTTGAAGTTACATACCTGCATACAAATGCCGCAGCGGATGCAGGTGTCCGGATCAATGACATGCGTCTGACGACGCTCACCGCTGATGGCGTTAACCGGGCAGTTGCGGGCGCAAACCGTGCAGCCGGTACAGGCATCTGGTAGAATTTCGTAACGGATCAAAGCGCGGCAGACTTTTGCCGGGCAGCGTTTCTCGTAGATATGCGCTTCATACTCCTCGCGGAAATAACGCAGCGTGCTGACAACCGGGTTCGGCGCGCCTTGGCCCAAACCACACAGGCTGTTGGTGCGAATTTCCTGGCACAAGCTTTCAAGCAGCTCAATATCGCCGTCCTGTCCCTTTCCATCACAGATGCGGGTAAGGATTTCAAGAATACGGCGTGTGCCGACCCGGCAGGGAGTGCATTTGCCGCAGCTTTCGTCCTGAGTAAAGTCCATAAAGTAGCGGGCAACATCTACCATGCAGGTATCCTCGTCGAGGACAATCATCCCGCCGGAACCCATGATGGTGCCTGCCTGAGCCAGTGATTCATAATCGAGCGGCAGGTCAAGGTATTCTGCCGGCACACAGCCGCCCATCGGGCCGCCGATCTGGACGGCTTTAAAGGCTTTGCCGTCTTTGATACCGCCTCCGACATCATAGATAATTTCGCGCAAGGTAATGCCGAGCGGTACTTCGATCAAACCGGTATGATTGAGGTCACCAGCCAGTGCAAAGGTTTTGGTGCCTTTGCTTTTTTCCGTTCCGTAGCTGGCGTACCATTCTGCACCTTTGAGGATGATTTGCGGAATATTGGCATAGGTTTCCACATTGTTGACATTGGTGGGCCGGTTCCACAAGCCCTGTACCGCCGGGAAGGGCGGGCGTGGGCGTGGTTCACCGCGTCGTCCTTCAATCGAAGCAATCAGAGCAGTTTCCTCACCGCACACGAAGGCGCCGGCGCCCATGCTGACTTCCAGATCAAAATCGAAACCGCTGCCGAGAATATCTTTACCCAGTAAGCCCAAATTGCGCGCCTGCTGGATGGCAATGTTGAGGGTGGAAACGGCAACCGGATATTCGGCGCGGCAATAAATGTATCCTTGATGGGCACCAATTGCATAGGCTGCAATGGCCATACCCTCGATAACGGCGTGAGGATCGCCTTCCAAAACGCGGCGGTTCATAAAAGCGCCCGGGTCGCCTTCATCTGCGTTGCAGACCACATACTTAATGTCGCCCGGTGCCTGACGGGTGAATTGCCATTTTTTACCGGTGGGAAATCCAGCGCCTCCGCGTCCGCGCAAACCGGATTTGAGAACGGTATCAATCACTTCCTCAGGGGTCATTTCAGTGAGGACTTTGGCGAGCGCCTGATAACCATCCTCGGCGATATAGTCTTCGATATTCTCGGGATCAATTTTGCCGCAGTTGCGTAATACGATGCGGACTTCTTTCTGGGTGGGGGCACCCAGCTCCTCATCCACCACTTTGGTGGTGGGCATCTGGAATTTATTGACTACCCGGCCCTTGAGGAAATGTTCTTCCACCAGATAGGGAACATCATCGGGGGTTACTCCGACATAATGGACACCCTCGGGATACACCATCATCTCCGGGCCTAAACTGCACCCGCCGATGCGGGATGTTTCCAACACCTGGACTTCATCAATCAAACCTGTAGCAACCAGTTCATCCTGCAAGGCATCCACCAATTCGTGCGCGCCTTTTTGAAGACATTCTGGATCTACACAGACTAAGACATGTGAGCGATAGTATTTCATAGCCGTCAACCTTTAGTCTTGCAAAAATGGTTTACCAATAAAATGCTTATATCTGAATCACGAAATCTTTAACCACATTACCATTCTTAACATGTTCTTTCATGATCTGGCGGGCGACATCCGGCGAAACCTTGCCGTAGGTTACTTTGGGCTGATCCCCAACCACAACCTGCACAATGGGCTCTTTTTCGCATAAGCCAATGCAGCCGGTCTGGGTCACAACAACCCCTTCGAGGTTCTCAGTTTGGATGGTTTCAAGGATGGCTTTCATGGCATCCCGCGCGCCAGCGGCAATGCCACAGGTGCCCATACCCACAATCACCTGAACCTGCCCCGAAGCAGTTTTTACTTTTCGTTTCTCCAAAGCTTCCTCACGGATTTTTTTCAAATCGTCCAAACTTTTGATGGTCGGCATGGTTAATCTCCTCTCTACGGATTGATATCTCAAGATATCCGGTTAATAGACTTGTGTGGTTTGAAGCGAACGGATACTGCTTTCCAGTATTTCGCGCAGATATGAAAGTACCAGCGGATCGGAAAGTGGGATCTCCTGAAGTTCTTGTTTGATTTGTTGATCGTCCAGTTCAAAAATCTCATCGTCCACGCTGTAACGGAAGACCCAGTGAATTTGCGGGTTTCCTACCAGCAAGGTGAGGAAAGTTCCGGCAACATCACCCAACGGCATCCGATCAATGTGGCTGCGTTGAAATTCAACTTCGACCAATGTCCCTTCACCAACTTTGGAATGAATTTTGAGCCAGCCGTTGCAGGCTTCGGCAGCAGCTTTCAACAGAGGAATACCCAGTCCAACCTTGCGGGTGGTGCGGGTGGTCACAAATGGGTCGGTTACTTTTCTGACCATCTCCTCATCCATTCCTTTACCATCATCCTGAACACTGAGGTACAACCGGTCGGCAGTTGTATCCTCACGAATCGTAATGGTGATATTTTTTGCGCCGGCTGCAATGCTGTTTTCAGCAATATCCAGCAGGTGAAGGGATAACTCTCTCACTGTTTGTTATCCTGAATGGAGCGTAATACTTGGGGGAATTTGTTGGGGCGCAAACGCCCAAAAATTTTGTCATCTACCACAACGACCGGTGCCTGACTGCAAGCACCCACGCAGCGGCAAACCTCCAGGGTGATTTCGCCATCCGGCGTGGTTTGCCCCGGTTCAACACCCAGCAGGGATTTGGCTTTGTCAATCAACTGCGGCATGCCACCTACGTAACAGGCTGTGCCCATACAGAACTTAATGGTGTGCTTGCCGCGCGGGGTGGTGGTGAAGAAGGAATAAAAGGAAACCACCCCATGAACTGAACTGACTGGCACGTGCAGTTTGTCAGCAACATACTGTTGCATGGGTTCGGAAATGAAACCGATCCGGCTTTGAAGCTCGTTGAGGACAACCATGGTCGCGCCGGGGAGGTTCTTGTTTTTCTCCAGAATCTCATCAATCAGTTTCTTTTGTTCGGGGTTAGCCAGTGGATCGTTGGCTGGTATGGAAGGTTTGATGTTTAGCATACGTTACTCCGGTAACAAATTGGACGAAATTGGTAGAATTAATTGGGGCTAATCAATCCAAAGTGTACTCATTTGCTTAAGTTTAGGTAATTACCAAATGTCATCTTTCCTTGTGAAAGTTGTAACAAATGAAATCTAGAGGTTATTCTTCGGAGAGAGTTGTGCTGGAGAGGATGCGATGGGAGCGGCCCTGTTCGCCGCGCAGTGCCAGTCGAATTTCTTGAATGGTGGGGGATTGTAAAGTGAACTGGTTTAGGCCTAAAATCTCATCCAGACGATGAGCATCACCGCTCTGGATTAACGAATAACCTTGCAGGAATGGATATATTTTAACCGCTTCTGCCAATTTCAGGTGATGAGAAATTTCCATCACTTCCAGCGGAATATCCGCCGGGGGCATTCCCAAAATGGGTAATAAGCCGTTCGCTGTGCGGTTGACATGCGCCGGAATAAACAGCCCCCCCAGTTCGGTGACTTGATGATATGCTTCTGCCAGGCTTAAATTGACCGAATTGAGCAGCAATCGTTCTTCGCGCTGCAGGAAGTCGCCGTTGGCATCTACAATCAACTGGTCACCAAAGTAATCCGGGCGGTTGGGGAGAGGGGGCAGGTGACGGTCAACAATGGCCTGCCAGGCGAGCGCCTGTTCAAGGGTTTCAAACAGGCATAAGGAGTGAACTTCTTCGCGGGTTTGAACTTCCATACCTGGCAGCACGATCAAACCGGTTCCTTGAGCGGCCTGCTGGACAGCCGAGATATTGGCGGTTGTATTATGATCGGTAATGGCAATCAAAGAAATGCCTTTTTCAAGGCATTCCATGACAATCAAGGGGGGCAGCATTTCAATCTCCGCACAGGGAGAGAGAACGGTGTGAATGTGCAACTCGGCACGATAAACTTTCAAGAGAAACCTCCCTGCCGGAGGATGTAAACCGACTTTGGATAGAATTCAGCGAATACCCAATTCCCACAACCTGCCAACTACCCGGTAAGTATCCTGCTGGCTGGATAACAGAACTACACCTTGTTCATTGGCTTTTTGGATGGTGGCTTCATCGGGTTGTGCACCTTCGGTGATGATGATGGCGCTTAATTCCAGCAAGGCAGCCACCGCAACGATATTGCTGTGGGCCTGCAGCGTTACCCACAACCCGCCACGCGATGCACCGGTCATCACGCAGGATAACAGATCGGCTGCATAACCCGTGGTGGGCAGAATTTCATTAAAAGGCTTTTGTTCGGTCAACACTTTCAGGTCAAGTGCCTGGATAACCTGTTCCAGATTCATCATTTTTCCTCCAAAGATTTGGCAGCATGTCCTTCCCCAACCGTATCTTCTTTTTTGAGAAAGATCTTCATTCTCAAACGGGTTCCTTTTCCCCACACCGATTCCAGTTTCATGATGTCCACACAACGGGAGATATTCACCAGTCCCATTCCTGCTCCAAAACCAAGTTCCCGCACCTTTTCGCTGGCGGTTGAATAACCCGGCTTCATGGCCAATTCCACATCCTGGATGCCGGGTCCGCTGTCATATACATCAATGGAAATTTGATGGGGTTCAATTTCAACCCGAATCACACCGCCTTCAGTGGTATGAATGATCAGGTTCATTTCGGCTTCGTAGGTGGCAATTCCACAGCGGCGGGCAATTTGGGGGCTGGCACCCATACGGCTGAGAGCCCGCTTAATTTTGGATGAGGCTTCTCCGCCGTGTGTAAAATCGCCGGCTTTGATGTTGTAACGCAAGATTAAGCTGGTTCGTTCGGATTCGATATCCTCAAACAAATGCGAGGCACGGTAACGGCGCACTTCTTCGGTCTGATAATCCTGCTGTAAGGCTTTTAATAAGCCGCGCGTGATGTCGCCTTTGGTCAGAATCCCAATCAGTTGACCCTCTTTGTTGATAACCGGCAGCCTGCCGACCTTGGTGCTGACAAACATTTTCAGCGCTTCCACCACCGGGTCATCGCCTTTGACGGTGAATGGATTGTGGGTCATGTATTTTTGGATTTCTGCCTCAAGGTCAGCCTTAATCAGACAGCGAATCAGGTCTTCAATGCTGATAATGCCAATCAGCTGGCCCTCTTCAACAATGGGAGCGCCGGAAATTCGCGCCACACGGAATTGTTCCAGCACTTCCCGCATTTTCATGCTGGTGGTCATGGTGATGGGGTTGGGGGTCATCACCTCTTGAACTTTGATCTCGTAAGCGAGTTCTTCAACCCGGGTGATGTTTTCTGCTTCCTGGTCACTGATGAGGCTGGATTTACGAAGAGGGGTTTGTTCGGTCATTTTTAAGTTCAAAAAGCTAACTGGCAAAACAATCCTGGTCGCTCACCGGTCGTTCAAGGCAACTCAAACCAGCTTGATAAAGAATGCCACAGGCTTCAAACATGCCAAAGGGAGTGCTGATCAGTGGAATGTGTTCCTTCTCTGCCAGCTGGACAGTTTCAACCGGCGGAGTTTTTCCGCGCACAAGCACAATCGCAAGAACATCGGCCATCATGGCGGTGCGAACGACCTGGGGGTTGCACAAACCGGTCAGTAATATGGCCTGTGGTTGAATGGAGGCAAGCACATCGCTCATCAGGTCGGCTCCGCCGGCACCTTTGACTTCAGCATCCAAATTGATTTTGGAATGAAGGACTTTTCCGTTCAGTTTTTGGACGATTTCATTCAGTTTCATAGTATGGCCTGTTTGAGGGAATTTTCTAACGGGGTTTTCCCGAAAGGTTGTAACTAAATCCAGTCAACATTAGCACAATTTGGACAGTTTGATAAGTGTTAAATTTCCTATCCTGAAAACCCATTTGTCACGCAGGAAATAAGCAAAAAAAACCTTCTTACAAAAAAGACAGCACATGTTAAAATGATAGACTATAATTCGTCGAAGAGGAATTTAAAAAGATGGAGAAAATAATTCCTTCCGTCAAGGGAACCCGTGATTTTTACCCGGAAGAGATGGCAATCCGTTCGTGGTTGTATCAGATGCTCCGGGAAGTTTCAGAGTTATTTGGATATCAGGAATATGATGGCCCTTTTCTGGAAAAGATTGATCTGTATGCGGCCAAGTCTGGTGAGGAATTGGTTAAGGAACAGGCTTTTGTATTTCCCGACCGTGGCGGCGATCTAATCACCCTGCGTCCGGAATTGACCCCATCGCTGGCGCGCATGGTTGCTCAGCGCCAGCGGCAACTCACCTTCCCGTTGCGGTGGTGGTCCTTTGGGCCATTTTGGCGATACGAACGCCCTCAAAAAGGACGGACTCGCGAATTTTTCCAATGGAACGTGGATTTAATTGGCGCTAATTCGCCCGAATCGGATGCCGAACTGGTTGCCATTTGCGCCGCATTTTTCAAGAAAACCGGTCTGAACCCATCTCAGGTGGGAATTTTTGTCAACGACCGGCGCTTGATGGATGCGGAATTAGGTAAACTGGGCGTTGCAGATGCAGAAATGAAAAAGCAGGTGTTTCGATTGATTGACCGACGGGATAAAATGCGCCCGGAGGATTGGGCAGCTTATGCCATTGAGGTCGGTTTGAGCGTTGATCAATTTGAGGGATTGAAATCCATCCTAGATAACCGCGAGCTGTGGAAAAACTCTGTCGAGATGCAGCGTTTCTTTGAGACTTTGCGGGCCATGGGAGCGGATGAATATGTCCACTACAATCCACAGGTCATCCGCGGGCTGGAATATTACACCGGAACTGTGTTTGAAGCCTATGATCTGGCACGCGATGGGCGAGCCATCCTTGGCGGGGGACATTACGATAATCTGGTTGCAGATGTCGGCGGTGAGCCGCTGCCCGGGGTGGGTTTTGCCATGGGGGATGTGATGATTAGTCTGGTTTTGCAAAAATATGGCTGTCTGCCGCCGTTGGGGACTGCGCCAGCGGATGTGCTGGTAACAGTCTTTGATGAAACTTTACTGATCGAATCCCAGAAAGCTGCCCGACAATTCCGCGAAATGGGATTGAGGACGATTGGGTATACAGAGGTGGTGCGTTTGCCACGCCAATTGAAATTTGCCGACCGGATGAATATCCGTTTCGTTGTCATTCTTGGGCCGGATGAGGCTGCTGCGGGTAGGGTCACAGTAAAGGATCTAGCCAAAGGCGAACAATTTACCGCCACCGTTCTCGAAGCGGGTGAGTTGATCCAAAAAATGCTTGCATAAAGCCGAGAGGCTGTGATAGAATTCGGGTGCTTTACGGTGGCTGTAGCTCAATGGCAGAGCACCTGACTGTGGATCAGGTGGTTGTGGGTTCGACCCCCATCAGCCACCCCTGCTTTTTAACAAGGGATTTTTCAGGTGGTTGTCCCCAGAAGGGGATGGTATGGGCTGACCCCCATCAGCCACCCCTGCTTTTTAACAAGGGATTTTTCAGGTGGTTGTCCCCGGAAGGGGATGGTATGGGCTGACCCCATCAGCCACCCCTGCTTATTAAGTAGGGATTTTTCAGGTGGTTATCCCCGGAAGGGCATGATATGGGTTTGTCCGCTGTTGCCAACTCTTAGTCAACCTATTGAATAAACTCCTCTGCGTAATGACAGGCTACGAAATGCTGCGGCTGGATTTCTCGCAAGGGAGGTTCTTCCTGCGAGCAATTGGGGCGGGCAAAGGGACAACGGGGATGAAAGCGGCAGCCCTTGGGTGGGTTCAGAGGGCTGGGTACATCGCCGGGTAAAATCATACGCTTCCGCCGCACACGCGGGTCGGGAATGGGGATGGCGGACATCAGGGCTTGCGTGTATGGGTGAAGCGGAAGCCGGAACAACACCTCCCGATCTGCCAGTTCAACAATTTTACCCAGGTACATCACCGCAACCCGGTCGGAAATATGCTCAACGACGGCTAGATTGTGGGCAACAAACAGGTAGGTCAGGCCAAATTCGCGCTGCAAATTGCGTAAAATGTTCAGCACTTGCGCCTGAATGGAGACATCCAACGCTGAAACGGGTTCATCCAGAACGATGAATTTGGGTTGGAGAATCAAGGCGCGGGCAATACCAATTCGCTGGCGTTGACCACCGGAAAATTCATGGGGATAGCGCATGGCGTGATAATCTTCCAACCCAACCTTCTTCAAAACTGCCAGAACTTTCTCGAAACGGTCTTGTTCTGTACCGATGTTGTGGATTTTCAACCCTTCCGCAATCGATTCACCGATTGGCAGGCGAGGATCGAGTGAAGAGTAGGGATCTTGAAAGACGATCTGGATGTGGCGGCGCATCTCTTTGAGCGCCTTGCCTTTTATCTTCAGCAGATCAACGCCATCAAAATAAACATGCCCGCTGGTGGCTTTGATCAGCCCAAGCATGGTATGCCCGACGGTAGTTTTACCGCAGCCCGATTCACCTACCAGACCCAGAGTTTCTCCTTTGCGGATGGTGAAACTGACCCCATCCACAGCTTTCACATGAGCGACCACGCGCTTAAGTACACCGCCATAAACCGGGTAGTATTTGACTAAATCCTTAACAACAACCAAATCTTGAGATGTGGCTGGAGATTTTTCAACCAGAGTGTTCATCCATTGACCTTTCTGACCCTATGGTTTGAGCGGTGCGGAATGACCGTCTCCATCCTGATACAACCAGCAGCGCACCAAATGATCGGGCTTTTCGACAGAACGCAAATCCGGCTCAATTTGATTGCAAATTTCCAGGCCATAAGCCTCACGAGCGGTGCAACGCGGCGCAAACCGGCAGCCGGGGGGTAAATCCACCAGGTTGGGGACATTGCCGGGGATGGTGGCTAATTCCTCTTTGAGTTGTCCCAAGACGGGGACTGATTCGATCAACCCCTGTGTGTAAGGATGATGCGGGTTGTTGAATAAAGTATTTACATCTGCCTGTTCAACAATTCTACCGGCGTACATAACCGCAACGCGGTCTGCCATCTCGGCAATCACCCCCAGGTCGTGGGTGATCAAGATGACGGCTGTGCCGGTGCGGTTGCGCAGTTCCCGCATCAAGTCCAGAATTTGAGCCTGAATGGTTACATCCAGAGCGGTGGTAGGTTCATCGGCAATCAGCAACTGTGGGTTAAGCGCGAGCGCCATGGCAATCATCACCCGTTGAGCCTGCCCCCCCGACATTTCATGGGGATACGCATTGATTTTCCGATGCGCATCGGGTATTCCCACCATCTGCAGCAATTCCAGTGTACGTCTTTGCAGCTCTTGTTTACTCAGGGTGCTGTGAATCTTAAGAACTTCACTGATTTGTTCGCCGATTGTAAAAACGGGGTTGAGGCTGGTTTGCGGCTGCTGAAAAATCATCGAAATGTTTCTACCTCGTACCTGTGCCATCTCTTTTTCAGGCATTTCCAACAGGTTTTTTCCATCGAATAAAACCTTTCCCTCCATAATTCTACCGGGCGGATCAATCAGACCCATGATGGAAAGGGATGTAACGCTTTTCCCACAACCGGATTCGCCTACCAAACCCAACACCTCACCGGGGTAAACTTCAAAATCCACACCGTCAACCGCTTTGACAACCCCATCGTCGGTGAAATAGTAGGTTTTCAGATTTTGAACTTGCAGGAGTGGCGGTGAATTTTTATGGGTCATGTTCGGATCTTCCTGCATTTTTATTTTTGGTGGGTCAGACGGGGGTCAATGGCATCCCGCAGCCCATCGCCCAGAAGATTAAAGGCCAGCACGGTAATCATAATCGCAGCGCCGGGAAAGAAAACCAAATGCGGGGCAGTAAATACCTGATTGCGCTCGGTTCCCAGCATGGTGCCCCATTCGGGGGTCGGCGGCTGGGCACCCAGACCCAGAAAAGAAAGTGCTGCTGCATCCAGAATGGCAGTGCCGATACCCAGGGTACCCTGCACAATCAGGGGTGGGATGGCATTCGGTAAAATGCGGCGCAGCAGGATGTGGAAATGGCCGCCGCCTAACGCAAGCGAAGCTGCTACATACGCCTGTTCCTTGACGGAAAGGACACTGGCACGCACAACGCGGGCATAGACTGGTATGGCAACAATGGCGATGGCTAACAAAGCATTCTGTAACCCCGGTCCAAGCACCGAAACGATGGTGATGGCCAGCAGCAGGGAAGGGAATGCCATCAAGACGTCCATCAAGCGCATGATGATGTTATCCCACCAACCACCAAAATAGCCGGAAATTGCGCCCAGGAGTGTGCCTACTAAAATTGCAAAAGAGACTGTGGTGAAACCGACATAAAGCGAGTAACGCGAGCCGTAAAGCACCCGGCTAAACTGGTCGCGGACGTTTCCGTCAATGCCCATGATGTGCTGGGGGCGGTCCTTTGGACAGCCGAACAGATGAATGCAAGGAGCTTCGCGTTTGTTGACGTTTTCGATGCCGATTAACGGCTGAATAGGGTCGTAGGGGGCGATGGCTTCGGCAAAAATGGCGATCAAAATCAAAAATCCCAGTAAAGCCATTCCAAAAATTGCCGAACGCTGACGAAAGATGCGTCTTAAGGTTAGCCGCCAAAGACTGTTGGAACGGTAATCCTTTTGTTTGAACTGGTTTGCTTTCAGGTCAGTTACCATTTTCTCTATCCAATGAAGGAAAACTAATCAAGGCGTATTCTGGGATCAATAAAAACATAAGACAGATCTACGATCAGGTTTGCAATGACATAACCGGCTGCGATGACGACTGTAAAAGCCTGAATAATGGGAAAATCCCGGGCGGTGATGGCTTCGAAGAGGATACGGCCGACTCCGGCCAATCCAAAAATGGTTTCGGTCAGGACTGCGCCGGCAAACAATGTGCCCACCTGAATGCCGATGATGGTCACAATCGGCAGCAAGGCATTGCGAAAGGCGTGTTTGAAAATAACCGTTCCTCGCAAGAGCCCTTTGGCGCGAGCTGCGCGGATGTAATCCTGTTTGAGTACTTCAAGCATCGAAGAACGGGTCATTCGGGCGATGATCGCCAGCGGGATGGTGCTAAGCGCCACAGACGGGAGGATCAAATGTTTGACGGCATCCTTCAGCACTGCCCAGTCTCGGGTGATGAGAGAATTAAAAATAACCAGATTGCTGATAAATTCGACGAGATGATAGCGGAAGGACTCTTTGGGAAACTCCCAACCCAAGACCTGATAGAAGGGAATACTGACCACCCCAGCCGATAACCTCCCCGTAGGTGGTAACCAGAATGGGGTATCTTTGAGCAACAGGGCAAAAATATACGCCAGAATCAACCCCAACCAGTAAACCGGCATGGAAACACCGATGTTGGCTCCGACCATGGTGATGACATCAATAATGGAATTGCGTTTGATTGCGGACAAAATCCCTGCCGGGATGCCAACCAGCACGGCTATCATCAATGAGGTTAAACCCAATTCAATGGTGGTGGGCAGCCGTTCGATCAGGATGATAGTCACCGGTCGGCTGAAGCGGATAGACATGCCGAAATCGCCTTTTAGAACGTTGCCCATATAAATGCCCAATTGAACGGGGATGGGCTTATCCAGACCGTACTGAGCACGAAACCGGTCACATACTTCGGCGGTGGCTTTTTCACCCAACATGGCTTTACATGGATCGCCGGGAATCATGCGGGAAAGGGTAAAAGTAACCACCAATATCCCAAACATGACCGGAATTGCCAGTAACAGACGACGAATTGTATAAGCGATCATGGGATTCCCTTGCAATATCTAAAGCGGAAAACAAAACCGGTGGTTGAATAATGAGGCGCGCGGGACAGGCGATGCTCAACAGGGAGAACCGTCTATCCCGCGCGTTGGTATATTTATTCTACACGAAGTATCCTCTGGGTGAAGAATTACTCTTCAGCCGGGGCATTCATCAACCCCCACAGGTAACTGAAGTACTCGAAAGCGCCGGTGTTACCAATGTGGAGCGGGTGTTTGTAATCCCAGGCTACAACCCAAGACATAACCACGTCGTTGGCATCAAAGGCGGAACCATCATGGAATTTGACGTTCGGGCGCAGCTTGCAGGTCCAAACGGTTAAGTCCTCATTGGCGCTGCATTCGGTTGCGAGAGCAGGCTTCACCTCTGTGCCGCCAATTTCATAGCCAAGCAAGGATTCCAGCACCTGTTCGCAGGCGCGCAGGCTTTCACCGTCGGTTTCATCACCGCAGTACAGGGAGATGGGTTCAGCGTTCTGCATCCAGACGAAGGTTGAGCGGCCGCCTGGATCCATGACGGCGAAGTACTCATTGCCCAGCGGGCTGGCATGTCCACCAACCACATCGGCGCGATAGGCTACACCCGAACCGCCGTGAGCAATCGGCACCATGGGTACCAGTTCTTTAATCTTGTTGTTGGCTTGCTCATAGATGGGGGTTGCTTCATCGGGATCGGCAATGCGGGCACCCTGTTCAAGCAGTTCGTAGATTTCGGGGAAGGGTTTACCAAATTGAGGGTTGGCGCGCCCAAAGTGGAAATCGAGGAAGTTGGTGATGTGCGGGTAATCAGCACCCCAGCCCAGCAGGTAAAAGCCGTTCAAGCGGCCGCTGGTGGATTCATCAATGAATGCACCGCTTTCCATGACGACGATTTCAGCATCAATGTTGAGGTTTTGTTTCAACTGAGCCTGAATATCGGTTGCCACCAGACCGGGTTCGGGCAGGTATCCGCGGGGTACATCACGGTAAAAGATTTTGGTTTTGAACCCGTTGGGGAAACCGGCTTTGGCAAGCAGTTCGCGGGCCTTTTCAGGGTTGAATTCGTACCAGTCCTCCCCAACGCAGCCGTTCGGGATGGAGCAGGGGGTGAAGTGGCTGGCAACCGATGAACCGGCCGGGTAGAAATTATCCACAATCCGCTGGCGGTCAATCCCCATAGCAATTGCCTGCCGGACTTCCAGTTTGTCGAACGGCTCAAAGGTGTTGGTCATACCGAGATAGAAGGTATTGAGCGCTTCGCGTTCGATTAACTGAAGATTGGGATCGCTGCGAACGACATCGAAGTCATCCGGGCTGAGGTTGTCAATACCGTCAACCGTGCCGGATTGCAATTCGAGCAGGCGGGCAGCAGGTTCAGATGCCCAGCGGAAAACCAGAGTTTCGGTTTTGGCTTTCTCGCCCCAGTAATCATTGAAGCGTTTGAAAATGATGCTGTCGCCGCGCTTCCAGGAATCCAGAACATAGGGGCCGGTGCCAATCGGCTTTTCCAGTATCTGCCGGTTTTCCATTGCGGCTTCAATCCATTCCTTGGGTTGGATTGCAAAGGCAGTAAAGGCAGCTTTGGATTCAAAGGCTGGGTCCGGGACGCACAGGGTGAAACGAACGGTCAGTTCATCAAGAGCGGCAATCTCCTTGATGATGCCGTTGTAGTTTTCACAGCTTTCCATGCCATAAACCATGGGTTCAAATCCGGCTTGAGGCGGTGTGGTCGGCTGTTCGGAGGTGGGCTGTTCCGGTGGCGTGGTTGGTTGTTGGGCCGGCGGTTGCTCGGGTGGTGTGGTTGGGGTGGTTGCCGGTTGACAGGCTGCCAGCACCAGACTGGCAATCATTAAAACCGCCAACACCCAAAAGAATTTATTGGCTTTCATCGCTACTCCTCCTTGGTTTTATTGGAAACAGAAACACAAAAAGAAAAAGATACAGGTTTTAAGTGGCATGAAATATCTATAGCGAGAACCACCTCCTTTGGCGTAGATATAGTGGGAATCGATATAGGGAACTAACGACATATTATGCGTTAATTTCTGTAAAAACGCAACCTTTTCCGGTTGAAAATTTATCAAAATAGCGCAACGAAGAGGAAACCGACAATCCCTGCCCAAAGAATATAATAAAGCATGGGCATTAATGTGTAGCGGATGATGCTGCCTTCTTTACCGCTCAATCCAACCACTGAAGCGGCTGCCACGACATTCAGCACGCAGATCATATTACCGGCATTTGCTCCTAAGGCTTGCAATGCCAGAATGATAAAGGGTGATAGATTAACCTGCGCGGCTACGCTGACCTGAAATAAGGAAAACATCATATTGCTGAAAGTAGCACTGCCGGCTAAGAATGAACCAAGGCTGCCGATGAGCGGGGCAATCAGCGGCCAGTACTGACCCACCAGATCAGAAGCCTGACGCGCCAATTCAATGGGCATACTTTCCAGACCAGCCAGATTGACACCCGAATTGATGAAAATCCGCACCATCGGTAAAGCGCCGCCCAGCGCAATGGCACTGCTGACCAGGCGTCCCAGGGATTGTGAGATAACCTGATGGCGGTTATTGCTTTGGATTTTGAAAAACCAGAAAGAAAACAGAGAAACCAGTACGAAAATTGTGCCGGGCAAATAAAGAGGTTCTAATGAAGTGCTGATACCCGTTCCGAAAATGTCATTGAACTGAATGGATTGGCTTTGTAAAAAGGATTTTAAAGGCAGGAAAGGCAAACGGGTTAGCACCAGTAGAACTGTTAAAAGAATATAGGGCAGCCATGCGCGTTGGAGCGACATGGGCTGTTCAAAGCTCTGCGCTTCTTCTGTTGGGTCTTCAAAATACCAGACGTCCTTGGGAATGAGAAATCCCTTACGGGCAGCCGGTATTACGATAAGCATGGCGACCAGCGCGCCAATCAAAGTTGGAAATTCCGGTCCTAAAAACAAGGCAACCAGATAAGCGGGCAACAAAAAACTGATCCCGGCAAAAAGGGCAAATTTCCACATCACGAATCCTTCCCGCCAGGATTTGTTCCTCCCAAAGAAACGAGTCAGGAGCAGTACTTGAAAGAGAGGAATCAGGGAGCCGACAAACAGGTCAATCTGGACGGCTTGAGCGGCAACCGTATGAATCACTTGCGGGAGGGTAAGGCCGCCGGTTGCCTGAGAAACCAGGCCGGCCATTTCCCCGCCTTGCTGTAATCCACGGGTCATGCCAATTTGAAAGGTGGTACCCAGCGCACCGAAAGTAACCGGGCTGCTGTTGGCAGTCAGCGCAAGCACAACTGCCGCCAGTGGAGGAAAACCAAGTGCAACCATCAAAGGAGCCGTGATTGCTGCTGGAGTGCCGAAGCCGGCTGCCCCCTCAATGAAAGCACCGAATAACCATGCTACAATGATGGCCTGGACGCGTCGGTCGGGAGAAATGCTGAAAAACATCGCCCGAATACGCTCCATGGCCCCTGCAACTGTCAGCGTATTGAGCAGCAAGATTGCCCCAAACAAAATCCACAAAATTGAAAGAGAAATGATCAACCCTTCTACAACGGATGCAATGGTGTGTAAATAGGGTACTCTCCAGACGAGAACCGCCAGAATGGCGGTTATAAAGAGACTTAGAGGCATGGCTTTGCTGGCTGGCAGACGTAATAAAACCAACAGCAGGAAAATTGCTAAAATTGGCGTTAGAGCGGTCAGAGTAGTCAGGAAGGTCATGGTTATATCCATCAAAAGGAATGAATTTTCGGATGCGCAATTTTACCAGCAGTTTGATGCTTCTCCATAAAATTGTTAATTGAAAAATGGATTGGAAACGGTATAATAGTAGGCGACCAAGGAAAAATGAGGGCGGAAAATTGATGCGTGAAACCAGAATTTTGGTAGTGGATGATGATCCTGCCATTCTTCGCCTTTGTCAGCGGATTTTGGAACGGCATGGATTTGAAGTTATCACTGCCACGAACGCGCGAGATGCGCTCTTAATGGCAGAAGAGACGGATTACGATTTGTTAATTACCGATATCCGCATGCCATTCATGGATGGTTTTGAACTTGCGGCTCGCTTCCGGCAAATTCATTCGGAAGCGGCTGTAATTCTCATCACCGGTTTTGGCAGTGTTGAAACTTCCATTCAAGCCTTGCGGAAAGGCGTGGATGGGTTGCTGGTTAAGCCGTTCGAATCTTCCAAAGAATTGATTGAAACGGTAAACCACGTCCTAGAAAATCACCGGTATCAGACGGATGCAGCCCGTTTGAAAGTGCTTCGCCCCTTATTCGATATCATGGAAAATATTTACAGCCGGGTTGAACTGGAGTCGCTCAAGCAGTATTTACAAGAACTTTCCGGTGATTTAATCAAGGCTGCTGAGGCAGGTGTCTATAAGCTTGAGTCTTCAACCTCGCAATGGAAACTGGTTTTCGGCTGTGATTTGAACCTGTTGGTTGACCCCCATCAGGTTGATTGGGATCGGCTTCTCAGTCAATCGAATGATGAGCGGCTGAGGATCATTCAAACCGATCAGTTGGATGATTTCATTCTAAAGAATTATTTGATGCAGAATGAATTGGAAATCCTGCTGGTGCCGGTATTCCGCGAAAAGGCAAGGTTTGTTTTATATTTTTTACGCCCCAAAGAATACGGTAAATTATCGGAAGCCGATCTGGAAATGGCCGCAATTTTTTCGCGCCAGGCAGTGGTTGCCATGGAAAATGCCTTGCTCTACAAGGATTTGGAGAAAATGATTGAGCAGGCTAAGGAATCGCACCGAGCCATCCTGCTGGCAGAGAAAATGAGTGCATTGGGCCGGTTGATGGGAAGTCTGGCTCATGAGATGAATAATCCACTTCAAGCAGTGAGAAATTGTCTGCATCTTTCCTTGAGGGATGATATTTCAGATCCGCAAAGAAGGGAGTATCTCAACCTTGCGATCTTGGAGATCGAAAGGCTTTCTACGTTGGCGCAAAATGCCCTCTCCTTCTATCGTACTAATGACCTTGAGCGTAAGCGGGCTGATTTATTGCCGGTCATTGAATTGGTCAATGAATTAATCAAACCCCAATTACACGCGAACGGAATCGAACTGATCAAGGATTTTCCCTCTCAACCGGTTGAGTTGGAGATGATTCAAAATCATATTCAACAGGTTATCCTGAACGTGTTATTAAATGCGATGGAAGCCTTGAAAAGTCAACCGCCTCCTCGTAAAATTTGGTTCGAAGTCAATAATGAGTTGGAAGATCGGGTTGTGCTGAGCATTGAAGATAATGGTAAGGGTCTGACGGCTGATTTAGAAGAAAAGGTATTTGAACCATTCTTTTCGACCCGGCAGGGAGGCACCGGTTTGGGCCTGTCGGTGAGTTATGATCTGGTGGTGGATGTTCATAAAGGGGATATTCGTTTTGTTCCGCCGGTGCATGGAACTGGCGCACGTTTGAAGATTACCTTACCCAGGCGAGGATGATTGGCATGCCCAGAATCTTGATTGTAGATGATGAAGATGCAGCCCGCGTAACCCTGCTAAGGATTTTGCAGCTGGAAGGTTTTGAAGCTGACGGGGTTGAAAACGGTAACGCGGCGTTGCAAGCTTTGGCTCGGCTCAATTATGATTTGATGCTGCTCGATTTGCGCATGCCGGACCTTTCCGGCATACAGGTTCTGGAAGAAACGGCCTTCAAATATCCGCGTTTGAAAGTCATTATTCTCACGGCGCACGGTAGTTTTGAAACAGCGGTTCATGCCTTACGCTTGAAAGTCGTTGATTACTTGCTGAAGCCTGTTTCACCCGAAGTCATCCTGAACAGCATTCGCCAGGCCTTGGCAGATGATCAGCCGGGACGTGCAGGGAACTTTGTGCTTGAGCAGCGTGTCCGGTATCAAGCCGCCGATACCCCTTCGCAAGGAGAAAATACACTGCTGCGTCTTTCCAACGGAATTCAAATTGATCTGATGAGGCGCGTTATCTCATGGAATGAAAAAACAATCCATCTGACACCCAATGAAGGCAAGTTGTTGGGGGTTTTGCTGGCAAACCACGCGTTGGTGATGCGCCATCAAGAACTGGTGCGGATGGTCTATGGCTACCGTCTTGGGGCGGAAGAGTCGGCCAAAATCCTGCGGCCAGTCTTCTCGCGTTTGAATCATAAACTGGCCGCTTTGCCCGGCGGTGATCAGTGGATTCGCAGTGTGCGCGGTTCAGGGTATGTGCTGGAAATTGAGGAGCAGGAGAGCGGAGTGATTTTCTGAAATCACTTTTGCCATGGAAGATTGGTGGTTGGCATGCGTGGCGGATTC
Organism: Bellilinea sp.; assembly: GCF_034432615.1. GTDB lineage: Bacteria > Chloroflexota > Anaerolineae > Anaerolineales > Anaerolineaceae > Bellilinea. The sequence continues at coordinate 945 of NZ_DAOUBL010000015.1, read as the reverse complement.
AACCAGGCCAGCCATCCGGTTTGATGCCTTTTTTCGGTGGTTTGTTTTTCAAAGCCGACCAAAAACAGGCTTGCACCAATAAAGAATGCTCCCAGCCATTGATAAAGGTTTAAGGTTTCACCCAGCCATAAACGGGCAAGTACGACCGTGACGATTAACTCGCCCAACCCCAGCAATGCTGTTTGCAAACCGCCCAATTTTTTAACGCCCATGAACAGGGTCAGACGGGCTAAAAAGGTGATCGTTCCCATGCCGATCAACGGCAGCCAGGATGGATTTCCAGCCGGCAATTGGCGGTCAAAAAGCAGATAACCGGTCAATACGGTGATTGCCATGCCCAGCAGGGTGTAAAAAGTGACGGTGGGGGGCGGGGCTTCGTATAGTATCCTCTGGTTGATGATCAGGTGCAGCGCATAAAAAGCTGCTGAAATCAACATGAAAAGCGCCCCAACCCAATCCATAACGCCGGAGCTGTTGTTCAGTAAAAGGTAAGCTCCGGGCAGTGCGAGGCTTAATCGAAACATGGTTAGCAGAGAAATCGCCTGGCGGTCGAGCAGCAGCCAGAAGGCAACAAAAAGCGGATAAAAAGAGTAAAGCAGATGACCAATGCTGGCCTCCAGACGGGCAAGGGCGATATAGTAAAAAATTGAACCGATTCCGTTTATAAAACCCGCCAGAAAGCAGCCAATCAATCCAATCGGATAGATGTAGAGATAAGGACGCTGAAAAAGCATGAAGACCGCCAACAGACTGACGGCTAGAGTGGTGCGCACGGCAACGACGGCTAACGGCGAAAATCCAGAAAGCAGGGCCTGCTTTCCAAAAATGGGAAGCAGACCCAGCAAAATGGCTGAGGATAGTGCGGCATTAATCCCCTGAGAGCGATTTTTTCGTTCCATAATGAAAGAATACTCTCAGCGGTAAAAGATCACTTCAAAAATGCCC
>NZ_DAOUBL010000014.1:0-4348 GCF_034432615.1 Bellilinea sp. | reverse complement strand
ATGCGTTCACCCAGTGAGGAAACGGCGTCCAGGGCGCGCGGAGTGGCTTCGCCCAGAATGTAGATTGCCAGACACAGCGACGCAAAATCGCCGATCATTTGCTGAATTTCGGCGCGCACAGCGGCGGCGCGGTTGGGATCGTGAATCAGCGCGTTCAAAATTTCCTCGTGACGGGCTGTCAGCGTCTGGGTCGCCTGCTGGTACACTTCCGCATCGCCGCGCGCAGCAGCGTTTGCGCTGCGCAGCAGGATGTCGGTTATGCCGGAAAGCGCCGAAGTGACCACCGTCAGGTAAGGTGAGCGCTGCTTCTGACCCACAATAATTTCCACGGTTTGGCGCATGGCCTGCGGGTTGCCCACGGATGTGCCGCCGAATTTCATCACCAGATTGTGCGGATTACCATTGACCACTTCTCAAATAACCTCAACTTTCTAAAGATGTTCGGTCACAGGTTTGAAGTAACCTATGCCTTTGTTTCCGTCCATGCGAATTTCCAGGAGTTGCCCCGGGCGTTCTGCCGGGATGTGAATGACCTTGATACACTCCAGCGCGGGGGATTGGTCAGCAATCCATACTGACCGCTGGTCAGTTGCCTGCTGCAGAAATGAAACGTTCAAAAAATCCTCTTTTTCTTCCGCCGAAACCGCCAGCGGGAAAATGCCCGACTCGACCAGGTCTTGAAAGAAATGCGTGCCGTAGGACGGCTCGGAGGCGTAGCCCCCCTTACGGCTGGTCAGTTCGACCAACGCGCGGGTGTTGAAAATATCGGCATAGGTGATCGGCACGCCCTGCATGAAGTCGGTCGAACCCCAACGCCCCGGCCCAATCAGGATGAAGTTTTTGCCTGCCAGCGCCTGGTTTAGCTGCGCGATGCGGCGCGCCGTTTCGCTGTAATCATGCGCCGAGGGGAGGCGGTAGTATTTTTCCGGGTCAACAAAGACAATGTACTCGATTCCTTCCACCACCCCCAGCGGCACCATGCGGTTGCTGACCAGCAGAATATCGGCCGGCTGCAAATGTTCCGGCAGACGCACCATTCGGTCAGCGTTCCAGCTGTGGTGCGGGCGGCATTGCAGCAGGTGAAAGGTCAGGTCGGGTTTACCGCCTTCGTCAGGTTGAATGGTAAGGGCAAATTCTACATCCACCGGCGAGTGGTATTCTTCGGCCAGCCGGCTGAGGATGGTTTTGAGCAAGGGGACGAAGTCGGTTTGCAGCAGACGTTCAAAAGTAACCACAAACTGCTGTGATTGCAATGAAAGACCCAGCGTCAGCGGCGGGCGAATGGTCTCGCCATCGTCCACCGAAATGACCCAGCGCAGGGCGGGAAAATCCGCGCCGAGCACCTGCTGTACCGGCAGACTGACCAGCGTGTTGTGCTGCAGGTCAATCACATCCATGAAGTGTTGGGAGTACTGGCGGATTGCCTGCGGTGTCACCTCTGGGCGCAGGGTGGGGTGGCTGAGGCCGATCAGGCGCGGGTAGTCGTTGGGCGTGCGTTCCACCGCGCGCGTCCCCAACCCGACCACCAGGCGGGCAAAGCCTTCCTCCCGCCGCAGACGGGGGTTCCACACAATTGGGCTGAACGAATAGGCCACCCCGGCTGCGGATGGGAAAAAGTAACCGCCGTAAGCCTGTCCCTGTACTTCCTGAATCAGGATTGCCATGCGCTCGTCGTAGTCCAGCAGTCCCATGCGGCGGCGGTATGATAGCGCATCCGGGTTGTAGATGCTGGCATACGCCTGGCGGATGGCCAGCGTCAGGTCACGCAGATTTTCTTTGAGCGTGCCCTGATTGGGGCAAAACACGCTCAGGTACTTGCCGGCAAACGATGCACCAAAGTTATCCTCCAGCAGGCTGGAGGAGCGCACAATCAGCGGGGTGTTGCCCACCTCACGCAGCAGATCGCGCAGTTGATCGGCAATTTCTTCCGGGAATCGTCCGCTGGCGTATTTTTCCTGGATGAAGGGGTACTCCTGACGGATTTGCTCCTCCGACTTGTACTTCTGGTTGACATATTCCAGATCGTTGAGGGCGAGGAAGTCGTAAAACACATCCGCACCAATGAAGTACGAACGCGGCAGGGTGATTCGCCCGGCAATGTGCGGGGCAGCAGCCTGCAGGATTTTGTACGCCAGCAGCATACCGGCGGCTTTGCCGCCGATTTTTCCGCTGCCGATGCGGCGGCGGATGATTTCACCAAAATCGGCAGCCGTAAACCAGTGCTTGGCAATGCGGATGAAGCCGAGCTGGTCGCTGAGCAGGCTCTTGAGCAGCACCACGCGCAGTTCTTCGAGATGGTGCTGCACCTGAGCGCGCTGTTCGGGCGGCAAAGCCTCGTAGGCTTCTGCCTGGCGCAGCACCATCTCCAACGGAGCCAGTTCCGGGTTGAACCGCAGGCTGATTTCCGATCCGACCGGGGGGCGTTCGCCGCCGCGGTCAGCCAGCACATCGTCCACAATCTTGTGCAGCAATTCGATGGGCAGGTTGTAGGCAAAGTAAAAATCGGTCAGGATACGGCGGATGCGGTGGTAGCGCAGTTCCCACTGTTCGCTGTCTTCGGGGCGCTGGTCATCCCCCAACCCTTCGCGCTTCTGCGATTCAATCGCCTTTTCGCGGATTTCCTGCTCAAATCGCTCCGGGGAGATGATGCCGCGTTGGAACAACTCCTCGCGCATGCGCCGCCGGATGGGTGAAGCCAGCAGCGGATACTGCGCCAGCAGCAGGTGAATTTCCAGAATTTTGGATGATTCGGGGGGAATGACCGACATACCTCACCGCCTGTGAGAAAGGGTATTCAATCAGCAAACTTTGGCGAATGCTGAAAATTATACCCTCTCCCAAACGATTTTACGCCCAGCCGCGCAGCCGAACCGCCTCCGCTACCCGGCTGACCGCCACCAGATAGGCCGCCTTGCGGTAGTCAACGCCATGCTGCTGAGCCACCTCATGCACCTTCCAGAAGGCGGCAGTCATGCGCTGATCAAGGCGTTGATGCACTTCGCCTTCATCCCAGTAGTAGCCGTAGGCATTTTGCACCATTTCAAAGTACGAAACGGTCACACCGCCGGCGTTACATAAAAAATCTGGCAGGACGATGATATTTTTGGCAAACAGCACCGCATCCGCCTCTGGCGTGGTTGGGCCGTTGGCCAGTTCGGCAATGAAACGCGCCTTGATGCGCTCGCAATTTTCCTGATGGATGGCATTTTCCAGCGCTGCCGGAATCAGCACATCCACGTTCAGTTCCAGCAGTTCGGCATTGCTGATCGGCTGCGCGCCGGGAAAGTGGATGACCGAACCGGTGCGCTGTTTATGTGCCAGCACGGCCGCATAATCCAGGCCGGCGGGATTGTAAATGCCGCCGCGCGAATCGGAAACCGCCACCACCTTCAGGCCGAGCAGTTCACCGCCCAGTTTGTGAGCGAATGAACCGGCGTTGCCGTAGCCCTGAATGGCCGTCGTTGCGCAGCGCAAATCCACCTGTTGAGCTTTGGCGGCCTCGCGCAGGCAGTACATCCCGCCCCGCGCGGTGGCATCGCCGCGTCCGGCCGAACCGCCCAGCGCCAGCGGTTTGCCGGTGATCACGCCAAATTCGGTGTAGCCGCGCTGGTAGGAAAACTCGTCCATCATCCAGGCCATGATTTGAGGGGTGGTGTACACATCTGGGGCGGGGACATCCGCTTCGGCGCCTAAAATGCGACCCACCTGACGGATGTAAGCGCGGCTGAGCCGTTCCAGCTCGCCGGCTGAAAGCTGCTTGGGATCGCAGATGATGCCGCCCTTGCCGCCGCCCAGCGGCAGGTCCATCACCGCCGTTTTCCAGGTCATCCAGGCCGCCAGCGCGCGGACGGTATCCACCGTTTCCTCGCTGTGATAGCGGATTCCGCCCTTGCACGGGCCGCGCGCATCATTGTACTGGACGCGGAAGCCGTGAAAGATGCGCACTGCGCCGTCATCCATGCGCACCGGCAGGGTGACGTGCAATTCGCGCATCGGCCAGCGCAGCAATTCATGCACTGCGGCATCCAGTTGCAGCAGGCGCGCGGCTTCATCCAGTTGCTGCTGAGCCACCCGAAACGGGTTATAGGGTTGGGAAAGTTGAGCAGGCATTGAAAATAATCCTCCTTGGCGAAGAAGAATGCAGATCAACCGCCCCTTGGCGAGGCGGGATGCTGAAACGATAAGTTAACGTGAGGTCGGGATAAGATCAAAACGTGGCAGGCAATGCCAATGCCCCCCACCTGCACCTCCCCCAAAATCGCCCCTGCGATTTTGGGGGAGGCGGGAGGGGGACGAACCTCGAAAGTTGATGTAAAAATGATTTATCCCGAATTGACATTAAGTTAAA
>NZ_DAOUBL010000013.1:0-8579 GCF_034432615.1 Bellilinea sp. | reverse complement strand
GTCAGGTTGACCCGGCTGCGGCTCGTGCCACAGCCAGGGGATGTAACTGGCTACGGCGTTGAAGCCGGCGCGCTGCAGCAAAGCCAGCCGGTCGCGCCACACCTCGGCCGGGGCGCGGAAGTAGTGAAACTCGCCCGCCTGAATCAACAGCGGGCGGCCGTCGTACCAGAACTGTTGGGAATGAACTTGAAACGGGGGCATGAGGTTCATCCTGTTGGGGTGGATTTTTCCAAGCGGTGCGAGGATTCGCGCACGATCAGGTGAGCTGGGATGCGGACATGCTCAAAAGGTTTGCCCTCTTCCAGAAACTGAATCAACTGGGTTGCGGCTGCCGCCCCCCACTCCTGCCGTGAAGCACCCACCGTCGAGAGCGACGGCTGCATGTAGCGGGCAATCAAAATATCGTCGAAGCCCACCACAGCCACATCCTGCGGCGCACGCAGGCCGGCTTCCTTCATCGCCTCAATGAAGCCGATCGCCATCTGATCGTTGGCGCAAAAAACGGCTTCGGGCAAATCGCCGCCGCGAATCATGATCCGCCCAATGTCGTAACCGCTCAGACGGGTAAAGTTGCCCTGATAAACCGGCACGCTCAAGCCCTGTGCGGCGGCCTGTTCCAGAAAGGTTTGCTTACGCTCGGTGTTATCCAGCGAATCGACCGCCCCGGCGATGAACGCCATCCGGCGGAAACCCTGTCCGTACAGGTGGTCGAATGCTTCACGCACCCCCTGGGCATTATCCAGCAGCAGCGGCAGAATGCACTCGTGTTCCAGAAAGCGGTCCATCACCACAATCGGGAAATTGGGCGAAACCAGTTTGAGCAGAATATCGCTTTTCACCTTGTAATCAAAGATGATCGCCCCGTCCACCTGCCGCTGGGTGAGCATTTTGCGCAGCGAACGCGCCTGCGGACAGACAATCAATTCATATTCGGTTTTCAAAACCGTCTGATGAATGCCCTCCAGAATTTCCTCATAAAACTGACCGCCAAAACTGGTAATGAACACGCCCAGCGTCAGCGTTTTGCGTTTTTTGAGGTGGCGCGCAAAGGCGTTCGGGTAATAGTTCAGTTCACTGGCCGCCTTCAGGACGCGCTGGCGGGTTTCCTCGCTGATGGTGCCGGTGTTGTTCAGGGCATACGAAACCGCCGTAACACTGACCCTGGCTCGCTTTGCCACATCGCGGATGGTTGTCATGCTTTCACTCCTTTACCCGATCAAATCCCAGGCGCTGCAATCCCTTCTGGATGACCTCGTTCTTCATCATGACCGAATACACAAAATCATTCTGATCATTGGCAAGCATCAACAGGCTGATGCCCTTGTCAATGCCGATCACATCGCTGGCGAACCAGTTTTTGCTCAGGTTGTAGGCATCTTTGAAACCGTAGCGCCCCTTGAGCCGTTCGATGGAGTAGTAATTGAGCATGGCCTGCTTTGCCTGCTCCGGCAGGAAAACGATCGAACCGATTGCCCCGGCCGGCGGAACGGTATCATCCACGCGGTGAACGGTATTATCGTAGCCGGAGGGCGGCGCGCCGTAGCGTCCATCGTAGCCATCCGGGCCGTCGCAGGCGGTCAGCCCCCAGGCGTTCGGGCCGATGGTCTGGAATTTATCCTGCATGCGGACGGCATAATTGTAATGCGCCAGCGAAGCCTCCACCGAATTATCAAACCAGTTGACCCCGTCGCGGTCCACATAGTCACGAAAATCAATCCAGGCGTGGCTGAACTGGTAGGTAAAGATGGAGTTGAACCACGAATGGATGAAGGGCTGGCCATCTCCATATTTTACATAATGGCGGGTGAAGGCATCATACACCGCCGGGTCAATCGGGGAGGTGTCCGAGCCGGCCGCCAGAATGAAAAGCATAAGCTGTTCGGCGTAAAAATCCCAGTAGCCTTCAAAGCCCTTTTCGGGAACGTAGCCCATGTAAAACAGGTCGCGGTTTTCATCCACAAACCAGCGCCAGTTGATTCCGTCATAAATGCGGCGGGCTTTTTCGGCGATCTCCCCGCCAAAGTACTCCCCTGCCGAAAGCACGCCCATCATCAGAATGGCGGTATCAATGTTGGAGACCTCGCTGTTCCAGGCGCGTTTGCCCGTGCGGATATTGAGAAAATGGTAGTAAAAACCCTCCACCCGCTCCAGACTCAGCAGGGTATCCAGGGTGCCGTTCACCCGTTCGTAAGCCTGTTGGTAGGTGATGTAGCCCTTCTCCACACCGATCAGGTAGGCTGTCAGGCCAAACCCAACCGAGGCAATGCTGGCAATGCCCTCGCCGCCCGGGTAGCGGTCGCGGATCAAGCCGTAGCCGGGGCTGCCGGCGTCGGTATTGGCCTGCTCCCAGAAGAAATCAAACGACCCTTTCATCTCGTATTCGATGACTTCATCAATGGAAGGCACGGGAGTTGGGGTGGGTGTCAAAGATGGCATGAGAGTCTCCGTTGGAGTTGGGGAAATGGGAATAACCGAAGGGGTTGCTTCCGGCGGCGGCGCAGGAGAGGGCGTCATACGGGCGGGCGCGCAGCCGGCCGCGGCTACAGCCGCAATCAGGCACAGCAGCAGGAATTTACTCACCGGTCACCCCCGTCCTTTCCACCGATTCGACAAACCAGCGCTGCAGGATGAAATACAGCACCAGCAGCGGAACGATGTTCAAAAAAGTGCCGCTCAACTTGACCGCCTCGTTGATGCGGTCAAAGATGTTGACCACCCCCGGCGGGTAGAGGTTTTCGTAAGCCTGCACAAATTTGGACAGCTGCATCGGCAAGGTTTGAATGCCCCCCTCCAGGAAGATGGCCGTCAGGTAAGTTTCGTTCCAGTACCACACTGTAGAAAAGAGAATGGTCACAATATAGGCCGGCAGAGCGTTCGGCAGGGCAATCTGGAGAAAGATTTTCAGATCGGACGCGCCGTCCAGCCGCGCCGATTCTTCCAGCACTTTGGGAATGGTGCTGAACGCCTGATAGAAAATGAGGATGAAAATAGCGCTCTTGAACCCCTGGCCCACCGCCGCCGGCAAAAGCAGCGCCAGAATGTTGCCCAGCAGGCCGTACTCCCGGTAAGTCAGCATTTGCGGCAAAACGGTGTTTTGCGGCGGGATGATGAAAGTCGCCAGCATGAGCAGGAAAATCAACCGCTTGCCCGGGAAGCGGTAACGCGCCAGCCCGTACCCGACCAGCGAACACACCACCGCCTGAATCAGCGAGGGCAGCAGGCTGGTCAGCACCGAAGCCATGAACGTCTGCGGGTAATTCAAAACGCGGAAGGCTTTGAGGTAATTTTCCAGATAAAATCCGGTCGGCACCCACTGCACCATCGGGTTGAGCAGGTCTTGCGGGCTTTTCATGCTGGTAATGAACATGAACAGCAGCGGGTAGAGATAGACAAAGGCAATCACCACCAGCACCGTGTAGAGAATCAGGGAGAAAACCAGCCCGTAGTGCGTGCGGCTGCCGAACAGAAACGAACGAATGCGGTCGTAATCCCAACGCTGGATGATTGCTTTCACCCCGTCCTCACTTTCTTGCCCTTCCGCGCAGCAATAGATAGGTCACTGCCAGCAGAATGATGAGCACGCCAAAGTAAAGAAAGGCCATGGCGCTGGCATAGCCGATACCGCCCTGCACGGCGTAGGTCTGATTGTAGATATAGCGCACCACCTTGTTTTCGGAAAAATGCGACAGGGTGATGATGGTATAGACGGCATTGATGACGGTTGTGGTGGAAAGCGAGGGCAGCGTAATCTTCCAGAACGAAACCCATGCCGATGCGCCGTCCATGGCGGCCGCTTCGTACACGCTGCGGTCAATCTTTTGCAGACTGGCCAGGTAGATCAAAATCTGCACCCCCGAAAACCAGAAAATGATGATAAACGAAGTCAAAAGATACTGGATGGGGTTGCGCAAATAGACCGGCAGTTCCTGCAAAAACTGCGAAACGGCCGCCAGATTGGCAAATTCCGGCACCGAAGCCACCCCCTGCGCAATCAACTCGCGGATGACCGGCCCGCTGGTGATGATGACCGGCAGGAAAAAGATGGTGCGGAAAACGCCTTTCAGCGGAAAATCCAGGTTCAGAAACAGGGCGATGATCATGGCAAAGATGATCACAATCGGGGTGGAGATCAGCGTTTCCAGCGCGTATTCGATCACCAGCTGCACAAAAGTCGGGTCGGTGAACAGGGCGCGGGTGTAGTTGGCCCAGCGCACAAAACTCAGTTCAATGCCGGTAGCGGTCACCGTAACCTGATGCAGACTGTAGCGGAAGGTCTCGATGAAGGGAATCAGGGTGAACAAGGCAAAACCGATCACCCAGATCAGCACAAAACCATAACCGCTCAGCGCCTCGCGCACTGACGGCGGGATTTCATTGCGCAGCAGTTTGCCGAGCTTCATGGCAGCCCTCCCTGCAGTCCGCGCGCATCGCGCGGCGGCAGCACCAGACCGTTCTCCACCTCAAACGGCTGGTCAGTGTAGTTGACCATCACCCGATAACCGTTGGCGTAAATGGTGGCAAAAACGCCCTCACCCAGTTTCTGGCGGGCAGCAATCGGCTGGCCGACGGCCGGGGCGAGCAGATCATTCAGCCATCGGTAGGTTTCCTTGACCTCATCCTGCCACTGGCGGTAGGCAGAAGTGAACACCCAGTTGGATGAGGTGTTCAAGATTTTTGCGGTTTCCTCGTGGGAAAGGAAGAAGGAAGGGTACACCCCGTAATCGGCGTGCCGCAGGCGGTCACCCAGCGGGTCGGATGAAAAGTTGAGCGGCGGCCCATAATAAGGTACAAAGCCGGCCAGCACAATCTGCAAAAAGGGGACATCCTGCGCGGCGAAGATGTAACCGCTGTCATCCAGCGGCATATCGAAGTAAGCCTGCATTCGGCCGAAGACATACGCATTCGGGTTGTAAAATGCCAGCGGCGCAGGCGATTCGGCCAGCATCTGCTGATAGCGGCGCAGCGTCTGTTCGCGGTTCAAAACCGGCCGGCTGCGGAAATCGCTGTACAGCATGGTTCCCATTTGATCCAGCGCCAGCCCGGCGGAAAGTTTTTCATCCGCCTGGCGGGCAAGGCGGGAAAACTGACGCTGCAATGAGTCTGCGTTCAGATAATAGGACACCTTGTAGCGGTTGTAACCCAGCATGTACACGCCGGTAATCGCCATGGCCAGGTCGCGGCGCGGTGAATAACCGCTCTCGTCGCGCAAAGCCGCCTGCGGGTCGGCGTACAGATACAACCGGCCGCCATTCTCGAGCAACTGTTCCGAAAGGGCGCGCAGCTCGGCAAGACTGCCCAGCCGCCGGTCCAGACGCAGGGAATCGCCGACCATGCTGGAGGCGCCCAGCGGCTGCCAGCCGTAGTAAACCGCCTCTACCCGCCGAATTTGCAGGTCATCCAGAATCGCCCGCATCTGCTCCACGGTGGTCATCGGAATCATTCGCTGCCAGAGCAGGACTTTTTCCTTGTCCCCGCCCAAAAATTCCAGCCGGATGCCGATTTGTCCGCTTTCATCTGTCGTCTTGTTCAGCCAGCCCTTTTCCAGCAAAAACTGCTGATAACTGCGCGCCATGCCGACGTAATCGCTTTCCGCACCGCTCAAAAAGCGGTAGCGCACCTTGATATCGAAGGCATTGGTTTCTCTTTGCAGGGTAGTCACCCCAGCGCCGGCGCGGTTGGTGGCCTGAAAATAGCTTTGATTGTAAATGAAGGCGTGGCAGGCAAAATTGAAATTGGTGATGATGCCGGAAGGATGCACCTGCAGCTCGGCGTAGGCCGCCCCATCCTCGACGATGGACAAAAAGGCATTCTGCCCCTCGCCGTGCACCATTCCCATCACCGGCAGGCTCAGGCGGTAGGGACGGTTGATGTTGGGGTCGAAGGGCAGCTGGGCGAGCATGCCCAAATCGGGGCCGTAATAGCGCCCGTAGAACATGGTGCGGGCCTTGGTAGCCGCCGAAAGTGGAATCAGGCTGCCGCTGCCATCCGGAATCAGAATGTAGCCGCTGACCTCATCGCCACGGGTGGCGCCCATGAAGGGGTAAAGATACAGCAGCCCCAGTTTGTAAGCCGGGTTTTCCTGCCGGATGGAAGCAAACGGTACTTCCACATGCACGCCGTCCGGCTGCAGGCGCACGCTGAGCTGCAAGCCAATGCCAAAATCGGTAAAGAACAGCGAGGCTTCAAAACCCTGCCCGTTGGGGCGAAAGTCCAGCGTGCGGCTGGCGTTGGTGATGGAAATGCGCTTGTTGACCGCCTTTTCATCCAGATACTCGATGCTGACGGCACTGTCGGCAAAGGCAGTCCAGGAGCGGTTGAGCCGGTCACCCGGCGCGGGTTGGTCCAGGTTGGAATGCCACAGGTAGCCGCTGCGTTTGTCCAGCACCTTGAAGGCCAGCGTATTCGGGTTGGCGTAGAGGATGAAGGTGTCGTTCTCCCCCACCTGCCGGAAATCCGGCGGGATTTGAGCAGGTGGAGAAGGTACCCAACCCTCCACAATACGGCTATGCGCATTTTTTTCGCTGCAACAGAAACCTACCGCCGCCCGCGGCAGTCCCAACAACCCCGCCAGCAGCGCCAGCACCAGCCCCATCCGCCACCAACGCTCAGCCACGCAGCCCCACCTCCTGAACAATGGCCTGAACAAAATCTACCAGCTGATTGAACAGCACAAAGAAGATATACGCCGTCAGCAGGAACATCAGCATGGTGAACAGCGTCAGGGCGATGTTGCGCAGCGTTTCGGCAAATGAATAATTGTGAATCTCCATCACCATGATCACCAGCATCAGGGCGCACCACCCGTAAATCAAATCGCGGCTGAAGGTGTAAATGAAAATTTCGTTGAGAGTCAGCAAATTGGAAAACAGCGCCAGCGGCAGGGCAAACAGCGCATACGGAAAGAGACTGTACGCGCTGCCGATGAACACATCTCGAAAACGACCCTCGCCGTCGGTAATCGTCGAGATCAGGTAGTTGGCAATATTCCACAAACCAATGGCAATCAACAGGGTAATCACCTCACGCGCAACCGGCACATCGTTGGCTGAGGCATAGGGGTTGAATATGAAACCCGTCCAGTAGAGGGTCAGCAGGCGCACGGCAATCACCCAACCGTACAGCAGCAGCGCAAACCAGACACTCCCGCGCAGATTGCGCTTGATATAGTAAAAACTATCTGCCGGCTGACGGATGAAGCGGAACAAAAAGCGGAAATCATCCACAAAGCGGACGGCTGCCAGTTGCCCGCCAACCCGCCGCAGCGGCTGCAGCCAGCCGAAGCGCCGGTCAAGCCGCCGCCCCAGCCCCTGCACCACCCCCAGCGCCACAATCACCCCTAAAAACTGCGCCAGATGGCGCTGTAAAACCGCGTTGCGTAGCTCCCAGAAGGCTTCCGAAAAACCTTTGCGGTCTTCGGCATAACGGTAGGCGGTCAACGCCTCGGCGTATTTGCCTTCTTTGAAGTAGGCATCCCCGATGGCCTGATAGGTCATGATAAAGGATCCGTTGTAGTTGAGCACCTCTTCAAAATAAGGCTTGGCTTCCATGTAAAAGCCCTCCACGTAGCGGCGCACCCCTTCATGCACCAGGCGCGCAAAGGCGGTTGTCCGAAAGACCACCAGCGCGTTTTTTTTCTTATCCAGTACGTACAGGTTTTCGCCAAAGCGGGCAATTCCGGTCGGGTTGCGCAGCGTGCCGCGCCGCTGCTCGCCCTGATCCGGCGCGCCAAACACGAACAGCAGCATTCCGTTTTCCACATACTCGTAAATCACACCGCTGGCATCCACGGCGGTCAGCAGCCCCTCCTCGCTGATATGCACATCACGGAAGGTCGAGGAACCAAAGGTATCCGGGAAGATGTTTTTACCGGCAATGGTAAATTTGCGGATACTCTTGCGCGGCGAAGTGCCGGCGGTGACCGTATAAATCAGCGAGCGGCGGTCAATCGCCAGATTCGAGGGCGAAGCGGCTTCATTCTTGATGAACTGCTCCAGCTGTTCGCGGGTCAGGAACAGGCGCTGCAAAATCATCTTCAGGGACATTTCGGCCGTATTGGCGCCGAAATAACCGATGAACTGACCGGCGGTGTTCATCTGCACCACCCCGTTGACCGAGGCTTCGCTGATGATGTAGATATTCTTGCGGGCATCCACCACCAGCTTGCGCGGCAGAAATTCGGCGCGCCGGCCAAAAAGCGGCTCGCTGGGGCGGCCAAACTCGTTGATCAAATTGCCGTCCGCATCCAGAATCACCACGTGATTCTTGCCGGCATCCGCCACGTAGATGACCCCTTCCCCATCCACAAACACGCCGGTCGGCTTTTCGAGCAGGCCCTTGCCGAATTCGGCGGTCAGGCCATCCTGCTGCAGGCGCAGAATGCGCCCGTTGCCGGTATCGGCAATGTAAATTTGCCCATCCGGGGTGATGTAAACATCTTCGGCTGCGTTGATTGGCAGTTCGATCTCGTTGAAAGGAATGTAGGCATCCTGGGTCAGGTACAACCGCCCGCGCGGCCCCAGCGCCCAGGTGCGGTAAGGCGTGAGCGCTTCCGCCGGCTGCGGCAGACTGCCCGCCAGCAG
>NZ_DAOUBL010000012.1:0-4820 GCF_034432615.1 Bellilinea sp. | reverse complement strand
CCGGGCGGTTTGGTAATTCCGGGCAAACCGATTACAGCGCGGCGAATGACTGGCTGGCAAAGGCAGCCTCGAACTTGCGCGGTCTGCGCCCGAAAATGCGTGTAGTTACGATAGACTGGAGCGCGTGGGCTCAGGTTGGCATGGCTAGCCGCGGTTACATTCCCCAACTGATGGAGATGGGTGGTATTGACCAGATGCCTCCCAGACAGGCTTCCCGGTTTGTCTATCAGGAACTGGTACGGGATGACCCTGTCAGTGAGGTGGTCATTTCCGGTTCATTGGGGGTGCTGGAAAAGCCACTCCGTAAAGAGGGCGGGCTGGATCTGGAAGCCGCCAATCGGGCATTACACGAAGGCAGTCCGGCGCATGTCATGCTCAGTCAGGTGAGCGGTTTTGACCTGTACGGCGGTGTGGTGCTGGAAGCCGAATTGAATCCCAACGAACAGCCTTTCCTTAAGGATCACGCCTTAAATGGCATTCCTCTGCTGCCGGGCGTGATGGGGATTGAGGGTTTCTCTGCCGCAGCAAAACATGTTGCTTCGGTGCTGGGAGCGGAGAAAGGTCGTTTTGAGGTTGAACGGCTGGAAGATATTCAGTTCCTGGCTCCATTCAAGTTTTACCGTAACGAACCTCGTCGAATTACCTGGAAAGCGCGGGTGGTCCGTGAGCGTAAGGGTCTGGTTGCCGATGTGTGCCTGGAATCCACGCTGGCGGCGAAAACTCGCCCGAATGAAGTTGTCCAGCACTTTGCCGGTAAGGTATACCTGAATCCTCAATCCGCCAGGCCGGCATCGGCTGCTGCCCAGCCTCCCCGCTGGAATGGAGCTTATACAGTTGCCAGTGAGGAAATTTACCGCCTCTACTTCCATGGCCCGTCATTTCAGGTTTTGGAAGGCGTTCAACGGGATGGCGGTAAGGTGTTAGGCAAAGTAAGGGAATCTCTGCCATCCATCACAGAACAGCCGGTTACCCTGGTGACGATGCCCATTTTGCTGGAAGCGATTTTGCAAACTGCCGGCGTGTGGGAGGCCGGCGCTATCGGAACACTGGCGCTGCCGCGTTCGATTGGTAAGCTGGTTCTGTATAGGAACCGACCCCAACCCGGCAAACCTTTATTTGCTGAGGTGGTTCCGATGCGGTTATCGGATGGAAGTGTTTCATTCGACGCCCGACTGGTGGATGAGAATGGCACGCTGTATCTGGAAGTCAAAGATTATCGCACAGTGGCTTTACCGTATTCGGTGGATGCGGCTTTGTTGAAACCGATGAAGTTGCTGGTGAACGGCACGGATGCTACGCTCTAAAGCGCAGAGCCTTGTCCAAATCATGTGGTGCATGGGTGAGGTTTCCCCGGATTGGGGAGACCTCACCGTTTCGGATTGGATGTGGCTATCCCCGACAGAAAAGGAAATGCTGATCGGGATGCGTTTCCCCAAACGGCGCAGGGAATGGCTAAGTGGCAGGTGGACGGCAAAGCAGTTGTTATTACGTTGTTCACCCCGGCTGGCCGGTAAACCGCTGACTGAAATCAGTATTGAGAATCACATCAATGGCAATCCGGTGGTTTTTGTAGAGGGTCAAATCCTGCCGGGTTGCTTAAGTCTTTCGCATCGTGAGAATCAAGCCGCAGCTGCGTATCTTACCAATGAGGATGTGTTTGTGGGGATTGATCTGGAATGGATTGAGGAGCGGCATCCGGCATTTTTGCAGGATTACTTCACGGAAGAGGAAATTGAATGGGTCACTGCTGCCCCAAATCGTGAGCAGCCGCTGCGCACAACCCTGATCTGGAGTGCGAAGGAATCTGCCTTGAAGTCCTTGCGAGTGGGTCTGGCGGTGGATACCCGGACTGTAGAAGTACATCCTTTGGAAGACGAATTTCCGCAAGGATGGCGGAAAGTGAATTTTCACAGTAATTTGCCGGAAGAAGGCTATCAATTACACGGTTGGTGGCAGAAGCGGGAAAATTTCATCATCACAATTGTGGTCAATATGCCCGCGAGTCATAAGCCAGTGTTTGATATTAAAGAAATCCATTGGTAAGTCAGTTGAAGTCAATCAATGCAAAGATGGAGAACCGCAAAGGTTGATGTTTATCCGTGTATTAACTTTCGGTTAAAAAGGTTTAGACCGGTTGTACGGCTGAGCCAGCCAGCTGGTGAACCGGCTGATAACGCTCCAGTTCCGGGGTGGTCTGGATGCCCAATATATTCAATAAACGAATGCGCTGGAGGTATGCCGCGCCCGTCAGGATTTGAAGAGCAACATCCACCACCGAGCGGTTTTCCGGCTTTTCCAGATAAGTTCCACGTACCCATTCATTGAATGCGCCCATGGCCGGTCCGCACCAGATCTGGTAATCCATCTCGCGGCCGGCTTCACCGCGGTTTGACCAGCGCGAGGAAAGCCCCAAATACCAGCGGAATACCAGCGCCATTTTATGACGGGGGTCCTTTTCGGCGCGTTCCAGCTGGCGTGGGTCGCGCTGCTGGAAAAAGCGCACGGTATCCTGCCAGATTTCTTCAACCGGGCGTTTGAAGACGGTCTTTTCCAGTTTCTGGATTTCTTCAGCAGGAACAGCCTTCAGTGAAGGGTAGCGGGAGTACAGTTCGTACAGTTTGGAGGCACGCATGGCAAACATGGTGCCCCGCTTCAGTACCTGCACCTTAACACCCATTTCGAACATGTCGGCGGCGGGGGCCATGGTCACATCGGCCATATCGGCTTGTGCCAGTAGTCGGCGGGTGTGCTCAGAAGCGCCGGCCTCCACGCAGGCCTGATTGACCGAACCGGTTACAATGTAGGCGGCTCCCATCGTAAAAGCCGCAAGGGCAGCATGAGGTGTGCTGATACCGCCTGCCGCCCCAATGCGAATGGGGGCGGGGTATTGCATTTGAGATTGAATTTCATCCCGCAAAGTTATAATGGACGGCAGCAGACCCACCAGAGGGCGGTTGTCGGTGTGTCCGCCCGAATCGGCTTCTACGGTGATGTCATCCGCCATGGGGACAAGTCGGGCAAGGTTCGCCTGAGTTTCACTCAATTTGCCTTCCTGCACCAGTTGATTCAATAATTCATCCGGAGCGGGAAGCATGAATTGACGGGCGACTTCCTTGCGGGAGAGTTTGGCAATCAGCCGGTTCTGGATAACGATTTTACCATCCGGCTGGCTGCTCAAACCACTGGCGCGGTAAAAAACCAGAGCGGGTGTTATTTCCAGATAGGCCGAGGCCTCCACCGTGCGGATGCTGTGCTGGACATACAATTCGGCTGCCCGCCATTCCATGGCAGGTTCGTTGGGGCTGTTGATCAGGTTAAAGGCGAAGGGACCTTGGGGTAGGGCAGTTTTGATCTCGTGGATTGCCGCTTCGATGCGTTCCGGCGAAAGACCTGCCGCGCCGAAGGATGCCAGAAAACCGGCTTTCCCCATCGCAATCACCAGACGGGTCGAGGCGATCCCGTTGGCCATGGCGCCGCTGTAATAGGCATAACGGCAGCCATGCCAATGACAGAAAGCCGGATCGCCGAGCACTTCAATGGGGAGGGGGGGCAGGGTTGCCAGCCAGCGGTGAGGAGCGGCTGAATTTTGATCGGCTGCGCTCAGCCTACCTTCTCTGGCCACCCATACATTCTTCCCATCGGTCAGAACAAATACGGGTTCATCGAGAGATAAAAGCGTCTGTCGGATGCTTTCTACCTCACTGGCTAAACAGGTGGGATTCCCCGACCAGAAAATTTCCAACAAATGGTTTTGAAGACTAGGTGAGCGGAAGCGTAAGGGATTCATGGCTGGTTGATACCTCTCAGGGTTAAACCCAAAAACCCTGTGCGGGTTGCGGTTAAAGGTTGAATTTGGTCTCAAAAGAAAATTGCTGGCTGTGGTTATTCTTTCACATAACGCGGATAACCATTTTTGGCATGGTCGGCTTTGGAAAGGTCAATTTCAACGGTAACAAATGGTTTTTGTTGGTCGGTAACTGCCAGCAAATCACCCTGATCCGGTTCGGCGACCCAACCGCTGCCGCCCCAATCAAAACCCGCTCCTGTTGCCCCCCAACGATTGGAGGAAAGACAATAAGCCCCGCTCATCACGGCGGCAACGCGGCCGCCCATTACCCATTTATCGGTAGTGGCTTTTTCGGTTGCACGCGGAGAAAGCAAAATCCGTACCCCTTGATGGGCGTAACTGCGGGCATGTTCCGTGAACCAAATTTCAGTACACACTAAGAAGCCCACCTTCCCAATGCAGGTGTTGGTTGGGATGAATTGAACAGGTCCACGGTCGTACCAAGTGGCTTCCCAGAAGCCGGGTTCGTCAGGGAGGTAGGTTTTGTGGTGAACAGCACGGTAGCCATTTTCGGCATCCCAGAGAAAGGCTTCATTCAACCAACGGCCGTTGCTGATCACCGGACGGGTGGCGGAAACTACCGCAGGGTTGAGTTCCGGCAGCCGTTGCATCCATTGGTCATGCTGGTGGACAAATTCAACCCATTTCTGCAAAGAAGGCTGATCTTCCCGCATTACCCAGGGCGCAAAGGGCATTTCGGGTAACAGCACCAGATCGCTGTGATTTTGCATGACATGGTCAACCAGACCTGCCCAGTCTTCGGCTAAACCCTTTTGGTCATCACGCAGTTGACAAACGGTAACACGGATCGAGCTCATTTCTTTCCTCACAACCTGCAAAACCTCTTGCTGATCCAGGGTAAAAGAGGCAATCCATCCAATACTACCCTGATGGGTACTACCCTGATGGGGATATTTTTTTAGTCGCCTAAACTGACACCAACCATGCCTGGCTCCAGGGTGCACGCTTGGTT
>NZ_DAOUBL010000011.1:0-5984 GCF_034432615.1 Bellilinea sp. | reverse complement strand
GGTAGGCCGGCTGGTAACGGCGGTAATGTTCGGGGGGAAAGCAGTCGCAAATCCATTCGACATAACGGGCATTGTTGACGTGATTCATCAGGTCAAGGTCGCTGTAGGCAGCCTGGCGGATCAGAACGGGGGACATTTCAGCGGGCAAGGCAATTTTTTCCAGATTTTCGTTCAAGGTTCTCAAGCCCTCGTTAAGCGGCAGACTGCCAGGCAGATTATTGGGCAGTAACATCCGCCGCTTGTGCGGGTCAATCAGCAGCCATGCAGAAGTTGCCGTTGCCAGTCGTTCACCGGCTGGCGTGGTGAACAAAAAGTCGCGGGTGAAGAAGATTTTTTGCTGAATACCGCGCGGAAAGGTCTGCAGAACAATTCGATTGGGGATGGTGGGAAAGTGCTCGAACTGAATTTTGATGCGTGAAAGCACCCAGATCATATGCTTTGCCATCATGTCGGGGTAATCGTATCCCAGATTGCGGGCGTGGTTGGCGGCTGCTTCTTCCATGGCTTGAAAGAAGGCAGCCGGTTTCCAGCGGTTATTCAGATCGGTTTCAAAGACACGGACGTGAAATTGTTCGCACCAGATGGGTTGAGGAAGGGTGGATGGGTTTGACATCTCAGACCTGCTTAAAAAGGTATCCATGAATGATTGGGATATTGTACTTCAGAAATTGGGCTTAACCCGTAACCGCTTTGGCTTTTTGGCGTCATACTTTTAAGAGTGATGGATGAAGAAAACCACCTGCTGGAAGGCGCGCGCCGCTTTGATCTGGAATGTCTGGCGGCGATTTATGACCGTTATAGCGACCGGTTGTATTCCTACGCGGTGCGGCTGTTGGGGGATGCCGATCTGGCGGAGGAATGTGTTGCGGAAACCTTTTCGCGCTTCCTGCAGGCATTGCGTAACGGCGGCGGTCCACGCGATCATCTGCAAGCCTATCTGTACCGGGTGGCGCATAACTGGATCACAGACCTGTTCCGCCGCCAACCCCGGCTGGTGGAACTGGAAGAAAACCTCGGCAGTCACGGGGATGATGCTGCGGATGATGCCTTTAACACCGAACAGGAAAAACAACGTCTGCGGATGGCGCTGCAAGCCCTCACTCCAGATCAGCGGCAGGTGATTCTGTTGCGCTATTTTGAAGGCTGGGAAAACGAACAGGTGGCGGCGGCGCTGGAAAAGCCGGTTGGAGCAGTGAAAGCTTTGCAGCACCGGGCTGTGGCTTCGCTGCGGCGTTGGTTAAACCCGGATGGGAAGGAGAAGGAAAACCGATGAAAGACGAAAGATGGGATGATGAATTAAAGGCTCGCCTGCAGCCGCTTCAAAATACACCACCGCGTGACCCGCAGCGGGCGGCTCAAACCCGGGCTGCTTACCTGCAAACAGCTCAACAACTGGCAGAGACCGTATCTCAATCACCAAAACGGCGTCCTATAACAAAAGGGATGTGGATGCCCTTGATCTTTTGGAAACGAAAGGAGCGGTCTCTGATGGTTAATCCAATTCTTGCTTTGGTACTGGTACTTTCACTGGTGTTTGGCGGGGGAGGGGCAACCGTGGCTGCAGCTCAATCCAGCCTGCCCGATCAGCCTCTCTACGGACTGAAACTGTGGAGCGAGGATGCCCGCCTGAGTTTCACCAACCAGCCCGAAAGCGGCTGGCAGGTGGCTCTGCAGTTTGCGGAACGGCGGATTACTGAAATTCGGGCAATGATTGAGGCCGGGAAGCAGCCAGATGAAGCCCTGCAAACCCGCTATGAGGCGCAACTGGAACAGGCCTTTCGGTTTGCACAAAACCTGCCGGATGAGCAAGCTTTGCAGGCTTTGGAACAAATCCGTCAACGGCTGCGCCTGCAGGAAGAACAACTGAGCCAGTTGCCTGCCAATCAGGCGGTGCTGGTGCAAACGCGCAGCATGATTCAACAGCGGTTGCAATGGGTGGAGAACGGTTTACAAGAGCCACACCAATTCCGCCAGCGGCTGCAGCAAGGGCTGCCCCAACAGGATGTTCCACCAGCCCAGCCGGGCAGCGGCAACCCGTGGACGGATGACACCCCCACACCCGGCAGCGGCTATGGGCCCGGCGGAGCCGGCAGCGGCAACCCGTGGACGGATGATACTCCTACACCCGGCAGCGGCTACGGCAGCGGACAGGGCGGCAACCCGTGGACGGATGACACCCCCACACCGGGCAGCGGCTACGGCAGCGGGCAGGGCGGCAATCCGTGGACGAATGAAACCCCTACACCCGGCAGCGGTTACGGTTCTCCGGGTGGACCGGGTGAGCAGGGCGGCGGCAAAAAACCCTGATTGTGAATACAGTTATATTCACCCTCTTGTGCGGGCGGCGAGTTCTTTCAGCGCCGCCCGCGCGGCGTGATAGCCAGCCATGCCGTGTACTCCGCCGCCGGGCGGGGTAGAAGCGCTGCACAGAAAGACACCCCGAAGAGGGGTGCGGTACGGGTTGAGGCTGAAAACCGGGCGGGTGAACAGTTGGGTCAGCGTTTGGGCGCCGCTGTTGATATCGCCCCCCACATAATTGGGGTTATAGGCTTGCATTTGTAAGGCTGAGAAGGTATGCCGCGCGAGGATGCGCTGGCGGAAACCGGGCGCAAACCGTTCAATCTGGTCTTCGATGGCGGTCAGGTAATCCTGTGGGCTGGCATGAGGGACGTGGCAATATGCCCAGGCGATATGTTTGCCGGTCGGTGCGCGGCGCGGGTCAAACAGGGTGGGTTGAACGAGGATGACGAAAGGGGTGGCGGGATTTTTGCCTTGCCACACGGCGCGTTCTGCCTGACAGATTTCTTCCAGTGTGCCGCCGAGGTGAACGGTCAACGCACGGCGGACGTTTTCGGCTTTCCATGGGATGGGCGCGTCCAGCGCCCAGTCCACTTTGAACACGCCCGGCCCGTAGCGGTAACGGCTCAATGACCGGCGGTAATGATCCGGCAGGCGTCCTCCGCTTATGCGCAATACTTCGCGCGGGGTCAGGTCGAGCAGGGTGAGACGGGCGGGGGGCAGCTCGTCCAGCGCGTTCACCTGCCAGCCGGTGCGGATTTCTCCTCCCAGGTGGCGCAGGTGTTCACTCAGCGCATGGGCAAGTTGGGCTGAGCCGCCTTCGGCCAGGGGGAAGCCGCTGGTATGGGCAAGCATGTGGAGCACCAAACCGAAGGCGGCCGTTCCGGCAAAATGCAGCGGTAAAATGGCATGGGCGGCCATTCCGCCGAACAGGGCGCGTGCTGGCGGCGTACGGAAAGCCAGCTTTGCCAGGCGCTCGGCCGGCAGCAATGCCAGCGGGGCAAAGCGAAGCGCCGCCCCCCAGTGGCGCGGCGGCAGCGGCAGCGGGCCTAAAAAATCGGTCAGGATCTGGCGGGCGGAGCGCGCCAGCGGGAAAATCAATCGGTGGTAGGCAGCTGCATCACTGCCCAGCTCGGCAGCCGTTTCTTCGATGGAGCGGCTGACCGTTACAGCGCGGCCGTCATCCAGCGGATGGGCAACCGAATAAGGCGCGTAAAGCCAGCGCAGACCGTAGTCGCTGAGCGGCAGTGTGGATTGGAAGGGCGAATTGACCGCCAGGGCGTGAACGGTGGCGCAGGGGTCATGGATAAAACCGGGCAGGGTCAGTTGGGCGCTGCGCAAACCGCCGCCCATTTCAGCGGCGGCTTCAAGCACCAGCACTTTCAGCCCATTTTGCGCCAGATGGACGGCGGCTGCCAGGCCGTTGGGTCCGCTGCCGACGATCACGGCATCCAAGGCTTTGTGCGGTGGGAATCTGGTCATGGCGAGGAGGGGGTCAATCTGGCGGTGCCGGAGCTTCTGTTTGCCAGTGAATCACCTGAATGCCCGCCTGCTCCAGAAACTGGAGAGCGATGGGGTCAATCCGGTAGGGTTCGCGGTAAACCAACCGTGAGATGCGCGCATTGATCAGCATTTTGGTGCAATTCAGACAGGGGAAGTGGGTGACATAACAGACTGCATCGCGGGTTGCCAGCCCAAAAACGGCTGCCTGGATGATGGCGTTGACTTCGGCATGAACGGTGCGTACACAATGTCCGTCCACAATCAGGTGGCCGACATCGTCGCAGTGGTCCAGCCCGGCCGGTGAGCCGTTGTAACCGGTGGCAATGATGTGCTTTTCACGCACCAGCACCGCGCCGACCTGGGCACGGTCGCAGGTGCTGCGCAGGGCAACATCTTCGGCAATTTTCATGAAGTAGGAATCCCATGAAGGCCGCCGCATAGCCTTATTGTAGAAAAGAAGGAGAGGGCTGTCAAACGCCAAAGGGGGTGAAGTTCGGGCAAGTGTGAGGTGAGGGCGGGTTTTGAGCGGGTATAATTCACTTCATGAACACAAACACCAAATCCTACGGTTCTCTTTCTGTTCTACTGACGCTCGGTTTGTTTTTATGGGTACTGTTGATGTACACCTTTCTGCATGAGGGCGGCCATGCGCTGGTGGCGTGGCTTTCGGGCGGGAGTGTGCATGTGTTTGATATCAACTTTTTCAATTTGGGGGCACATGTCCGCACCAGCGCTGAGCTCAACCGCAGCGGGGAGGTCTTGAATAGCCTGGCAGGCATGGGGCTGCCCTTGCTGGTATGGCTTTCGTTTTTGCTGCTTGCGCCGCGGCGGGCAAGTCCGCTGCTGGAAACGCTGAAATTGATTACTTCCGCCGGGGTGCTGGGCTCGTTGATTCCGTGGGTGGTCATCCCGCTGATTGTTGCCAGCGGTGGCGGGCCGGTCAGTGACGATGCCGCGCGATTCCTGCAGTACAGCGGCCTTAATCCAAACTGGGTGGCGGCTTTCTTTGCGGTGCTGATTTTTGGGCTGTACCGGCTGGCGCGGGCGCGCATCAGCAATCTGGCTGCGCTGCGCGAGTTGATCTTGGGCAATCAGGATGGGGGGGCGTTTGGCTGGCAGCAAAACCGCCGAACGTATCTGACCCTGCTGGTCAGCGCCGGGTTGGTGTTGGGTTTGACGGTGCTGATCAATGCCGTTGGCGGCGGGGTCAATCGGACGGTGGCGCCCGTCCCGGCAGGGTATCAGTTTGTGCGGCGGGTGGATCTTTCAGCGAATCATGGTCAGGATGAAGTGATTGCCGTATTTACCCGCTGGCTGGGCAGCGGCGGCATTTTGCTGGAGCTGCAAGATGTCAGGAGTGAGTTTTTAGAGGTGCGGCTGGTGGGGGATAATGGTTATGAAGATACCTTGCTGCACGGTGAGGATTTCACATCTGAGCGGGGGCGGGTGGAGTACACGCAGGACTTGCCGCCGGGCGAGTACCGCGTTCTGTTGAACGCACGCCGGGCAAGGGGTGGAATCAGCGTCTACCTGCGCGGTCGGTGAAAGCCGGTTTATGGCAGCGTGTTGATCTGCCAGAGCAGCAGCAGGCCGGTTGAGTCGAGGGATGCCAGCCAGCGTCCATCTGGAGAAAAACGGGCGCTGACGACACTTTCCTGATGACCGGACAGGGTTTCGAGGATGTTCATATCGCTGGTGGTGTAAATATCTACACGGCTGCCAACTCCTACCGCCAGCAGACGGTCATCCCATGAAAATTCAAGGCTTTGCGGCATGGCATCCTGCCGCAGGCGGAGGAGTTCCTGCCCGAGCACGGCATCCCAGACGAAGAGCACTGGGGTGAATTCCCCGTCCATTGTCCCCCCGGCAGCGCTGACCAGCAAGGTGTCCGCCCGCGAGCGGGCAAAGGCGGTAACAAAATCCTCGTGGTCTAAGGAAGGGTAGAGGGTTTCGCTGGGAATATTCTGCAGTTGAATGCGCGCGCGGGCAGACCAGACCAGATCCAGAATGTTTTCAGCAATGCGTACATCATAGACCGGCGCTGCGGTTTGAAAACCGGTGATTTTCTTGCGAAATTCAAGGGTGTGAGCGTCATAGAGAGTGGCAGCCCATTCCTCGTTGGAGGCAATCACCAGCAGCAGACCATCCGGTGAAAAATGAGCGCTGCCGAACGGAAAACCGGG
>NZ_DAOUBL010000010.1:0-20648 GCF_034432615.1 Bellilinea sp. | reverse complement strand
AGGAACAACTATCAAAATTATCATATAAAAACATTCCTGTGTCAACTGACATTCCTCATAAAAATGTCTGACATCCTTGCAAAGGTGGATTTGTGAACTATTTTTCAGCCATTCAAATCGGAATTTGCGCTTATGAAAGTCTTGAAAAAAACCGCTCCGGTGAGGTGGTTGGAATTACCTCCAAAGGAGTTTTTCTGAAATTAGCCGACCAATCAATCCTCTTCCTGTCACAGGAAAAATTCGGCAATCCGCTCACCATCAACCTTCAGCCAGTTCTCCAAACTCCATCTCTTAATGTGGGTGAATCGTTCAAGATTGCCAATGGATTAATTCAGTTTGAGCATTCTCCGGTTGTCATCCAAACCCAGTCAGCAGCCATCTGGTCATCAAAAAGGCTGGCAAATCCGCTAATCTTCCATCCAGATCCCAAGGACGCCATCGCACTTTTACTCAGCATGCGTTCTTTGCTGGCTCAGCCGGTTTTGATGCTGGATGAAGTCCTTACCCTTTCGGGATTGTTCCCCGAATTCCATCCTTCCGATACCGAAATCCAATCCATGCTTCACGGTCTGAAGAATAATGGGCTCTCATCACCTGCTGAATGTTTTGCACCCATCCAGTTTTTCGCCGGTCGCGGACGGGGTCTGACTCCTTCTGGCGATGATTTACTGCTCGGCTGGATTTACACCCTGGGCTGCTGGAAGGAAAAACCGGAACTTGATTTTCCTCAACTTCAGCAAGTCCTGAGGCAGGCTGTGGAGAACCGGACCACAGCCATCAGCCGGAATCTGATTGAAGCGGCTATGCAAGGTGAAATTGACCAACGGCTCTTGCAGGCTTTTGAAATGATGGTCGGCGTTCGACCCATGGATTTTTCTAAAATTCAAAATGTACTGGAATGGGGAAGCTCGTCAGGAATCGAAGTATGCGCCGGGATGGGATTGGGACTACTCACCCTCAGCAATCTCCCCGGATAGGGATTATGGCATCGCAGCAAAAAACGATTGGGTTACTTTTTCAATTTCCGCTTTTGACATTTCAAAAGCATTGAAAAAATCAATCGGTGTGGCAATCTTGCCGCTATTCTCACCATAATAGCGTTTCAAGCCATCAAAAAACTGCTCATCCCCAAGCGCTTTTCTAAGTTCTTCCAGAAATAATGCGCCGCGCAAATAGACCGCATCTCGATAAGCCAGATAACCGCCATAATCATAAACCGGTAAATCAATCACCCCTTGCGGCTGGTAGAAATTGACCCGGTAAAACCACCACCAATCCATCAGTTCAGGGAAAAACCGTTCGTAGTACAACCGCTCAGCATAGGTACAAAGAGCCTCATCCAGCCATGGGTGGCGGGCCTGATCATTGGCAACCACTCCATACCACCATTGATGAGCAGTTTCATGCACCGTGATGAGGGTTAAGTATCCTTTATCTGTTCCATCGTAAAGGTCATAAAATCCTTTACTCAGAAAAAATAAACCGTCAAATTCCATCCCGTCCAAAAAATCGGCCTGTACCGCGCTGATAGATTGACGAGGGAGTTCACCAAACAATTGTGAATACAACTGATATGCTCGAACAGTGTGCTGTAATACCACTTCACCCTGCCGGCGGTAAAGCGGAAAGTAATAATGGCTGATTTTCACCCCATCCACTTGCGCTTCTTCGATCAGAAAATAGGGGCTAATCGAAATCGCAAAGTTTCTGGCGCTATCAAAACGGTACTCCCAGCGGTTTTGACTTTGCTGAACCGGACTGGTACTTGCTGCAACCACAACCTCTCGCGGGGAGTTGATCACCTCAAAGCGCACTTCAAAATCCGCCAGAGGGTAAACCGTGTATTCGCCAAAAAAAGATGGCGGATGGACAATCCAGCCTGTTTCGTCATCATAGGGTGGCAACCACAAATACCAATCCACAAGGTTGGTCTGCCGCTGGGTATATCCGTAAATTTGAGGTTTGCTGGTGTCGGATGGCGGTGGTATTGGCGGTAATTGCAGGACATATTCAGCCAAAATCGCGATGGGTTCCTGAAAGGATAAGGGTTCCTTCAAGGTAACTTGCAGCAGATTGCGCTGCAATTCCCAATCCAATGCCTCCCCAGTTATTTGATTTTCCAGACGATTCAGATTAAACCCGTTTGCAAAACGATTGGGTTCGGTGACGAGCATAATTTCGCTGAGCGGTTGGGTAGAGGGATTGGTAAATTGGATAAGTTGAGTGACCTCAACCTTTTTCTGGCCAGCATCATAAACGGCATCAATGGTATAAGCCAGCAATTGAATAGGCAAAGACGGACTCTCGGTTACTTCTGGCGTTGGGGTGAAAAGGGTTAGGGTTGGGGTTGACTCGGCTGCCGTGTGGGTAACAGCAATCAATGGCGCAGGCGTAACATCGGATGGAAGGACCGTTGGGCTGGCACAACTGACAAGCCCAACCGCAAAAAACAGCGCTAACAGCCACCCCACCCCGAATTTATCCAGCCTCATATAATTCTTTAGCCCGCTTTGTCTGCTTGCCGCGTTCCTCAGTATCCAAAATCTTCTTGCGAATCCGAAAACTTTTAGGCGTTACTTCCAGCAGTTCATCCTCGGCAAGGTACTCAATTGCCTCGTCTAAACTCATAGTTCGCGGAGTAGTCAAGCGCACTTCTATATCCTTATTGGAGGAGCGCATATTCGTCAGGTGTTTCTTTTTACACACATTCACCACCAGATCGCTCGACCGCAAGGTTTCTCCCACAACCATGCCCTCATAAACTTCAACACCCGGTCCGTAAAATAAGATACCGCGTTCTTCAGCGTTTTTGAGACCATAATTGGTGGTGGTTCCTGCTTCCCACGCCACAATTGAACTGCTGTTCCGTGTGGGAATCGGACCGGCAAAGGGTGCATACCCATGAAACAGGGTGTGCATGACCCCCATACCGCGCGTCGCCGTGAGAAATTGATAACGAAATCCCAGCAGACCGCGGGTCGGAACAACATATACCAGGGTGACTGTGTTGTCCGGGTTGTTGGTAAGGTTGATCATTTGACCTTTACGGGCGCCAAGCATTTCAACGACTGCACCAACCGTATCGGCACTGGTTTCAATGTGAACCTCTTCATACGGTTCTAAAAGCTCGCCACCCTCGCCTTCCTTCAAAATTGCCTCGGGGCGGGACACCTGGAACTCATATCCCTCACGACGCATTGTCTCAATCAAGATGGCTAAATGCAATTCCCCTCTTCCAGAAACCAGAAAAGTATCTGCGTTTTCCGTTTCCTCCACCCGTAAGGCAACGTTATTGCGCAATTCGGCAAACAAACGCTCGCGCAGTTTGCGGGATGTGCTCCACTTACCTTCTCTCCCGGCAAACGGCGAGGTATTGACTCCAAAGGTCATGCGCACCGTTGGCTCTTCGACACGAATGGGTGGTAATGCTATGGGCTGCTCCGGGTCAGCCAGCGTTTCACCGATTTCCACACCTTCCAGACCGGCAATCACACCAATATCGCCTGCCAGAACTTCATCCACTTCCACTTTTTCAAGCCCTTGAAATACAAACAGATATCTGGCTCTTTCCGGCAATATTTCTCCCTGTAAGGTAATCCGCGCGATGGATTGACCATTGATAACCTTTCCAGCGCTCACCCGTCCAATCGCAGTTACGCCGCGATATTCATCGTAACCCAAATTGGTGACCAGCATCTGAAAGGGAGCATCCAAATCCACTTCAGGACAGGGAATATGATTTAAAATTGCCTCAAATAACGGCTGAAGGTCGGGGGATAACTCCGGTGTCAGCCCGGCCTGTTGGGTAATTGCGTTCGTATACACTACCGGGAAGTTTGCCTGGCTCTCGCTGGCACCCAGTTCGATGAACAAATCAAAAGTGTCGTTCAAAACCCGGTCAGGCTCAGCATCACGGCGGTCCATCTTGTTGATGACCACAATTGCCTGATGACCCATTTCCAGGGCTTTCTTAAGTACAAATCGGGTCTGCGGCATGGGTCCTTCAGCGGCATCCACCAGCAGCAGGACACCATCAACCATATTCATCACCCGTTCAACCTCGCCGCCAAAATCAGCGTGACCGGGTGTATCCACAATATTGATTTTGACCATTTCATCCGTTCTCGAGTCGGGAATCAGAACGGCCGTGTTTTTTGCCAGAATAGTAATGCCGCGCTCCCGCTCCAAGTCGTTCGAGTCCATCACCCTTTCTTGAACTTGTTGATTTTCTCGAAAAACTCTGGCTTGTCGAAGCAAACCATCTACCAGCGTTGTCTTTCCATGATCAACATGGGCAATGATCGCCACGTTGCGAATATTTTTTCTCTGAACTTTCATTTACAAACAACCTTTCAAACCCTTAAAAATATCAGACCTGTAATCTTATCAAATAATAGAGGTATTGAACAGGCACAATTTTGTGAAAAATTTAATGATGAATACTTTTTCTCAGGAGAAGAAGGTACAAACCGAAAATAATCAAACCAATCGAACCCGTATTGGCAATAAAAGACGGAGCATTACCGGGGTCGCCTCCAATATACAAACCCCAGCCAACCACAGCCATCACTCCACCTGGGATTAATGGCCACCAGATGAATTTGGTCGTCACAACCCGTGAAAAAAGGATGATAAACCCCCAACCTAGAGCAAAAATGGCGATCATCATACCCGTTTTAGAAAGCGCATTAACCGCCTGTTCTGTACCCCATGCAAAATAAATTCCCGGTCCAATTGTGATCAGCAAACTCCCCGGAATGATCAAACCAAAAATGCGCCAGAAAACCCCCCAGATTAACAAAACGACCCCCACACCACCGGCAATGAAAAGAACAAAGTCAACCCATCGAAGGGGGGTGACCAGAAAACATAATCCAATAAAAAACAAAATTCCACCCGGAATCATCGGCCACCAGACCCGCTGCGGGACAACCCAGCTAGAACCTGCGGTAATCAACGCCCAGCCAGCTGAAAATGCGATGATCAGCCATCCGATTCGCTGTTGGAAGCCGATCGGGAATGCTGAACTAAAATACAAAAAGCTTCCCACGCCTGCCCCAAAGATCAGGCCGCCAGCGATCAATAAACCCAACTTTTTAGCACGAGTAGACTCAACCAAAAAAACCGCCCCGCTGATTGGAAGAATAACCAGAACCAACCAGCCGGTTTTCAAAAACTGTTCTAATAAGATGGCTAAACCCACGGAAATGAAACCTATTCCAAGAATGTAGGGAAATTCCCTTTGAGGATTTGTTCGAACGGGCGGGATCTCGTTCACCATTTCCTCCTGTATTGAGTCAAATCTTACCCTGAAGTGATTCTAAGCACATCAAACACTGGTCACATTTCTGGTCACAATCCAGGCGGTTCAAATCAGACCTAACTCACGTGCCTTGAGGACCGCCTGCATGCGGTCGCGCGCTTCTAGCTTGCCAAGGATATTGGTCAGGTGATTTTTAACCGTTCCTTCCGCAATCACCAGAGTATCGGCAATTTCTTTGTTGCTCGCACCCTGAGCAACCAGTTTCAACACTTCCAGTTCACGCGAAGAAAGCTTTACCCCAATTTCATCTACATTGGTTTTTTGGGGTCTGACCATTCGGGAAAATTCTGCCATAACCTTCGCAGTAATGGACGGAAGCAGGAAGTATTCCCCACGGGCAGCTGAGCGGATCGCTTCGTACAGTTTTTCGGATGATACATCTTTCAACAGGTAACCCACCGCTCCGGCGCGCAGCCCTTCAAACACATCTTCATCGTCATCAAAAGTTGTCAGAACAATCACCTTGCATTGCGGCAGGCTGTCTTTGATCCGCCGGGTTGCCATGACGCCGTCCATCACCGGCATTCTCAGATCCATCAAAATCACATTCGGGCTCAAACTAACCGCCATGCGCAGCGCTTCTTCGCCCTGTGAGGCTTCACCGACTACTTCAAAATCAGGCTGCAAATCCAGCAATGTGCGCAGCCCTTCACGAAAGAGCGCCTGATCATCTACAAGAAGAATTTTAATTTTGGGATTCATGCCGGCACCTTAATCCTGAAACCAAACCCCTGTGGTTGATTTTCTAACAGGGTAAATTCCCCACCCACAATTTGAACACGCTCTCTTAAACCCATCAATCCAAATCCTTCCTTCAAATTATCAACCCCAACTCCATTATCTTGTACCGTCAAGATGACCCAATCCGGTGAAGAATAATCCAGATAAATGGACAGGTTACGCGCTTGTGAATGTTTACAGGCATTGGAAATGCCTTCCTGAACAGCCCGATAAAGAGTCCAGTATGTTGTAGCGCTTAGTTCTCTACCCGTACCGATGATTTGAAGATTGGGTTCGATTCCAAAAGATTTGGCACTTTCGAATAATTGTGGAATGATTTTCTCTAGAGGAAGATCCTGGTTGGGTTGACTGCGCAAAGTGCCCACGGATTGGCGGACATCTGCCAACGCTTCCTGTGTGAGGGAAGTTGCCTTTTGTAAATGCTCGGCGGATTTTTGCGGGTCATTCTTCAGCAGCGCATTGGCCGCTTTGATCTGCATGTGAATACTGGTCAGGTAATGACCCAATCCGTCATGAATTTCTCGTGCCAGCCGGTTACGTTCTTTGATAATGGCAAGATCCTCAATTTGAGCGGCATAATCGCGCAATTGTTGATTTGCCTGGGTCAGTTCACGCACCAGCCTTTCCACCTCTCGACGCGAAGCTTCCTCATTCAACGCCATTTGGGTAAAAACTACAATGAAAATCAGACCGGCAAAAAAGATGGGCAATCCTTCCCAAACGACCTGTAAGTTTTTAGAAAAGGCATAAACTGCTCCAACGTATCCCAACAAAATCCCAAATTGGATGAAGTAACTGATTCTTCTTGGAAGCAAAATGACCGCATGCCCGGCAAGGGGAAGCAATACCATGGCATTAAAACCCGCCCCCTTACTGAGGTACACGATCCAGGCTCCCAGGAATATTTGAATCACAAAATAACCAATACTTAGAATTGAATTTTGTAACTTTACACAATAGGCAAATCCATAAATCCCAACCGCCAGATAACTGGTTCCCAGGACAATCATCAACACAATTTCCAGAGGTGTGGCTGCCTTCATTGAACTGAAAGTAGCGAAAAAGGAGGCCAAAACCACTACCGCGAAGGCCAAATCGGCATCACTGCTGGTGCGTATCCGCGAGTCGGATGGTTGGTTCATCACCAAAATTATAACCCTGCCGCGATGATTAATAACTGAAAAACTTGAAGTCCAAAAATGTTGAGATTATAATCCCACAATATCCAATTCACTCGTCAAGAGAGAGGCAGCCATGACCATATATCATTCCCCTCGCGCAACTCTGAAAGTTAATGACAAAGAATATTCTTTCTTCCCTCTGGTAAATATCAACGGCATAACCATCGAACAATTGAACCGCCTGCCTTTTTCGATCCGTATTCTCCTGGAAGGGGTGCTTCGTAAAGCCGATGATGGGCAAACTAACCCTACAGACATCACAAATCTCCTCAACTGGCAGCCCCTCCAGGAGAATCGTCCCACCATCCCCATCTTCCCCGGACGGGTAGTGCTTCAGGACTTTACCGGTGTGCCAGTGATGAATGATTTAGCCGCTATGCGCTCTGCACTCGCAAAAATGAAAGACGACCCCCGCAAAGTTAACCCGGTCGTCCAGGTTGATCTGGTGATTGATCATTCCATTCAGGTTGATTACTACGCAAATCCCGATGCTTACCGCCTCAATGCCGAGTTGGAGTTTCAACGCAACCGTGAACGCTACGAATTTCTCCACTGGGCACAAAAAGCCTTCAAGAATCTTCGCATCGTTCCACCAGCTTCGGGAATTGTCCATCAGGTCAATCTGGAATACCTTGCCAGTGTTGTTTTAACGCGGGAAGAAAATGGCTCTATTCTCGCCTACCCGGACACCCTGGTTGGCACCGATTCACATACCACCATGATCAATGGTCTGGGCGTAGTGGGTTGGGGTGTTGGCGGAATTGAGGCGGTTGCGGCAATGCTGGGAGAACCGATTGAAATGGTTTCCCCGGATGTGATCGGCGTCCGGCTGAGTGGCAAGCTGCGCGAAAGTGTAACCCCAACCGACCTGACTCTCTTTATCATCCAATCTTTACGCAAAATGGGGGTCGTAGATAAATTCGTCGAATTCTTTGGTCCTGGTCTTGACCATCTGGCAGTCGCTGACCGCGCCATGATTGCCAATATGGCTCCGGAAAGTGGTGCAACGATGCTCTATTTTCCGGTAGATCATCTCACGCTCGATTATTTGCGATTAACCAATCGGCCGGATTCGCTGGTTGAACTGGTGGAAACTTATTATCAGGCTCAACTCCTCTTCCGCACTTCTTCAACGCCTGACCCGGAATACACTCAGGTGCTGGACATTGACCTTTCATCCATTGAATCATCCATCGCCGGGCCTCGCCGTCCACAAGACCGAATCCCCCTCGGCGCTGTTCGCTCCGTATTTCAACGCTCCCTGACCGCCCCAAAAACTGAAAACGGCTTCGGTGTCCCTCCGGAAGAACTTGGCCGAAGTGCACTCATCCCCGATAATGGCAAAACCAGCGAGTTGAAGCATGGATCGGTGGTAATTGCTGCAATTACCTCCTGTACCAATACTTCCAACCCGTTTGTGATGATGAGTGCCGGGCTGCTTGCCAAGAAAGCCGTTGAAAAAGGACTGAAGGTCAAACCCTTTGTAAAAACTTCGCTTGCACCGGGTTCTCGTGTAGTTACCGATTACTTGAAAGACGCAGGCCTGATGGACGACCTGGAGGCATTAGGCTTTTATCTGGTCGGTTATGGCTGCACGACCTGTATCGGAAATGCCGGCCCACTGCCCGAGAAAATAGTGCAGGCTATTAAAGAAAACAATCTGGTCGTTGGAGCAGTACTCTCTGGTAACCGCAATTTTGAAGGACGGATCAGCCCTCACACCCGCGCTAACTTTCTGGCTTCACCGCCGCTGGTTGTAGCGTACGCGCTGGCCGGAACGGTGGACATTGACTTGTTGAATGAACCGCTCGGCATTGGAAAAGACGGCCAGCCAGTTTTTCTGAAAGATATCTGGCCCTCCTCGCAGGAAGTTGAAGAACACATCCATCGTCATATCCGCCCAGAAATGTATGCGGATGCCTACGCCGCCATTTTCCAGATGAGCGAATTATGGAATCAGATCCAAAGCGGCGAGGACTTACTTTACCGCTGGAACGAAAACTCGACCTACTTGCAGGAACCACCCTTCTTTGATCTTCAACCATCCGGCGGTAAGGACATCTTGAACGCACGCGTATTGGCACTTCTCGGCGATTCGATTACCACCGACCACATTTCACCGGCTGGCAGCATTGCGGTCAACAGCCCGGCCGGGCAATACCTGATCAGTAAAGGCGTACCGCCCTCTGAATTTAATTCCTACGGCTCAAGACGCGGCAATGACCGCGTCATGACCCGCGGTACTTTTGCCAACATTCGACTGAAAAACCTGCTTGTACCCGGAGTTGAAGGCGGTTTTACCCGTCACTTTCCCAGTGGAGAGCAGATGACCATTTACGATGCTGCAATGCGCTACCAATCTGAAGGTATCCCGCTCATCATTCTAGCCGGTAAAGAATATGGTACCGGCTCAAGCCGGGACTGGGCGGCTAAAGGAGTTCTGTTACTGGGTGTTAAAGCCATCATCGCCGAATCGTATGAGCGTATTCACCGTTCCAATCTGGCTGGTATGGGCGTCCTGCCTCTGCAATTCAAACCCCATGAAAACGCTCAGACTCTCGGCTTGAAAGGTGATGAAATTTATAGCATAAAAAACATCGGGCAGGATTTGTACCCCGGCAAAGAGGTCATTATTGAAGCGCGCTCTCAGGATAACTCCATCAAAACCTTCTCAGCATTCGTTCGGCTGGATACCCCGAAAGAAATCCAGTATTACCTGAATGGTGGGATCATGAACACCATCCTTGCCCAACTCAAAGGCAGGAAGATTGAAACTTTGCAAAATTGATTCTTGACAAAACTCAGAAACCTGCGTATTATCATGAACAACAATAAGGTTGCCCGAAATGAAAAATCTCTCTGCTGAACTCCGCTTCCGTCGTCTGCTGACAAACCCGTATTTCCACGGGGTGGTCGGCATTCATGGAGTTAAACAGTAAGAAAAAATTTTCCTCATCTGTAATCCAATGCCCTCCCAGCCGTGGAGGGCATTTTTTATTCCAACCGATCATAAGGAGCTTAATCATGAAAAAGAACGGAAAATCGAAAATCAAAAAAGTTGTTTTGGCTTATTCAGGCGGGTTGGACACCTCAGTGATTGTTCCATGGCTGATCGAGAACTACGGCTGTGAAGTCATTTGTTACACCGCCGATATCGGTCAGGGTGAAGAACTCTCCGGGTTGCCGGCCAAAGCCAAAGCCAGCGGTGCATCCAAAATCTATATTGAAGATTTGAAAGAGGAATTTGCCCGCGATTACCTGATGCCTCTCTTAAAATCCGGGGCAATATATGAACGCAAGTACCTGTTAGGCACCTCTGTTGCCCGCCCGCTGATCGCTTACCATCTGGTAAAAACCGCCCACAAAGAAGGCGCAGATGCAATTGCGCACGGCTGTACCGGCAAAGGCAATGATCAGGTGCGCTTTGAGCTGACCGCCATGGCGCTTGACCCGCGCTTAAAAGTAATCGCCCCATGGCGCGAATGGAACATACGTTCACGCGAAGATGCTCTGGCATATGCACAATCGCGCAACATTCCGGTTTCCTCAACGCTCAAATCCATTTACAGCCGCGATAGAAATCTTTGGCATTTATCGCACGAAGGCGGATTACTGGAAGATCCGTGGAATGAACCGGAAGAGAGCATGTATCAAATGAGCGTTTCACCTGAGAACGCCCCCGACCAACCCGAAATGATAAGCCTGGAGTTTGAAAAAGGCATTCCGGTAAAACTTAACGATACTTCGTTGCCACCTCATGAATTGATTGCCACCCTGAACGAGATTGGTGGACGACACGCAATCGGCAGAGTAGACCTGGTAGAGAACCGGCTGGTGGGAATGAAATCTCACGGCGTTTACGAAACACCCGGCGGGACTATTCTTATGGCTGCCCACCAGGAACTGGAAGCCCTGTGCCTGGATCGGGATACGCTCCACTTCAAGGAAATCATTGCTCACCGCTACGCCGAACTGGTGTATTACGGGCAATGGTTCACCCCCCTGCGCGAAGCGCTTGATCAATTCATTAACAAAACCCAGGAACCGGTATCCGGCATTGTAAAACTCAAATTGTACAAAGGCAATATCATCATCGCCGGACGCAAAAGCCCGGAAAGTTTGTACCGCGAGGATTTTGCCACCTTTGGGCAGGACGATGTTTACAATCAAAAAGATGCTCAGGGCTTTATCACCCTGTTTGGATTGCCGATGAAAGTTCAGGCAATGCGCAAAATACACAAAAAAACCCCGGCTCAGTACGACCAACCCGATTACACCAAATTCAAACGCGATTAACGGAGGATGTGACTGTGACCAAATTGTGGGGAGGACGCTTTTCATCTCAAACCGACTCGCTCGCCGCTCAGTTGAACGCATCCATTGCGTTCGACTGGCGGCTTGCGTCGTATGATATTCACGCTTCCAGCGCGTGGGCTGAAGAGCTGGCTGAAATTGGCATCTTGACGGCTGAAGAGCATGAAAAAATCCAGATTGGATTAGAACAAATCATGGTAGAAGTGGAAAAGGGAACTTTTCGTCTTCAGTCAGATGATGAAGATGTTCACACTGCCATCGAACGGCGCTTGTTTGAATTGATCGGCGACCCTGCCGGTAAACTTCATACCGGTCGCAGCCGCAACGATCAGGTCATGACCGATTTTTTACTCTGGCTTAGAGATGCTGCCGATGAGGTTGACGCCAGCATCCAAAATCTGCAAGCTGCTCTGATTTACCGTGCCGAAGCGGATTTAGGCGTTATTGTTTCTGGCTACACGCACTTACAACGCGCTCAACCCATTCTTCTCTCT
This sequence comes from Bellilinea sp., assembly GCF_034432615.1. Lineage (GTDB taxonomy): Bacteria > Chloroflexota > Anaerolineae > Anaerolineales > Anaerolineaceae > Bellilinea. The sequence continues at coordinate 8,595 of NZ_DAOUBL010000010.1, read as the reverse complement.
CACTGGTGGCTGTCCCATTTTCATCCGCTTTACCGTGACAGGCAGCACCTCGCTTTTATCCTCGAACAAGCCAATCAGATGCCCCTCGGTTCTTCGGCCTTAGCCGGCTGTCCCTACCCGATCAACCGCTTCAGGCTTGCCCAAAAATTGGGCTTTGCAGCACCCTCCCCCAACAGTCTGGATGCAGTTTCCAATCGCGATGCGGCAGCCTCGTTTCTTTTCTTTGCCTCTCTTCTCACCATTCACCTGTCGCGTTTAGCCGAATCGCTGATTTTATATTCCACCTCCGAATTCGGCTTTATTGAACTACCCGACGCCTATACCACCGGTTCTTCCATAATGCCGCAAAAGAAAAATCCGGATATGCTTGAATTGACCCGCGCCAAAGCCGGAAGCACCATCGGCTTATTAACCGGTTTCCTGGGTGTGCTGAAAAACCTGCCTTCCGCTTATGATAAGGATTTGCAGGAGGATAAACCAGCTGTATTTTCAGCCTTTGATATCCTCACCGTCTTGCTTCCGGTCATGACTGGAATCCTCCAAAACCTGAAAGTCCATTCGCAAAGAGCGGCAGCAAGCATTGATGCCACCATGCTGGCAACCGAAATTGCTGATTTTCTGGTTTTACAGGGCCTCCCCTTCCGAAAAGCTCACCGGCTGGTTGGTGAGCTGGTGCGCGAATGCCTCGATCAGGGCATTTCTTTAGTGCAGGTTTCCTCTTCTCGTTTGGCTGAAATCCATCCCCAACTGCCAGGAACTATTTCTGCTTTGCTTGACCCGCGCAATGCCATCGAACGACGCTCCCAATTTGGCGGGACTTCAACCGATTCCGTTAAGATTCAAATTCAACAAGCCCGGGAATTTCTGGTCAGAAGAACCTGAACAGCCACCTGAAAAACATCCTTGACTGCGACCCCAATGCCTGTTAGGATAAAAACATCAAAAGTTATGGAGGTAAATTCATGAAAGCGATTAATGAAAACGAAATCAAGCTTGGCGAAAGCATCGAAGAAACTCATACTGCGCCCGTCTTTCCAATTCTTCTCGACCTGGATGAGGAAACGATTCAAATTTTGCTGGATGACCAGATAGCCACTGGCGGTTAAGACCATATCCTCTCATTTGCAGTTTCGACGGGCGCGGAGAAGATGAACACTATCCCTCCGCGTTTTTGATTAATCAGATTAATTCACGAATTCAACCCTCTTTCAATCACAATGCATTCATCCTCACTCCCTTTGCAAAAAATCTTTCTGGTCATTCTGATCTTGATAGCAGCATGTACGCATTCTCCCCTGCCAGTAAATGAAACCTCGATTCCCCAACTTACTGTTTCTCCATCCTCGTCTTTTGTCACTTTAGGCCCAACTACTACCCCTCAACCCTCTTCAACACCAACAGCCACCTTACAGCCTTTGCTTACCCCCACCTCCTGGCCATTCCCTGAACCAGCAGGCTGCCAAAAGCCGGAAGAAGATTACACCATCATCTCGGTAAACGGGGTTTTGCTGAATCAACGCACCTACTCCATGCTTGTTCACGCATCCGAAATTTACCAGGGTGAAATTGATATTCTTGGTTATGCGATTACTCAGGGATCATATACCCATCAGGTAGAGGCCAGCTTTGGTACCCACGCCGGTGGCGGAGCGGTTGATCTTTCCGTAATGCGAAAAGGCACCTACACCATTCTTTGGCAAGAAATACCTCCGCTCATTGATGCTTTACGGGTTGCCGGTTTTGCAGCCTGGCTACGAGATTTAGATGAACTGTATCCCGGCTCTCCCATTCATATTCATGCAGTTGCAATTGGGGATCGGGATTTATCCCCCGCTGCGGTTCAGCAACTAACTGGCGACTATGGATACTTCCGGGGATTTTCCGGCCTGCCGCCAGGTTACGGGGGTCCCAGTCTGGATCGTCATGGCGGCCCAATCCTATGTCAATGGATGATCGAAGCCGGCTACCGCGACCTGCAGCCTACCCCCACCCCCGATCCAGTTGGCGATCAATTGGATTGTCACAAATGTCAGGTCAAGTAACTTTAGTGATATTAGCCAGGGCTGCCCGAACTGCCAGTTCAACATACAAAGCTGCAGCCCAGCCATATATCGGTGCATGTAAAACCTTTTGTTCATTTGAAAAACGACTGGCAAGCAAATTTAACAATTGCGCACAAAGAAGGTTGCCAGCTTCTGCCAGGCCGCATCTTTCCAAACCTTCCAGCAGCAAATAGTATATACTCAACCATTCCGGGCTGCGCCATAATTTTTGGCTTTCGATTTCCGTACTTTCGAGAAGAATAGTCGGTAATGGAAAATTCCTCCAAACGCCATCTTCATCGGATAAGTGCCCTATCATTTTGCGGGTTGTATCCGCTTCGCAATCCCCACATAGTAAGCCAATCAGGCTGAGCGGGGTTGGCACACATACCGGTCTTCCCTGTTGTTGCATCCAGAAAAGTCCACCCTGAGCAGTTTCATCATCACTCTGAATTTGGGAAAGCAGCCGCTCGGATTGTAATTTCCAGAATTCTGAATCCGCAAATTCGCCAAGTGCCTGCGAGATTTTTGCCATGCAATCCATTTGAAGATACAAAAAAACGCTCAATTCGGGAGAAATGTTGCCCGGCATCTCTTCCAGAATTACCGGGTCATCCATGTCTTCCGCAAAGAGGGAGTGGCCTGACGACGAAGAAAGGCTCAACCCTTGATCGATCAAATTGAGCCACCATTTTAACCAGCGGGATAAACCATCATAAATCTCATTCAGAAATTCGATGTCCCCATCGCGTTCGAACAGTTTCCAGACAGTCCACGCCAGTAAAGGTGGACGCGACCAGTCTGCCTCGGAAGGTTGATCGCGCTTGATGATTACCCCGCTCTCGTAAATGCCATCCGGAATCATTCCATTCGGGGCCTGATGATCAAAAAATATTCGTAATTGATCTTGAGCCAGTTTTCGGTCAATGTGACGATACGCCATCGCATAAAAACAGGCGTCCCATTGCCAGATGGTGGTTGTGTGCTTTTTGGAAGAAACCAATACTTCCCGACTCAGGTAAAACCGGGTTGAAACCAAACCAGCCCGTAGTATCCACCACGCAACTTGATACCGGGCATCCATCCCGGCAATCTTGGGTACCCTTGCAAACCAATCCTGCCAAATTTGGGCGGAGCGGTTCAAAACGATTTTCGGGTCGTTGATATAACGCGCAAGACCAAGCCGGGTTGAAACATGCAGTAAGATGCCGCCGCAATTTCCACCTTCCACAACCAGACTGAACTTCCACCCTGAACCCGGCAATTTTTCCACAGCATGGTGGAAGATCTTTCGATTGGTCGAATAAACCAAGCGGGTGCGATCCTCCCCCTGCGCAACAGCCACTCCACCCCGTCGGTCAGTCACTACTTCGCTCAGGTTGATTTTACCGCTCAAACCACACGCCTGATCTGGAGGAGAGATCAAGATATTCTCTCCATCCTCAAAAGTCAGGTAATACTTTCCAATTTTAGTTTCAAAAATCAGGCAATGCGGATAGGTTTCCACAGAAAATTCGAGGGAATTTCCCTCACCATCTAAAAAATTAATCTCTTCAATCAGTGCGGGCAGATTTTGCCCGAATCTCGTGGCAATATCCTGAGAACGCAACCGGTCGGTTAACCGCAGGCTGATTCCGTTCTTTTCTGCAGTTATACTTAACCTCGATCCGCGAGATGTAAATGGAATATGACGGATATCAAGAATATTGTGAAAATCACTCAAAATGGGAAAATCCATATCCAATTCCTTGTGCATTCAATAAGAAGATTCTAACACCATTCACGTCAACTCATCCTCAAAGGGCATAAATCGCCTGGTACTCACAAGCATTTTTACAAAACTGGCAGCCGATACACAAACCTGGGTGAGTAAGAAATGGACGGTTTTCTAATCCTTCCCCTGCATTGGTAATTTGAATACATTTTACCGGACAAGAGGAAACACATTGACCGCAACCGTTGCAGCGCAAATAATCCCAGGCCGGTCTGAACCACTCCCGGATGGGAATTCTGCTGGTAACCCTTCCTGCATCGTCAAGAATTACTCCATAACCACAAACACGACCACACACCCCACAGGAAATGCAATGTGGTTCAATAATATGCCGTTTTTTCTTGTATCCTCGGATCGCCTTCACCGGGCACCATGACCGGCACATCCCACATCCAGCACAATCCTCAGTAATTTGATACAATCATCCCTCCACATAATTATCTTACTGCAAATTGTGAAAAATTTCCTTATTTCAGGTGAACCTTGAATTCACAGCCATCCTTTTTTGTTGGAAACATTCCGGTTTTTGGCAATCTCATTCTTTCACCAATGGATGGTCTTTCAGAGCGGCCGTTTCGCTCCCTTGTCCGCAAACTGGGTTCTGCCATGTCTTACACAGAGTTTATCAATGCATTGGATATTCTTGCGAATATCCAGCGCATCCAAAAGAAAATTGCCTTTTACGAGGTTGAAAGACCGGTGGTGTTTCAGATTTTCGATGATGACCCTGCCCGTATTCTTAACGCAGCCCAACAATTGATTCCTTTTCAACCCGATATCATTGACCTGAACCTTGGGTGTTCGGCCCGGCACGTTTCCAGCCGCGGAGCCGGAGCAGGGCTTTTACCTCATCCGTTCAAAGTTGCCGAAATCATTCGCAATCTGGTAAAACATCTGCCCGTACCGGTTACCGCCAAAATACGGCTGGGTTGGGATGAACAAAACCGGAACTATTTAGAAATTGTCAGAATTGTTGAAGACAACGGCGCTCAGCTGATTGCCGTTCATGGTCGCACCAGGGCACAGGGATATACTGGCCAGGCAGATTGGGATGCCATCGCTGAGGTCAAAGCATCTCTGCACATCCCGGTAATTGCAAACGGGGATGTCCAAAATGTTGCAGATATCCAACGCATACTCTCCCATACCCATTGTGACGGTGTCATGATCGGCCGGGCAGCTTTGCAAAATCCATGGATTTTCTGCCAGAAAGACCGCTGGCAAGTTTCCCCTCAAGAAGTAAAAAGCTGGATCATGTTACACCTCAATGAAATGGTCGAGTTCCACGGCGCTGATCGGGGTGTAATATTATTCCGAAAATATCTCAAACGGCTTCTAATTCCCTACCAGCTTTCCGATGAATTCCTGCTGCCTCTGTTGACAACAACCGATTTAGACTTGTTTAAAGGTCATCTTGGTGATTTGTTCCAATTTCTCATCGAACAAAAATCTTAAAATTTCAAATTTCATGACAAATACAATTTGGAAATCAAGACATTTTTTGCTATACTGTTTTTTATAAAAAGTTGTATGACATCTACCCATCCTTAACCCGCCCTCAGGAAAGGGTTACCCCCTCGATGCCATCCAAAAGTGAATATTCCCGACTACTCAATCGTACCATTGAGGCCCTCCTTCCTCTTCTGGCTGTCCCGGTGGCTTTGATCATCGGCGCAGTGTTAATTTACGCATTAGGTGTAAATCCTTTTCAAGCTTACGGAACTCTCTTTCAGGGTGCCTTCGGCAATGTTTCCGGTTTCACTCAGTCACTGGTAAAAGCAACCCCCTTACTCTTAGTGGGACTGGGGGTCACCATTGCCTTCCGCGGCGGGGTGATTAATATCGGAGGCGAAGGGCAGTTGATTGTCGGTGCGCTGGCAGCAACTGCCTTTTCAATTGGATTTTCGGAGTTGCCCCGAATAATTCTACTACCCCTGACTTTATTAGTCGCCGCCCTGAGCGGTGCGGTCTGGGGGGGAGTACCGGGTGTACTCAAAGCCCGTTTGGGGGTTAATGAAATCTTAAGCACCGTAATGATGAATGCCATTGCGCTTCAACTTTCCAACTACTTGCTGCGCGGGCCAATGATTGACCCGGCCGAAATTGAACGCGGCACTCAGATTGCTCAGTCGGATTTACTTCCTCAGGCAGCATGGCTGAGCCGCCTGATGCCGCGCACCTTACTCCACAGCGGTGCAATTTTGGCTGTGGTCATGGCAGTATTGGTGTACATCTTCCTGTGGCGCACCACCATCGGTTACCGCATCCGGGCAGTTGGCTTGAACCCGGATGCGGCTCGTTATGCGGGTATTCCAGTTCAGTTTTATCAAGCCCTTTCATTGATCCTCGGCGGCGCTTTTGCCGGTCTGGCAGGCGGTGTTGAAGTTAGCGGGGTTCATCACCGGATGATGGAAGGACTCTCAGGAGGTTATGGCTTTTCAGGTATTGTGGCTGCTCTCTTCGGCAAATTGCACCCGTTGGGTGCAATACCCGCTTCGGTTCTTTTTGGTGGTTTGCTGGTCGGTGCCGACCGGATGCAGCGCGCAACCCAGGTGCCCTCGGCCCTGATAACCGTTTTATTAGGTTTGGTGGTCCTTTTTGTGGTCAGCAGTGAAATCTGGGCTCGACGCCGCGCGCGGAGGAGGGAAACTCGTGGCTGAACTCTTCACCCTGCCCGTTTTATTAGGCATCATCTACTCCGGTATCCGCCTGGCAACCCCTTACCTTTATGCTGCCATCGGTGAAACCTTCGCCCAACGCTCAGGGGTGCTTAACCTCGGGGTGGATGGCATCATGCTGATGGGTGCATATACCGGCTTCTACGTTGCGATGAAAACCGGGAACTTGTTTTTAGGTTTGATGGGTGCGGCCATTGCAGGGCTTCTGATGGGATTGCTCATGTCGGTTGTCAGTGTTACTCTGCAGGCCGAACAGGGTATTAGCGGCATTGGTCTCAATTTATTCGGTTTGGGTCTTTCCACCCTGCTCTTTAAAGTAACCCTCGGCGGGGTTGAGTCAATCCGCGGTTTTCAGCCCATCCGAATTCCATTATTGGGTCAAATTCCTTACCTCGGCGATATCTTCTTCAATCACAATTTATTGGTTTATGGCGCATTTTTACTGGTTCCGCTTGCCAACTTTGTATTGAATAAAACCACCTTTGGGTTAAAAGTCCGCGCTGTGGGTCAAAACCCACAAGCTGCCGACACATTGGGTGTCAACATTGTTCTGATTCGATACACTACCGTCTGTCTGGGCGGGATTCTTGCCGGTATTGCTGGCGCTTCCCTTTCGCTTGCCTTGATCAACCTGTTTCAGGAAAACATGACCAGCGGGATGGGTTTCATTGCCGTTGCTTTGGTTTACTTTGGCGGCTGGCGGCCGTGGGGTGTGATGGGCGGTGCGTTACTCTTCAGTTTTGTCAACGCCTTACAGCTTTGGGTACAAGTCAAGGGTATCAATATTCCATCCGATATTGCGGTGATGATGCCTTATATTCTCACCATTGTTGCCCTCACCCTATCAGGCAGACGCGCCCGTCAACCGCAGGCATTGACCAAACCTTTCGAGAGAGGTGAGAATTAACGTGTGGACTGGAGAAATGATTCTTTCCGACAGGAGGTGATCCGGGAACGCTCACACCAATCAATTACAAAAACGGCTATTCCATCTATTATCCACCCATTTCCCTGTTTTTTGGAGGAGTAAAAAATGAAAATGTCAATTGTTCGGATTGCACTGCTGGTTGCCCTTGTATCACTCTTGGTGAGCGCATGTGCCCAGCCCGCGACCCCCACTCAGCCCGCACAGGAAGAAAAACCCTTCCGTGTGGCAGTGGTGATGCCCAGTACAATCACCGACCTTGCCTTCAGCCAATCTTTCTTTGAAGCCTTGAAGAAAGTTCAGGAAGAGGAAGGTGGACCATCCAAATTTGAAATTGCCTACTCAGAAGGCATGTTCAACGTTCCCGATGCTGCCGCTGCCATCCGCGATTATGCCGCCCAGGGTTATGACCTGGTGATTGCACATGGTTCCCAATACGGCACTTCACTTTCTCAAATTGCCCCAGACTTCCCTGAAACAGCTTTTGCCTGGGGAACATCCCTCGACACATTTCAGAAGCAGGGCATAAACAATGTTTATGCCTATCAGGCTGAATCTCAGGAAGGCGGTTATGTACTCGGAACCATTGCCGCGTTAATGAGCAAAACCGGTGTGTTGGGTGTCTGCGGGCCAGTCAATGCCGGCGATGCCAAACTGTTTGTGGATGGCTTTGTTGCCGGTGCGAAAAATGCGAAACCCGACATTCAGGTTAACGTCACCTTCACCGGTTCCTTCTCGGATGTTTCGCTGATGGCCTCCGCAGCCGAAACCCACATCGCCGCCGGCGCCGATATGCTGACCGGTTCCTCGCAATCGGTGGTAGGCGCAATCGGCGTTGCCAAAGACAAAAGAGCGTACTGGTTCGGAACCCAGTGGGAACAAACCCCGGTTGGTCCGGAAACCGTCGTCGCCACACAGGTTTTTGACTGGACGATTGTGATTCGCGACATGGTCAAATCGGTGCGTGCCGGCGTGTTGGGCGGTAAAGCCTACACCCTCACCTTCAAAAACGGCGGATTGAAACTGGTCTACAACGACAAAGTCCCCGTGCCGGATGACATCAAAGCCAAAGCTCAGGAAACCATTGATGGCATCATGAACGGCACTATTGATCCGCTCAGCGGACCGAAACAATAACCTTTTTTATCAAAAGGGGGTGGCTTGCTTCCATTCAAG
>NZ_DAOUBL010000009.1:0-2332 GCF_034432615.1 Bellilinea sp. | reverse complement strand
CCAGTCTCGGTAATCACCAGTTTACGTTGAATTCGACCCATCAGTACCCTTATGTGGAATATGTCTATCCTTAGAACAGAATAGGATGTTTTTTCGCTATGCTCAAAGTCATGGTGGGGGGCGTGACCGGCGGTACTTCCAATCTTGGTGCTAATTTAGTATAGTAGATTACAGATGTTGATGGAAGTGATGAAAAGGAGGTAGTCGCTATGAGCAGTAAGATATACCTGTTGATCATCTTCATTGGAGCCATCATGGTGCTAGGTATTGGGGTGTTGACGGTAGAAGCTGCAACGTGTTCCGGTAGTGGGTGTAACGGTTTAAATCCAAATTCTACTGGTTGTGACGCAACCGCCATTCGCCTCTATTCAACTACGAGTAATGGAGCTTTTATCGAACTAAGAAAATCCACAGAATGTTCAACATTTTGGGCGCGTACCACCAATGTGAGTGGCATAAACAGGTATGCTAATGCCACTCTCAAGTATTATTACTACACGGCTTCTCCCGCTCCCATAGGCAATGGAGAAAAGGTTTATTCAGCCCAACGCTACAGTGCGGATGGCGCTGGAATGTACGCCTGTGGCATGGTAAGTAATTCACCGATTAACTCGATGGTGTATTCCCCCTGTGTTCCATAAAGAATTCCTGTTTGTTCCATTTGGAAAATCGTTGAAAGGAGTATCTGAAAGAGATGAAAAACAAGAGCTATACCAGAACAGCCTATCTATCGCTGATTGGCCTGCTCGTCATCGCGCTGGTTGGAGTGGGTCTGCTGCTTAGCGGAGCGGTCTTTGCCAAACCGAACGGCGGCGAGGCAGCCTCTGCTTCGCCCTTCCTCGAGGAAAATGCGAATACCCAGACTGGTCCGGCGGCCTACACCGCTGAAGCCGGCGGCGTTTGGATGCAACTGAGCGATCTGAAGGTCAGCTCCGCCCAGCTCAGTTTCAAACTGTGCTATGAAGTTCCGTTTGAATCCGACTGGGCGGCTGATCGCATGGCGCTGATTGCCGGCGAGCGCGAACTGCGCGACCAGTACGCCACCATGCTGCTGGAAGGGATGACGCAAGTCGAGGGGCGTAGTGTGCAATGCACCCTTAACCGCTTTCAACTGCCAGCCGGGATAAGCCTTGCCAGTGCCCGGATTGTCATCGAGCGAATTGCCACCTCGGCTCCCGAACAACCGGATTGCGAGGCCGCCCAACAAAAACTGATCCAGCGCGGTGTGCCGATCCGCTTCACCTGTCAGCATGGTGAATATTCCTTCGGTTTTGAGGTCATTGAAAAACCGGCGGAAATGAGCGACCTGGAAGCGCGGGCAGTGGTCAGCGATGCCTTCCACGATGTTATCACCGGCCCATGGGTGTTCGAGGTCTCGATGGAGCAGTAAGCGGGTGCAATCCCCCACCTGGAGGCTGCGGGGCGCGCGGATGGCCCGGCAGCCTTTATTATTAAAAATAATACACGAAATTCCAAAATTGCCCGGCGAATCGAATTGCATTAAAGCAGCGGGCATACTATAATAAAACCGTATGAGGGGTATTTTTCGGCTTGTTTTCCTGTTGACGCTGGCTGCGTTGCTTTCCCTCTCGCTGGGGACGGGGTATGCCCAAACGCCCACCCCGCCGCAGGGGGAGGACTTCGGCACGGGCTATTATGTGCGCGGGGCGTTTCTGGCGCAGTATTACAGCGTGCCGAACCCGCTGGAAATCTACGGCCTGCCGATCACGCAGGAATTTGAGGGGGTTTCTTCGTTTGGCATTCGCACACGGATGCAGTATTTCAGCAAGGCGCGTTTTGATCTGGTGCGCACGCCGGAAGGCGAGCGGGTGGTGGTGGCCAACCTCGGCGAGCTGCTCTACCCCGGGCCCGGCCCGCTGGCGCCGGTACCCAGCGAAGGCCCAACCTGCCGGCGTTTTGCCGCAACCGGCAAGAGCGTCTGCTATGCCTTTTTGCAATACTATGACGCCAACAACGGCGAGGTCAACTTTGGCAACCCGATTTCGGATCTGGAAATCCGCGAGGGGCGCTATGTGCAATACTTTGAGAAGGTGCGCATGGAGTGGCAGCCCGAGCGGCAGGCCGAAAGCCATGTGGTGCTGACCGATCTGGGCAAGCGTCACTTTGATCTGGTGCAGCGCGATCTGGAAGCCGGCCGCCCGATAGGCAGTGCCATCCCCGGCCGCCAGCGGTTCCCGGTGGCGCACGCCTTTTTTGCCCGTCCGCTGGTCAGCCCGCAAAGCAGCCAGGCCCTATATGTAGTGGTGATTGACCGCTTCCGCCAGCCGGTTGAGGGGGCCGAGGTTTCGGTTGTCCTGCAATACCCGGACGG
>NZ_DAOUBL010000008.1:0-1658 GCF_034432615.1 Bellilinea sp. | reverse complement strand
GGGGGTGTTGAGCACCATTTCGGTGACTTCCAGCCGTCCCTGGGTGGTCACAACCGAGGGGGCTGCGCTGAGCAGGTCGGTGCGGGTGACGATGCCAATCAACAGCCCGTTTTGGAGGACCGGCAGGGCGCGGATGCGTTTGACCGCCATCATGCGCTGGGCTGCCAGCAGGGTGGTGGTGGGTTCGGCAGTTTGCACATCGGCAGTCATGTACTCATGCACGCGGATGCTCTCGCCGAGCAGAGGTACTTCTTCGATGATGAGGCGGAATAAATCCGAAGCGGTGAGAATGCCCACCAGGGCTTGCTGGCGGTCGAGCACCGGCAGGGCGGTGATTTTGTTTTCCATCAACACCCGTGCAGCTTTGGCAGCCGGTACATCCGGGCGGGTGGTGATCACGCCGGTGGTCATTATCTTTTCCATGGTCAGGTTGCCGGCCATGCGGTACTGCTCCCACGAATCGCGGATGACGGGGGTCACATCGGCGCGCAGCAAATCGCGCTTGGTGACGATGCCCACCAGCCGTCCCTGCTCCACAATCGGCATGGCGCGGATCTGATGGCGGTTCATGATGCGCAGCGCGTCGTGCAGGCGGGTAGCCGGGTCGCAGGTGATGACCGGGCTGGTCATCCAGTGTTGAACCAGAGCATGTTTCATGCAAATCCTCCAATCATTGAGTACGCTCCTAGGATACAACCGGGCGGCGCAATAGTCATCCACCCGTTTTTGGAAACGGTTTCCATAAAAATATGGAAATCGGTGCAGACCGATTTCCATATTTTGGTTGAGAAAGGATGTTCTACAAACTTTAAGTTCAAAAGGATTGTTTTTGCAGTGGGGAAAGGATTCCCAAACCAGCCAGAGGATTATGATTGAGCATGGACATGTTCGAGGTAGTCTTTCCAGAAGTTGCGGAGAAAAGCCGTTAATTTGACTTGATCGAGTAAGGATTCAATTTCCTTCAAATCAAGGCGGGCAACATCTTCCGCCCTGCCGTGCAGGAGAATTGGCTGGATCAGCCACTTGCGCTGAAAGGGACTGCTTGATCCATCTGGTCTGTGCTCCAAACGATGTAGCGGGGGATTGGTTCGTCCATATCTTTGTATGATCTCGCCGGATATTTTCTCTTCGGCGATATTTACGGAGGTCAAGATTATCCCCAATTGCGTCAATTTACCACGCCGGTTCGGAATAAGCACAAAACCCAGAAAGCAGCAAAATGAACCCCCACCCACCTCCCCCAATATCGCTTTTGCGATATTGGGGGAGGCGCAGGAGGGGGCAATTGATCAGCAATGGTGAGTGTCACTTCATTCGGAGTGACATCAACCATCGGTTGTCATTGCGAGCGAGCGATAGCGAGCGTGGCAATCTCCCGCATGGCTGTTGTCTTGGCGGTGGGGGAGACTCCCGTCAGCACTGGTGAGTGTCACTTCATTCGGAGTGACGTTACAATTTCACTGCGCTCGGAATGAAGTAAACACGTCCGTTTGAACGAGCCAACAACACCAAAGGGAGTGGGGCAAGGATTTACACCAAACCAACCCTTACCCCTTTTCCGGCTTTGGCAGGGTAATATACCCCTTTTGAACGGCATACAGGGCGGCCTGAGTGCGGCTGTCCAACTGCAGCTTTGCCAGAATGCGGCTGACGTGCGA
>NZ_DAOUBL010000007.1:0-14591 GCF_034432615.1 Bellilinea sp. | reverse complement strand
CGTTAATGAAAGTGATGCCTCGTTCCTGTGTGTCCATTCCAAGAACATCGAGCAAATCCCGCAGTCGCGCTCCCTCCGGCAAACTGACCTTGCGATTGGCGAAAATCCGTTCTTGCGGGTTGCCGCCAAAACGGGCCAGTTCACCATACAACCAGGTATCTACAATGATGGTGTTCAATTAGCCACCTCCCACCGGCGGAAAGATACCCACTTCATCCCCCTCATTCAAACCCACATCCAGTTCTTGAATGCGGGCATTGACAAAGCACACTTTAACTTCACTTTCCGGGATTTCAAGATGATTGATTAAATCCCGCAGGGTTGAGCCTGCCGGCAGATCAACCTCAAAAGGTGTGCCGGCCAGGGTGCCGGGATGATAGCGGCTGAAAGTTGCGTAAAGTTTGACCTTGATTTTCATGGGCAGCGAATGATATCCTGAGACCAGAGACAGTCGGCACAGGAGGGATTTAGACCCCAGCAGCCTTCGTTGATCTGACGCAGATCGCAGGTGCTGCGCAGGTCGCAATCCGGACAGGACGGGAAGTGATAAACGGCCACTTCACTGCGATATTGCATGTATTCTTCTGATACCCAGATTTCGTCCAGCGGGGTCTGGGTGACATTTCCCAGAACATAACGATTGACTTTTTTCTTGACGCCATCCAGTGTATAGTAGGAATAATTGTGAGAAAGGGCATAACAGGGTGATACGCCGCCGTCCCATCCGACCACGGTGGCTCGGTCGTGGATGAAGCGGCAGCGTCTTTCAGCGCCCCAGTGCATCCTTGGCATTTCCATGAAACTCCACAACCACCAGCCCGATCCCAGGTTTGGAAACCCGAAGCCCTTGACCGAATCAACAGGGGCGTAACCATATAGGGTTTGATCCACCATGTCCTCGGTGTAGGCCAGCACGTTGCTGACGATCAGCCGCGCAGCGCCTAAACTGGATGCCAATCGTACCAGTGCAGGGAGCTCGCTGGCGTTGGATTTGAGAATGACGAACTCCACCCCCAACTCGGGCAGGTGGGTGGCATGTTGTTTTTTTAATTCTTTTAAGTATTCCAGATTGGCGATAATCTGTTGAAGATTCGCGCCGCGTAAATCATGAAACGTTTCGGCTTGCGCCCCGTCAATCGAAACCATGATCCGATAAACTCCCAATCTCATCAATTCGCTGACGATTTTGGGATTGAGCAAAATACCATTTGAACCCAACGTCACCCGCAGGCCGCGGCTGGTGAAGGTTTCAATCATTTTCAAAATGTTTGGATGGGTAAGCGGTTCGCCAAAACTGGTAAAAACAACCTCTTCCAATTCAGGCAAATACGGCAGGCGGGCAGCAACAGCATCGAAGATATCCTGTGTCATCAGGGCAATCGGGTCGTCCCAGATGTTGCGCATACAAAAGCGGCATTGCAAGTTACAGCCTGTGGTGACTTCGATATATAATTTACGCAAATTGGGCAGGCGCGGCAGGAGAATGGGTTCGCCTTCCCGTTCGAATAACCAAAACTCCAGCGGAGCGCTCAGGTTGCGCCGCTGTAAAAATTGGGCGGGAAATTTCAAATTACCCTGTTGGTCCAGTTTAATCTTCATGAACAGACCCTGCATTCTTCAGCCATGATTAATTTGGAATGTCATTGCGAAACCGACATGAAGTCGACGGGGGTGAATTGAGCGCTTTTTTGTTTCGCCGCCGAAAGCGGTTCGCAATGACATTCCTTGTTTATCTACCAATAACAGAAAACGGATTTGGTCGGTTGTTTAGAGTTCCGCATACACCGAGTCGAGAGCTTCCTCCGGCACATCAAAGACCGTGTTGTGCGGGGGCAGTGGCTCGCGGGTCATGAATTCGGGCAGCCGGTCGGCGGCTTTGCTGATGCCGGCGGCTTCGTTGAACTTTCGTTCAACCTTTAGCACCTCCGCTCCGAACTTGAGGACATCATCGGCAGTCCAGTTGGTGCCCAGCACACCGTTAATTTCTTCAATCATACCCTGATAACCGCTGGCGATATCCAGAATGGCAAAGGCAATGAACAGGCAGTGCCCGCTGGAATCGATGAAGGCGGTGGTAGCCTGGAAGGCGCGGCTGAGTGCAGCCTTCCCCTCTGGGGTTAAGGGATCCACTTTTCCCATCACGCCCAGAATTTCGGGGGCAATGGTATAACCGGCGGTGTGATCGGCGCCCATCGTGGAAGTGGCGTAAGTGATGCCAATGCCCTTGACCGCGCGCGGTTCGTAAGCCGGGATGGATTGACCTTTGACCGTTGGGACGCGCGTGATGCCATACACCCGACCGGTGGTTTCTGTGCCGGCCCCCAGGATACGGCCAAGCGGAGTGCCTTTACCCATTTCATGCACCAGATTGATGGCGGCTTTGCTATCACCAAATGGGATGACACCGGCTTCCATGGCAACCCCCAATGTAGTGCCGGTTTCGATGGTATCCAGACCGTACTCATTGCAGAGGTGGTTGAGCATGGCAAGGTCATCCAGATTGCTGATGCCGCAGTTTGCGCCCAGCGACCAGGCCGATTCGTATTCCAGGCAGGAGGTGATTTCGCTGCCATCTTCGGCATAGACGGTGTTGGAACACTGGATGATGCAGCCCGGACTGCAGGCGTGGTTGAAGATTTCTTTGCCTTTGCGGTCTTTGTTGGTTTCGAAGATGGCCTCGCCGGCGATCTTGGGGGCTTCCTCAAAACGGCCGCTGCTGAAGTTCTTGGTGGGTAGGCCGCCGGCTTCGTTCATGATGTTAATCAGAATTGCGGTGCCGTATGAGTTGAGCCCGCCTTTGGGTTTGGTGATGGCATGCGTGCGCAAAGCATCAATCATCTTCTTGCGTCCCTCCTCGAAGAGGGCCTTATCGGCAATTTCCACACCGGGGGCACCCTGCCGGTCAAGAACAATGAATTTGACGCCTTTAGAAGCCATCACGGCTCCCAGACCGCCGCGCCCGGCATAGCGGGAGGGGCGTTTGGATTGATCATTGAAGCAAACCCCGGAGTTGCTGTAGGCGTATTCGGCGGCAGCGCCGACACTGCAAATCGAAACCCGCTCACCAAATTTTTCGTAAATGGGCGGATAAACTAAAGAGAGGGGTTGCTTGGTGTAGGGAGTTGCGTCAAAGAATTCTACTTTGGGTTTGCCGTCCCAGGTGATGTGCAGCCCCCAGAACCGGTCCTTCTCTTTTGGCTGACCTTCGATGATCAAGCCGCGGATTCGCATATTGGCTAGATCGGCTCCCCATGAGGAACCGGCATTGGCTTCCTTGATCCCGCCGGTGAGCGGGGATTTGCCGCCCACCGAAATGCGCGCCGCGGTGGGTGCGCTGGTGCCGGTGACGAAGCCAGCCGAAAAGACCAGTTTGTTGTTTGGCCCAAGCGGGTGGGCAAGTGGTGGAACCTCGTCTGCGACAATGTTCGAGGTCAAGGCGCGCCCGGCCAGGTATTTGTATTTTTCCGGGACTTCGGTGACCTGATAGGTGCGGTCGGTCATATTTACGCGTACAAGATACATCGCTTCCTCCTTTTTTGAAACTTGTTTTATTTACCTTTGAGGTTTGGGTTGGACGATTATCGAACTTGATTCTGGACTTGCCTGCGAAATACGGACCTCCTTTTTGGGTTAAGTTGTTAGAGCAAATTCTGGATTGGATTGAGAGCATGTTCTGGAGCGGCAAAAAGGAGAACAGCCCTCGTTTTGAAACGCGGGTTGTCCTCCTTTGCAAAACGGCAGGCGATGAAAGTTACCCTTCATGCCCTAACGTCCATTTATCCACACAGGGAATCAATGGATCGGAGGAAAGAAGTGATGGCTCAGAGCAGGATCATCATCTCTTTGTCTTAAAGAATAATGACTTTTGGAAAGAATACAAGTGATAAATGTCACAATTGGATTTTCCCATAAGATGGGGTTGACAAAAGATTTCTGAGAGGTATAATATATGAAAATATGCTCATATATTCATTGAATTGGCGAAAAGTGATCAAATGAACCACTCTTTTAACCCAAAATGTTCGGATAACCACATTCACCGCGAAGCGGTTGAACGTGCCCTCGATTCCATGGTGGACGGCTGGACGGCTACGCGCCTGGCGCAGGTCTTTGCCGCGCTCTCCGATCCCAGCCGGGTACGGTTGATTTCCGCTTTGCTGGCTGGCGAATTGTGTGTTCATGATCTGGCTGCAGCGCTTGGCATGAGCCAGAGTGCGGTCTCGCACCAGTTGCGCCTGCTGCGCAGTTTGAGTCTGGTGCGCTACCGCAAGGAAGGGCGGGTGGTTTATTACTCACTGGATGACGAACATGTTGAGCACCTGTTCCGCATGGGATGGGAACACATCCGCCATCCGGAGAAAAGCATGAAGGAGATTGCATCGAATCATGGCTGAACAACGTTACCGCATTGAAGGGATGGACTGCGCCGATTGCGCATTGAAAATTGAAAAGGGGGTTCGTCAACTCAAGGGAGTGGAACGGGCTGAATTGAATTTCAGTACGGCGTTGTTGACCGTCGAAGGACAAATCAGCCGCCAGGCCGTTCAGCAGCGGGTTGAGCAGCTCGGTTACCGTTTGGTAGAGGATTCGGCTGGCACGGCTTCTGAAAAGACAGTGGAAGCTTTCCTGCCGGGATTGATGCGCTACCTGTTTTCCAGTCGCGAGACTCGCCTTGCCTTGCTGGGCGGGGGACTGATCGCGATTTCATTTTTGTTTTCTGCGGTGAATCTGCCGGGCTGGCTGACTACTACCGTGCAATTGTTTGCGCTGGTTTTGGCCGGTTATCCCATTGCGCGCAGTGCGCTGATGAACTTGTGGATCAACCGCGATTTCAATATGAATTTTTTGATGACCGTTGCGGCAATCGGAGCGGTTGTGATTGGCGAATATCCGGAAGCCGCTTCGCTCATCTTTTTGTTTGCCATCGCAGAAGCGCTGGAGGGCTACAGCAGCGAGCGTGCCCGCCGTTCGATTCAACTCCTCTCCGGGCTTGCCCCGCAAACTGCTTTGCGCCTGACACAAAACGGCGAGGAACGAGTTGCCGTGGATGATTTACAGATTGGTGATCGTGTGATCATCCCTGCCGGTGAGCGTATTCCCACGGATGGTGTGGTGAGCAGCGGTTTTGGGGCGGTCAACCAGGCACCCATCACAGGCGAGAGCCTGCCGGTAGAGAAAGCTCCCGGTGATGAGGTGTTTGCCGGCAGCATCAACGGCAACACGGTGCTGGAAGTGGAAGTGAGCCGGCTGGCAGCCGATAACACCCTCAACCGCATCATCCGGTTGGTAGAAGAAGCTCAGGCTTCCAAAGCGCCTGCCCAGCGCTTTGTGGATCGCTTTGCACGCTATTACACCCCGGCCATGCTGGTGCTGGCGGTGCTGGTAGCCGTAGTTCCACCGCTGGTGTTCGGCCAGCCTTTGCTGAACCTGCCGGACGGCACCCGCGGCTGGCTGTACCGCGGTCTGGCGCTGCTGGTGATTGGCTGCCCGTGTGCGCTGGTCATTTCCACCCCGGTAACGGTAGTCAGTGCCATTGCGGCAGGTGCGCAAAAAGGCATTTTGTTCAAGGGTGGTGCATTTCTGGAAGCCCTCAGCCGGGTTCGCGCGGTAGCTTTCGACAAAACCGGTACGCTCACACGTGGAACACCGGTGGTGACAAATTACCGCTCGGTGGATTGCGCGGACGGCGGAGATTGCGAAAAGTGTCAGGATGTGCTGGCGCTGGCGTGTGCGCTGGAGCGGCGCAGCCGTCATCCGCTGGCGCAGGCGGTGGTTCGCGCGGCGGCTGAGCGCGGATTGGATGGCCGCTATCCGCCGGCCGAGACCGTTCTCACCCTGAACGGGATTGGGCTGCAAGGCAAAATCAACGGGCAGACGGCTACCATTGGCAGCCATCGCCTGTTTGAGGTCGAGCATCCGCATTCGGATGAATTGTGCCGCTGGGTTGAATCGGCCGAGAAACTGGGGCATACCACCATGCTGGTGTGTGATGGGGAACGGGTGCGGGGCTATCTGGCAGTCAGCGATGCCCTGCGTCCGGAAAGTGAGCGGGTGGTGCGGCAATTGAAAGGGTTGGGGGTTGAGCCGGTCATGCTCACCGGCGATAACCCGGCTGCGGCACAGGCGGTTGGCGGACAGGTGGGTGTACAGCAGATTTACGCCGGCTTACTGCCGGAGGACAAAACCCGCCTGGTACAGGAATTACGCTCCCGCCATCTGGCGGTGGCAATGGTTGGAGATGGCATTAATGATACCCCCGCCCTGGCGGCGGCGACGGTTGGAATTGCAATGGGCGGCGCGGCTTCGGCACAGGCGATGGAAACCGCCGATGTGGTGCTGATGTCAGAAGGTTTGAACCGGCTGCCGTTCGCCGTGCGTTTGGCGCGGCTGGCACAGCGCATTATCCATCAAAACATTGCGTTCAGTCTGGTAACCAAAGCCATTTTCATTTTGCTGGCGCTGGCCGGGTGGACAACCATGTGGATGGCTGTTTTGGCCGATATGGGCGTCTCGTTGCTGGTAACTTTCAATGGGATGCGCCCGCTTGCGTTGCGGGATGAAAACGGACAGAAAAAGGGTTAAACCGGCGGCCAGGGGTAGGGGCGGCGGCTGGCTGCCGGATGTGGAAAGCAGCCATTTTCCACCAACCGGCGGGTGCGGCGTTCCAGCGCGCGGATTTCTGCCGGCGAAAGATAGGGTTTTAACTGCTCTACCAGATCGCCGGCCCGTTCGAGTTCATTGAGCAGGCGGGTTAAATCTGCCAGTAAGTCGGGCGGGATTGGTTCACCGGCAAAATCCCAGATGACCGTACGCAGTTTGTCCTCGACATGAAAACAGATGCCGTGGTCAATCAACCAAAGGTGCTGGTTCTCGTCCACGAGAATGTGGCCGCCTTTTCGGTCGGCATTGTTGACGACCAGATCAAACAAGGCTACCGGGCGCAGGCGCTGCTTATCTTCGGGGGTGAAGGAAAAATAATGATATTCAGGGTTGTGTTCAATATAGAACTGTACCGAACCGGGGCCAAGCGGGGCTTTACGGCGGTAAACGGTGGGTGGAACCAGCTGCCAGCCAAGGGCCTGACTGACCAGAAAGGCTGCCACTTCCCTACCTGAAAGGCTGCCAGCCGGAAAGTCCCACAACGGTTGTTCACCGCGCACCGGTTTATACACCGCAGGATATTCTCTGTCAGCCTGGACAATTGAAGCGAGAAAGGTGTAGTTGGAACCATGCACAAATTGACCGCGCAGGGTCATTTTTCCTGTTTGAAGGGTAGTGAGAATCTGCGGGATGTCCTCGACATTCATTTACCAATAATCCCAAAAACCCCTGCAGGCTCAATTCTTGCAGGATTAATGTTTATGACCGTTTTTCTTGGGGCAAAAATGTCCCTCCGGATCCATCGGTTCACCGCATTGCGGACAAATCGGCCGTCCGCGGTTGGCGACTTCAATGCCCCATAAACTCAGCGCCAGCAGCTGTGAGCGGGTGCACCAGAAGCGGGCAACACCGGCATCCTCTTCGCTGATCTGGTCGGACAGCACCTCATGGGCGATCAGGCAGGCCATGTCGCGCTCCGGATCGTAGGCCAGCCCCAGTTCACCCACCCGAAAGAGCGGATCGACTGGCGGCTGAATGTGCATTTCGGCTTCGTTATACTCACCGGAGGCCGGCGGTAATTGCGGATACCGGCTGGCAATTTCGGTGAAGAATTGCTCCACACCGATTGCCAGCGTTTGAATCTGCACTTTTTCCACCAGTAAGGTTACTACCTCGTCATCCTGGCGGGCCTGGATATAAAAAACCCGTTGTCCGGGTTTGCCAATTGCATCCGTGGTGATGTGAGTGACCGGATCAAGTTCAATTTCTGTATGCGCCATGCTGGTGCGCCTCCTGATTAGGTTTGAGTATACCAGAAACCGTAGTCTCCAATGCCTTCTTGTCCAATCTGTTAGAAGGCGGGCATCTTTCAGAGGCTGGGTTCAGGTGCGAGAATGTGGCTATCTTCCCAGCGGGCGGCATGATACCGTCCATGCTCGCCCAACAGAGCACTAACCTGCCGGCGCAGCGTGAGTGGGTCGCCGCTGGTGTAAAAATGTACCTCTCCCGGCTGATCCCCTTCAGCCAGCAGGTTGTGTCGTTCAAGCAGGCGGCGGGTCTGGCGGGCAACCGCCGGGGCAGGGTCAATGACCCGCACACCAGCTCCGCAGATTTCTTCAATCAGTGGAATTACAAAGGGGTAGTGGGTGCAGCCCAGTACGACGGTGTCAATCCCTTCGCGCAGCATGGGGGTAAGCGCAGTTTCAAGAATGTGACGGGCAGAATTGCCGTTCAAGCGGCCGGCTTCAATTTCCTGCACCAGACCGTTACAGGTATCGGACATAATTTTCACGCCGGAGGCAAAGCGCTCGACTACCGAAGCATATAAAGCCCCCTGAAAGGTAGCGGGGGTGGCCAGTACGCCGACCTTGCCGCTGCGGGTGGTTTCGGCAGCCGGTTTCACCGCCGGTTCCATCCCGACAAAGGGAATGTGGGGAAAAACGGCACGTAGGTGGTGCAAAGCGGCAGCCGAAGCGGTGTTGCAGGCTACCACAATCAGACCTGCACCGTGTTGAATCAAAAAATGGGTGATCGCTTCGGAAAAATTCCGCACTTCCTCCAGGGGACGGCTGCCGTAGGGAACGTGCTGCTGATCGGCAAAGTAGATGACCGGCTGAGCCGGGAGAATCTCACGGATGGCACGGTAAACCGAAAGGCCACCCACTCCCGAGTCAAAAATTCCGATGGCGGCTGGGTGATTCATGCCTCATTTTCCCCGGCAGCCTGAATGAAAGCCTCAAACAGGGCAAAGTGACGGGGATTCTGGGTCAGCCATTCGGGGTGCCACTGAACGCCCATCAGAAAGCGGTGGCCAAGCAGTTCGACCGCCTCTGCCAGCCCATCCGGTGACCACGCGCTGACGCGCAGTTCCTCGCCGATGCGCGCCAGCCCCTGATGGTGAAGGCTGTTGACTTGAATCTCATCCTCGCCAATGATTTTTTCCAGCTGGGTTCGATCCATGATTTTAACTTTGTGTGCAAGCGTATCGCGCGGATAACCCGGAAAATAATCATGTTTCAGTGCGCCTTTGAGCTGGTCGGCAATATCGGTATAAAGGCTGCCGCCCAAAGCGACATTAATCACCTGTGCCCCGCGGCAGATACCCAACAAGGGTTTCTGGTCGCGGGCAGCCATGCGAACCAGTTCAATTTCCATTTCATCGCGGGCGGGATCCACGTCATAAACCCGCGGGTGAGGTTCACCGTTGAAGAGCGCCGGGTCAAGATCACCGCCGCCGACCAGCAAAATCCCGTCCAGACGCTGGAACAATTCTCGCAATTGGGTCAGACTCAGCCCGACAGGGATTAGGAGGGGAATACCGCCGGCTTTCAGAATGGCGCGGGCATAGGCTTCCTTTGCACCCACGCTGACGATGGGGTCATGGATAATCAATCGTTCGGTGGAGAGGCCAATCAGGGGAGTTTTCATGGGCAAATGACTCATGGATATTTTACTCAAAAAGGGCGCAGCCAGCGTTTGACTGCGCCCTCCGGTTTGGAATGTGGTAGAGAGGACTAGTTAAACTTTTGTTTGAGGCGCGCGCTCTTGCCGGTGCGGTCGCGCAGAAAGTACAGGCGTGAACGACGCACACGGCTGTGGCGTTCAACCACCACACGGTCAATGCGCGGGGAGCGGAACAGGAAAGTGCGTTCCACACCAATACCGTTGCTGGCAATTCGCCGCACCGTGAAGGTGGAGTTGTTACCGTTATTGTGGATATACAGAACGGTGCCCTTGAACTCCTGAATACGTTCGCGGTTGCCCTCTTTGATTTTGACGTGCACAGAAACGGTATCCCCGGTTTTCAATTCCGGAATGTTAGGGTTGACCGCTGCCTCTACAGATTTCAAAATATCTTCCATGGTGCAATTCCTTCCAATGAATTCTTACCCTGCGTCTTAGACGCGAGGGCAGATTATACCATAAAGTTTTCAGGCGGGCAATGATTTTTAGAACCATCCTGAAAATCAAGTTGATTTGACAATTTCTTAAAGGATGGTTATAATTAGGGTCGTGAGCGGTTAAGAACCGCCTGAACATTCGATTTAAGAGATTGAGTGGTTTTAATTTTTAGTTGGAGGTTGTATCGCCGAATGCTCCCGAGAATAAAATCCCGACAGGTGCTTATTCCTTCGGCTGCGTAGGCGAATTGCAGCCGAAGTTTTTTTGTGTGTTCCATCCCTGAACCAGAAGGGAGGTGAGAAAAATGACAGTTGTTACGCTCAGACAAAATGAATCACAGGACCAGCTGCTCAAGCGGTTTCGCAAGAAGGTTGTCAAGAGCGGTGTGCTCAGCACAGTGCGCCGCAAGCGTTGGTTCATTTCCAAAAGCGAACTGCGCCGGGTGGAGAAGAAAAAGGCCATTCGCCGCATCAAGCGCCGCCAGTTTTCACGTTCGGCTGAGTAGTTTCAGGTTTTCGATTCCGGTTGGGCGAGCATCGTCGTCCGGTGTGGAGGGAATGATGGCAAAAGAAGAAGACAAGATTCAGGTCGAAGGCACCATTGTGGAAGCGCTGCCCGGAACGCAATTTCGCGTGCGGCTCGACAATGGACATGAAGTGCTTGCCTATCTTTCCGGTAGAATGCGCAAGTACTATATTCGCATTTTGTTGGGGGACCGGGTGCGGGTTGAAATGTCGCCTTATGACCTGACCCGCGGCAGGATTGTCTACCGCCAGCGCCGGGTCGGCGAATCGATGGCTATGGAAGAGTAAACCACCGCTCAACCCTATCAGGAATCATCTGCCTGTTCGTTTATTAAACGCCCTTTCTCGCGAAGGGCGTTTTTTCTATACTATACATATCCCAAAAAAAATACGAAATCCTGCGGTTTTGTGTTCCGCAGGATTTCGCCTACCGATAATCTATCCTCTTGCCACCAAGGGGGATTGCAGGAGAGGATATTCGATTGAATTACTGAGGCAGGATGACGGTGTCAATCACATGAATGACGCCATTGGTGGTTTTGATGTCGGTGACAATCACCTGGGCATTGTTGATGAAGACCTTGCCATCCTCAACCTTGATGGTGACTTTCTGACCCAAAGCAGTTTCTGCCTCAGTGAGTTTGACCACGTCCTCAGCCAGCACACGACCGGGCACCACATGGTAGAGCAGAATATTGGTCAAAGTCTGCTTGTTTTCGGGCTTGAGCAGGTCTTCCAGGGTGCCAGCCGGCAGTTTTGCAAAGGCCTCGTCGGTGGGAGCAAACACGGTGAACGGGCCTTCACCTTTCAGCGTTTCTACCAGCTCGGCAGCCTGCACAGCGGCAACCAGCGTTTCGAACTTGTTGAATACCGCTGCATCCACAATGTCCTTGGGCAGGATGACGGTATCAATCACATGGATGACGCCGTTAGAAGCTTCAATATCGGTAATGATGATCTGAGCTTCATTGATGTAGGCCTTGCCCATGTCCACTTTGAAGAACACCGAAGTGCCCAAAGCGGTGTCGGCAATCAAGCCATCGCTGACGCTAGCCGCCATGACTTTGCCGGGCAGCACGTGGTAGAGCAGGATGTCGGTCAACTGCTGCTTGTTTTCAGGCTTGAGCAGTTCTTCAATTGTGCCAGCCGGCAGTTTGGCGAATGCCTCATCAGTGGGGGCAAAGACGGTGAAGGGACCTTCACCTTTCAGGGTATCCACCAGACCGGCAGCCTGAACCGCAGCAACCAGCGTGGTAAAGCGACCGTCTGCTACAGCAATATCTACGATGTCCTTAGGCGCTTCGGCAGTCATGCTGGGCGGCAGGATGACGGTATCAATCACATGGATGACACCGTTGGAGGCTTCAATGTCGGTAATGATGACCTGGGCATCATTGACAAAGACTTTGCCATCCTCAACTTTAATGGTGACCTTTTCGCCAAGGGCGGTTTCTGCCTCGCTCAGGTTGACAACATCAGCAGCCATGACCTTACCGGCAACGACGTGGTAGAGCAGGATGTCGGTCAACTGCTGCTTGTTTTCGGGCTTAAGCAGCTCTTCAAGTGTGCCGGCCGGTAACTTGGCGAAGGCATCATCGGTGGGGGCAAAAACGGTAAAGGGACCTTCACCGGCAAGCGTATCCACCAGACCGGCAGCCTGAACCGCAGTAACCAGGGTGGTAAAGCGACCATCCGCAACGGCAATATCCACAATCGTCTGCGGGGCAGGTGTGTTGGTGGGCATCGGCGTGGGGGTCGGCATTGCGGTTGGCGTTGGTGTGGCGGCAGGCGCACAGGCAGCCAGAGCCATTACAGCAACCAGAGCAAACAAAATCAAGCGTTTCATTTTTTTCTCCTCACATTTCAAAAATTTGGATTTTGTTGATGCCCACAGTATAAAGTTTTGTATAAGTTTGGTCAAACGATATCCCTTTTTTGTATAATGTTTGTGTAAATTATTAAAAAATTCTTAATTGTCCTTCGGGAAGGAAAATTAGCGGGCTTGCCTGTGAATGAGCCTTTTGGGTAAAAACTACTGTTCCTGCTGATCTGAATTGACCGATACCAATCACAATGAAAACTGTCGGAATTAAAAATTACGGTGCAGCGTTTTTTTTCGCTGCACCGGGGTTGTGGTTGATTACTGGTTTGGGGAGAAAGTTTATCGTGAAGAAGGTCCCTACAGATTTCCTTTACCAGTGAATGCGGTTGTCGAAACTTTGGAGTGCTTTCATGTAGTTGGCGCGCTCAAAAGCAGCGGGTTCGCCAACCGCCTTGTGGCTCATGCTGCCGATCATCTGCTGGACGGAGGTGTACTCAAATTCATCCAGCCAGTTGTTCAAATCGGTAAGGATTTCGGTGGCGCGTCCGATGCCCTTTGCCAGCAATTCAGAGGTTGTCATTGCCACATTTGCCCCGGCCATCAGGGCTTTGACCACATCTGTGGCGCTGTGAACTCCACTGGAGAGGGCTAGATCGGCTTTGATGCGCCCGTAAAGAATTGCCACCCAGCGCAGCGGCAGGCGCAATTCATCGGAGGTGCTCAGCACCAGATTGGGCACCACTTCCAGCGATTCAATATCCAGATCAGGCTGGTAGAAGCGGTTGAACAGCACTAAACCGTTCGCACCTGCCTCGGCCAGTTGAGCAGCCATGTTGGGCAGCGCGGAAAAGTACGGGCTGAGTTTAACCGCCAGCGGGATGCTGATCTGGCTGCGCACATCGCGCACCAGTTGAACGTAGGTCTGTTCCAGTTCCTGACCGGTCAGTTTGGGGTCGGTTGGCACATAATAGATGTTGAGTTCAAGGGCATCCGCACCAGCTTCTTCAATCCGTTTAGCGTAATTAATCCAGCCGCCGGTCGAAATACCGTTCAGACTGCCAATTACCGGAATACGAACGGCTTTTTTGATGCGGTAAATCAGTTCCAGATAACTCTCCGGCCCGACATTGTAGCGTTCCAAATCGGGGAAGTAGGTTAACGCTTCGGCAAACGATTCGCTGCCGCGCGTCAGGTAATGATCGAGCGCCTGACTTTCATGCACAATTTGCTCTTCAAAGAGCGAGTACATCACAACCGCGCTGATCCCGGCTTCTTCCAGTCGCTGCACCCCTTCAACTTTTTTAGAAAGCGGTGAAGCCGAAGCGACCAGAGGATTTTTGAGTTTTAAACCCAGATAAGTGGTGGTCAGATCTGCCATAATCATTTCTCCTCGTCATATTTTAAGCCAGCGTGCGGAAAGAACCATCCGCACGCTGTTGGGTTGTTTTACTCACTCTTGCCGGCGGCAGGCTCTTCGCCATGCCCATTGTACTGAATGGCAGCCATTTGCTGGTAGAGTTTCCAGCGTCGAATGGCGTCTTCACGTGCCTGTTTCATCAGGGCTTCGGCGCGGGCCTCATCGCTTTGCAGCAACATGCGGTAGCGTGTTTCATTGTAGGCGTAATCTTCCACCTTCACCGAAGGATCACGGGAATCCAGCTGCAAGGGATTCTTGCCTTCTTCTGCCAGCATGGGGTTGTAGCGGAAGACCGGCCAGACACCAGATTGAACCGCCAGTTTTTGCTGATCCAGTCCCTTGCGCATATCAATGCCGTGGGCAATGCAGTGGCTGTAAGCAATGATCAGTGACGGTCCTTCATAGGCATCCGCTTCCAGGAAGGCTTTGAGCGTTTGGGCGTCATTGTAACCCATTGCCACGCGGGCAACATAGACATAGCCGTAAGCCATGGCGATCATGCCAAGGTCTTTCTTGGGCAGGTTCTTACCGTTGGCGGCAAATTTGGCAACCGCGGCGCGCGGTGTGGCTTTGGAGGATTGTCCACCGGTGTTGGAGTACACCTCGGTGTCCAGCACCAGAATGTTGACATCCCGCCCGGAAGCAAGAACGTGATCCAGACCGCCGTAGCCGATATCGTATGCCCAACCGTCACCGCCGATAATCCACACGCTCTTGCGCACCAGAAAGTCTGCCAGGTCCAGCAGCATGGCAGCGCGCGGGTCTTTGAGCGATTGAAGCGCCTGCTTCAACTGGGCAATCCGTTCACGTTGGGCTTTAATGCCCG
>NZ_DAOUBL010000006.1:0-6510 GCF_034432615.1 Bellilinea sp. | reverse complement strand
CGCAGGACGGTTTGCGCGCCGTCCCGGCGGGAAACCGCCGCGCCGGCTGACGTCCGCTCGAAAGGACAACCAGGGTTTACGTCATTCCGCGCGCAGCGGCACAGACCCCCTCCCAGCCTCCCCCAAAATCGCCAACGATTTTGGGGGAGGTGCAGGTGACGCTCTGCGAGGAATGAGCGCGCCGGCTGACGTCCGCTCGAAAGGCCATGCGATGATCTGTGTTTGAGTCGGCTGCGGATGCGACCTGTTCAACGCATAGGCGCAGCGACGGCACACCCCGCTACGGACGGAAATGACCCCCTCCCAGCCTCCCCCAAAATCGTCAACGATTTTGGGGGAGGTGCAGGTGACGCTTGACAGCGCTGATGAATGTCCCCTTCCCCGCAGAGAAACGCCGTTGAAATGGTCGCCAGCGCAGCCCGGTGCGGGTCACCATCCTCACCCCCCTTCCCCGCAGAGAAACGCCGTTGATCGGCCAGGGCAACCCTGTGGGGAAGGGGGGTTACGGGGGGTAGGGGAAGAGGCGCACGCGGTTGAAACCACATAACAAAACTGAAAAGCCAAACAAACCGCAGATTTGTTAGAATGAAGTTTGCAGAAGAATAGTTTTCAGTAAAGAACCTGCCGCCCTACGCGCGGCAGGCCGGGGAGGTCGGTCATGATGGGAAGAAACGCAACCTTACGCGGGCTGCGCCGCCTGCTGCAGGCACTGCTGATTGTGCTGCTGCTGCCAACCCTGATCGTCAGCGCGGACAGCGGCGCCATTCAACTGGGCAAGACCGAGCTGGCTTCGCGCGGCTACCCGAACGACACCGGCAAGGAATACGGGCTGGGCGCCAACGGCAATTCGGTCTATACCAGCCTGTCGTGGTTCGAGAACGTCAACAACTACGCCAAGCTGGCGTTTGCCTCGGCCGCCGAAAATTTGAGAAAAGATGAGCTGAGCGGCAACGTCATCCCGGATACCGATAAAGTCTGCCAGAGCGAGGTGAGCAGTGGGAACCGCGGCTGCTACGACGTCTTCGTGCAGAACCCCGCCGCGCTGGAACCGCATTCCATCGGCAATCCGGTCTTCATCACCGGGTTTGATACAGATGTAGAAGGCGATGCACTCTTCCCGACCCTCTCGCGCGACGGCAAATACCTCGTCTTTCAGTCCGGCGCGGAATACTCCGACTATGACAATTCCTCCCAGCTGGAGACCGACATCTTCCTGGCGATCTTACCGCAACCCCATGACCCGAACAACACACCCCCGCTTTTCCGCGTTTCTGCCGAGCAGAGCACCGGTGCGGACGCCGGCTTTCACTCCGGCAACGTGGACTGCGCCCCGGTCATCTACGGCGTCAACCACACCAGCCCGCCGGCCTGCCGCACCCATCCGGATACCGGTACGGCCAAACCCAACTTTGCCCACCCCCACCCGGTCGCCGATGCAGTCTTTGTCAGCGGAGAGGGCGTGTATGTGGCTTTCGAGTCGATGGCCGACCTGGGCGCAAACAGCAACGGCTTTGTCAAGGATATTTTCGTCCGGCAGGTTACACTTAGTGATGGAGAGACTCTTACGCAACAATTCCCCCACACCCTGCTGAGCGCCGGTTGTAATTACACTACCGGTCAAAATGATGTAAACGAGCCCGCCAACGGCGACTCCTACCACCCGGTCTTCGTGCCGAACACCAACGGGCGCTATGTGGTCTTCGTTTCGCGCGCCACCAATCTGGACTGCAGCGTGCCCACAACCGATTACCCCGACGACGACCCGAATGCCCCCCTCCACCAGCGGCGCGCCAACCTCTTTCTGGCCGACCGCGATAACGGCACAATCCGCCTGATTACCAAAGGGACGAACGGCAAACCTGCCGAAGGCGCCTCGGAATACCCGGCCGTGACCGTCTATCAGGACACCACCGATCCGAACCCGAAACTGTACATCGCCTTTCAATCCAGCGCCAGCAACCTGCCCGTCTATAATCTATCCCACCCCAACAACCCGGTAGCGGACGACAACAATGGCTACACCGACATCTTCCTCTATATCGCCGATAACATTGCCAACCCCACCAGCGGTCAAATCCGGCCGATTTCGCGCGCCACCGGCGAAACCAGCACCTACGGCGAAGAGGCCAACGCGCCCTCTTACAGCCCGGCCATCTCCGGCGACGGCAAACTGGTCACCTTCACTTCCTACGCCACCAATCTGGTAGTGGGCGACGACAACGCATCCTGCCCGCTGATGCCGCCCGGCATCGAGGGCTGGGTGAGCAGCAACTGCCCGGATATTTTTGCCCGCCGCTGGGGGGTGAACCAGACCTGGCGCGTTTCGCTGACCACGGTGGGTGAGCAGGCGCAGTGGAACTCCAACTTCAGCTCACTCAGCCTGAGCGGGCGCTACGTGGCCTTCTCCTCCGGCGCCGACATGCTCAGCGAGGGCGAAGGCGTGCCCTACCAGCAGGTCTACCTGCGCGACCAGGGCAACCCGCCCGGCAACCCCAACATCCAGCCGACCGCCTACAACTTCGGCGTTGTCCCGTTCGGTGGAACCGCTACCAAAGAGTTTCAGGCGAATTACCTCGCCCCATTGAAATTTAACGACCTGCAAATCAGTGAAGGGGAGTATAAACCGTCAGAGAATACTTTTGGCTTTTCTATCGTATCAATTGACTGTGAGCCGAATAAGGATTATGTCGCTAATGATGTTTGCAAATTTACGATCCAGTTCACGGCGCCGAATTTTTCAACCCGCGAGGTGCGCGGCAGAGCCAGATACATCGTCGAAGGGCAGGATCCGCTGACCGGCGAGAACAAAGTTCGCTTTATCGAAATCGGGCTGGTGGGAGCAACCCCGTTTTACGAGGTGAGCATCCCCGACGACCCCGAAGCCATCACCCTGCCCTACGGCGTTACGCGCACCGAGGTGCTGAAGGTCTATAACCTAGGCAACTACACCGATTCCTTTACCCTCTCCCTGACCCATATGAGCGGCTGCCCGTTCACCCACAGCGTCACCCCCAGCCAGTTGAGCAACATCCAGCCGGGGGGGTTCGGTGAGGTGACCGTGCGGATCACCACGACACAGCCCAATTGTCAGGATGATGACGCCAGCAAAATCCACCTGAGGGCTGTTTCACAGGGTGATTCGAGCAAGCTCTTCGATCGGGTAATCGAAACATCCTCTGGAGATGCCTACATCTACCTGCCGCTGGTGCGCAAGTAAGCCGCGCTGCAGCCGTCCGGCCGGCCTCTCTAAATTCCAACCATTCCCACAAGGACTTGCCGCTGCAATCCCACCCCCCTGAATCGCCCAGACGATTCAGGGGGGTGGACGGGGGCAAGCGCATGACCGGCCGGGCTGCGCCCCTATCCCAAACCTGCCTCTCGTAAGAACTGCTCCAGCACCGCTTCGTAGGCGGCGCGGTTGTTCCAGTAACTTTCGGCGTGACCGGCGTTGGGCGCCAGGTACAGCCGGCGCAAGCCGCGCCGTTTGGCGGTGTACAGGCGCTGGCTGTGCTGCGGCGGGATGTAGTCATCCTGCTGACCGTGCACCAGCAGCACCGGCATCTCCAGGCCGGGCACCGCGCGCAAGGGGAAAACCTGCCCGAACCAGAAACCGGCCTGCAGCCGCGCCAGCAGGCTGGCCAGCGGCAGGAACGGGAAAGCCGGCAAGCCGACATCGCGGCGCAGGCGCAGCGCCAGCAGCTCGTTCAGGTCGGCAAACGGGCAGTCGGCGATGACGAAAGCCGGGCGCGGGTCTATGGCGGCATGCTGCAGGCAGACCGCCGCGCCGAGCGACTCGCCCATCGTCCCCACCCGTCCGCCGGGCGGCAGCTGCGCCAGCGCCCAATCCAGCACGGCGCGCAGGTCGTGGCGTTCGTAAAAGCCGAAGGTGCAGTTGCCGCCGCCGCTCAACCCGTGGTAGCGCTGGTCGTAGATCAGCACATTGTAGCCGCGCCGGCGGAAGAGCGGCAGGTACTTGATGCAGCCGAGGCGGGTGTAGGTGATGCCGTGCACCAGCACGACGGTGCGCCGGGCGCCCGCCAGCGGGAAGTAGGTGGCGCTGAGGGTGTACCCGAACGGCGAGGTCAGGCGTACTTCCTGCTTTTCCCACGACCAGTAGTCGGCTTCGTTCAGTTTGCCGTTTTGCACCTCGATTTGATAGGTTTTCAGGTAGGGAAAGCAGCGCGGGCGGATGGCGCGCTGCGTCAGGACGGCGGACACCCCCAGCAGAAAGCCCGGTAAAAGCAGCAGCAAAATCAAGACCGGCATGAGTCGATTCTAACACAGCTGCGTTCTGGGGCGCAGGGGATGATGTCATTCCCAGCGCAGTGAAATAAACCCCCTCCCGGCCTCCCCCAAAATCGGCGTGGCGATTTTGGGGGAGGTGCAGATGGTGCCGCCGCGCCTGCTCAAAAGCCCCGCTGGCTGCAATAAACGCCCCCCTTCCCCGCAGAGCAACTCGTTGAACTTGACGCCAACGCAGCCCGGCGCGGGTCACACACTTTGCCCCCCTTCCCCGCAGAGCAACGCCTCGAGCGGCCAGGGCAGCCTTGCGGGGAAGGGGGGCTACGGGGGGTTGGGGCGAGTGGAGGAGTTGTTTTATTGGTATTGGCAGCCTGCGGTTCAGCCTCTTTTTGACTTTGAGAAAGCCGTCCCTTTTTACCCGCCGTGTTGCAGGTAGGGACGGTTTTCCAGCAGCCTCATCGGCCTGGATGGGTTATAGGGTGTGGCAGGGCAAATGCGAACCCCTCTTGCGCCTCCCCCAAACCCCGTGCAGCCGATTGACAAATGCCGCCCGGCTGTGCTAAACTAACCCCATGCAGTACCCGCAGGGACATCCCCACGCTCATCATCACTCCCCCGTGCGCAGCGCGGCACGGCGGGCATGGGCAGCCTGCGGCTGGTAAAACCGCTCATTCCCCTGTTCATCCCATCCCCCGTGCTGCGGGGGATGTTTTTATTCCATCACCGGAGGTGTTTCCATGTCCTTACCGATTTACGACTCGCAAACCGCCCGCCAGACCGTCCTGCGCCGCCGTCCGCCGGATGAAACCGACCTGCCCCCCGCCGTGCAGGAACGACTTACCGCCCTGTTCGGCGAACCGCTCAGCGCCGAGCAGGCCGTTGCGCGGATTGTCGCCGACGTGCGCCGGCGCGGCGATGATGCCTTGCGCGACTGGACGCGCAAGCTGGACGGCGCCGACCTGGCCGCCGGCCTGCAAATTGACCCGCACGACTGCCAGAGCGCGCTGCAGGCCCTGCCCGGCGAACTGCGCAGCGCGCTGGAAACCGCCGCCGAACGCATCCGCCGCTTTCACTGCCGCCAGCCGGCCCTCTCGTGGATCGAGCAGGACGCCGACGGCACGCTGGGACAGCTCATCCGCCCGATTGAGCGGGTGGGGGTGTATGTGCCGGGCGGCAGCGCGCCGCTGCCCTCTTCGGTGCTGATGTCGGTCATCCCGGCGCGGGTCGCCGGCGTGCAGCGGGTGATCGTCTGCACGCCGCCCGGACGCGACGGGCGCGTCAACCCGGTCATCCTGGCGGCCTGCGCGCTGGCCGAAGTGGATGCGGTTTACCGCGTCGGCGGGGCACAGGCGATTGCCGCCATGGCGTTCGGCACGCCTGCCCTGCCGGCGGTGGATAAAATTGTCGGGGCGGGCGGGCTGTTTGTCACGCTTGCTAAACGGCAGGTATTCGGCGTGGTCGGCATCGAAGGGCTGGCCGGTCCCACCGAAACGGTGGTGATTGCCGACGAGGGCGCCAGCCCGCGCCGCGTCGCCGCTGACCTGCTGGCGCAGGCCGAGCACGACCCGCTCGCTACCGCCCTGCTGCTGACCCCCTCCCGCGCCCTGGCCGAGGCGGTCGCCGCCCGGGTGGACGAGCTGTTGAGCCAGACCGCCGCCGACCCGCTGGGGCGCGCCGACATCATCCGCGCCTCGCTGGCCGCGCGCGGCGGCGCCGTCCTCACCCGCGACCTGGACGAAGCCATCGAGCTGTGCAACGCCTACGCCCCCGAACACCTCAACCTGGTGGTGCGCGACGGCTGGGCCTGGCTGCCCAAAATCCACAACGCCGGCGGCGTGTTTCTGGATGAAGAATCCTGCGAGGTGATGGGCGATTACATTGCCGGGCCGAGCCATGTCATGCCCACCGGCGGGTCGGCGCGCTACGCCTCCCCGCTCAATGTGTGGGACTTTGTCAAGATCGTCAGCCTGGTCGGGCTGAACCGCGCCGCCGTGCAGCGCCTCAGCCCGCTGGCCGAAATGCTGGCGCTGGCCGAAGGGCTGGATGCCCACGCCCTGGCCGCCCGCCTGCGCAAGGGGTGAGCGCGCCACTTATCAAAACTATAAAGTCACTTTGCTTGACACGCTTTAACCGCTATGCTAAAGTAATTAACGTGAGTTCGGGATAAGATCAAAACCTGGCAAGCAGTGATCGTTACCCCCACCTGCACCTCCCCCAAAATCGCCCCTGCGATTTTGGGGGAGGCGGGAGGGGGACGAAAATTCGAAA
>NZ_DAOUBL010000005.1:0-11528 GCF_034432615.1 Bellilinea sp. | reverse complement strand
GGTCATCTCTTCCAACGCCACAATCCCGGCGGCCGCCAGTACACCCGCCTGCCGCATTCCCCCTCCCAGCATTTTCCGAAGGCGGCGGGCTTTGGCAATAAATTCCTTTGAACCACATAACACCGAACCCACCGGTGCGCACAATCCCTTACTCAGGCAAAAAGTGACCGAGTCGGCGGAATCGGTTAAGTCGCTTACAGGTACTTGCAGAGCAGCCGCAGCGTTGAAAATACGCGCCCCATCCAGATGCAATTTCAAGCCGTGGCGGTGGGCTAATTCACCTACCCGGCGGGTATATTCCCCATCCAGCACCGTCCCGCCGCAGCGGTTATGAGTGTTCTCCAAAATGATTAATCGGCTGATCGGTTGGTGAATATCCGCCCCACGAATAGCACCCTTCAGATCACTCAGCGCAATACTGCCATCCGGTTGATTTGGCAGGGTATGCACAAACACACCTCCCAGCGCCGAAACACCGCCCGCCTCAAACAAAAAAGTATGCCCCAAATGCCCCATGATGGCCTCTTCGCCGCGTTGACAGTGCACCAGCACCGCAATCAGATTTCCCATCGTGCCGGAGGCAACGAACAAACCGGCTTGCTTGCCCATTCGATCGGCTGCCAGTTCTTCCAGACGGTTTACCGTGGGGTCTTCGCCATACACATCATCCCCCACCTCTGCCCTTGCCATTGCTTCGCGCATCGCAGGCGTAGGATGCGTGACCGTATCGGAGCGCAAATCAATGATTTTTTCCATGCTGTCCACCTTAAAAATTCAGGATTTACGTAATTGCTGCAAAACCTGTTCCAGTTCAGGAGGCAGGGGTGACTCAAAGGTACGCGGTTGTTTTTCGCCGGGCAAGCGCACGGTGAGACGAGCAGCGTGTAAAAAGTGCCTGTTCAGCGCCAGGCTGACCTTCCGCCTGCCGTAAAGAGTATCTCCCACAATCGGGCAGCCAATGAACGCCAGGTGTAAACGGATTTGATGAGTTCTTCCGGTTAAAGGATGGGCTTCAACGAGGGTGTGCTGGGCAAAGGTTTCGCGGGTAAAGTATTCGGTCACCGCCTCGCGCCCTTTACCCGGCGATACAACCGCCATCTGTTTTCGGCGAGCCGGATCGCGGGCAATGGGCGCTTCAATTCTGCCGTTGGGTGTAGGCGGCTTACCGTCCACCAGTGCCAGATAGACCTTCTTAACCTGCCGCAGGCGGAATTGATCCTGCAGAAAACGGTGAGCGCGTTCGTTCTTGGCGATTAGAATCAAACCGGAAGTATCTTTATCCAGCCGGTGAACAATGCCCGGGCGCAGTTCTCCTCCAATCCCTTCGAGGTCGGGTATCAGCCCCATTACGGCATTAACCAGTGTGCCGCTTTCATGTCCGGCAGCCGGGTGAACCACCAACCCGGCCGGTTTATCAACCACCAGAACATCGGGATGATTAAAAATTACTTTCAAAGGAATCGACTCGGCTTGCAGTTCAACCGGCTGGACGG
This sequence comes from Bellilinea sp., assembly GCF_034432615.1. Lineage (GTDB taxonomy): Bacteria > Chloroflexota > Anaerolineae > Anaerolineales > Anaerolineaceae > Bellilinea. The sequence continues at coordinate 10,035 of NZ_DAOUBL010000005.1, read as the reverse complement.
ATGGCAGGCACACCTCGATGGTCATCCCATTTTCGACCATAAAACCGCTTTTCGTCACCACATTCTGGTTGACCTGCACGAAACCATCCCGAATCAATCCCTGCATACGCGAACGGGAATGCTCGGGAAAATGCGCCGCCAGCACTTTATCCAGGCGCTCATTGCCTGCGCCTTGATATTCAAATCGGACAACCTGTTCACTCATTGGCTTTGCTGAAATTCACATTTTCAGAAGGATGTTCTTCCCCACCGTCTTGCTGCATTTTGGCCTGTTTTTCACGCCGTTCCTGCAGCCAGACGCCCAAAATCAAAACCAGTACTCCAATTGTGATGCTCGAATCGGCAATATTGAACACCGGAAATGTCCCAACTGAAATAAAATCGGTTACATGTCCCACTGTCAGCCGGTCAATCAGATTACCAACCGCCCCGCCCAATTGCAAGCCCATGGCAGTTCGCAAGGCCCAGTCTTCAGCCGGAACCCGCGGATAGAAATAAATAATGCCGAGCGCAATGACAATTGCCAGAATCGCAAACCAATCGCCGCCATTTTGAAATAACCCAAAAGCGACCCCGCGATTGTACCAGTGAACGATGCGGGCATACGGAGCCAACCACTCCAGCGGCATCCATGATTCGCCCAGAGCCAGATTCTGGCGGATAATGAACTTTGTCCACTGATCCAGCGCAATGATTGTGCCGGAAACCAGAGCCAGAATGAAGTAATCCCGAATAAACCTTCTCAAAAGATAATCCTCCCGGCAAACAGTCTATCCCCCATTTTACCTTATTTCTCACCAATCCAACTTGACATGCCTAAACCCTCTCGGTATACTGACCGTGAGTGATGTTAATCCGTGCTTTTATCGCCATCGAATTATCCCCCCCTATCCAGAAGCAACTGGAACAGATTGTTCTTGATCTGCAACAAACCGGCAGCCGGCATGTTAAATGGGTCAGGCCCGAAAACATTCATCTGACCCTCAAATTTCTTGGGGAATCCCAGCCGGATGAGTTGGATCGCCTTTCCGCTGAAATTCGCCCAATTGCATCAGCCGCGCGGCCGATTGAATTAAAAATCCACGGATTAGGGGCTTTCCCAAATTTCAAGCGTCCGCGCGTGATCTGGGTTGGCGTGCAGGCACCACCTTCCTTGATCAGGCTACAGCAAGCCCTCGAAGATGCAGCCGAAAAAATTGGCTACCCCCGCGAAGAACGCCCCTTCTCACCTCACCTGACTCTGGGACGGGTCAATCGCGAAGCCTCCCCCGCTGAACTTGCCCGCTTAGGCGAAACGATTGCCCAAAAACCCGTTGGCACACTGGGGAGCATGACCGCCAGCCAGCTGATCCTATTCCGAAGCGTTCTCAAACCAGCAGGTGCCATTTACACACCACTGGCGCACTTTCCTTTGAATGGATAAAATAGACTCAAAATTCAATTGGAGAGGTGAATTCTGAAACCAATCGAAGTTGCCCGTAGTATTGTCAACACCCTGGAGGACAAAAAGGGTGAAAATATCCTGCTAATGGACATTCAGGATATCGCCACATTTACCGATTATTTCATCCTCTGTTCCGGCAGCAGCGAACGGATGATCGAAAGCCTTGCCGATGCCGTTTTGGAAAATGTCAAAAAAGAATTTCAAATGATCGGTAAAAAAGAAGGCTATGCACAGGGCGGTTGGGTGCTGGTTGATTTGGGAGATGTGATCGTGCATTTGTTCTCTCCCGAACAGCGAGAATATTACCGTCTGGAAGAGTTATGGAGTCAGGGTAAAATTTTGCTTCGTTTGCAATAACCCCTTTTTCCGACTCCGGGGGGGGTCAGGGAATGGACTCAGGTTGACTACAAAAGAGGGAGGGGAAATGAAAGCCAGTGTTGCACGCATCTTCGCTTTTGCCAGTCTGGTAGTACTGGGGTTGGTGGTGGGTTGTGGTACACCGAAACCAGCTCAGCCTACGACTGCCACCCCGCTTACCGTGGTGGAAACCGGTCAATTACCCCGCATGCGCAGCACCCATTTTTCCGCTTCGGGCGAGTGCGGATTTTGCCATACTGCCCTGAAAGACAGCGCCGGACAAGATGTTTCCATTGAAACTGCCTGGCGCGCTTCAATCATGGCAAACAGCGCGCGCGACCCTTATTACCGCGCATCGGTACGCTCTGAGGTGCTCCATAAACCGGATTACGCCGAAGCCATACAAGAAAAATGCGCGGTCTGCCACATCGGGATGGCACATCACACCGCCCTCCTGACGGAACAATCTGCCGCACTTCTGCCAGATGCAGGATACCTCAACCCGACCCATCCGCTTTATCCGCTGGCAATAGATGGAGTTTCCTGTTCGCTTTGCCATCAAATTCAAGGGGATAACCTTGGGAAAATGGAAAGTTACAGCGGCGGTTACCTCTTTGAAAAAGAGCCGAAACCGGGCGAGCGCGCCGCTTATGGGCGATTTGCGGTGGATGAGAACATGGCAGCCGTCATGCGCAATGCCTCTGGTTACCAGCCGGTTCAATCCGAACATGTCACCCAATCCGAATTATGTGCCGTGTGTCACAATCTCTATACTCCCTATTTCACCAGTGAGGGAAAGCTCAGCACGGATTTGTTCCCGGAACAAACACCGCATCTGGAATGGCTGGCCTCGGAATTCACCAGTACCTCATCCTGTCAAACCTGCCACATGCCGGCTGTGGAAGGCGAAGCCCCGATTGCCAACACCGGCAGCCCCAGGCGTAGCCCGGTAATGCAGCACACCTTTATTGGCGGAAACCGCTACATGCTGGAACTGCTGGCTGCCAACCCGGATGCGTTGAATACCTCAGCCACTGCCGAACAACTGGAACAGGCCCGCCTGCTCACCCTTCAGCAGCTTCAGCAAAACACTGCCCGCCTGAGTGCAGAGGCCCAACAGCAAGACGATGAGTTGATTGTTAACGTCACCGTTGAGGTTCTGACCGGCCACAAATTCCCCACCAGTTTCCCGTCAAGGCGCGCCTGGCTGCACCTGAAGGTAAGAGATGCCAATGGGAATTTGGTGTTTGAATCCGGGGGTTGGCAGAGGAATGGTTTGATAACTGGCAACGATAATGACCTCGATGAAGGGAATTATGAACCCCATTATCAGGTCATCACCAGCCCGGATCAGGTGCAGATTTATGAACCGATTATCGGCGACCCGGATGGTAAAGTAACAACTACCCTGTTGCGCGCGCAGCGCTACCTGAAGGATAACCGTCTGCTGCCGCGCGGCTTTGATAAAAGCCATGTCAGCACGGATATTGGTGTATATGGTGAGGCTGCCCAGGACCCGGATTTTTTCGGCGGTAGCGATACAGTTCAATACCGCATCAAAACCGCTGGTTTTACCGCCCCGTTCAAAGTGGAAATTGAGTTGTTATACCAATCCTTTGGCTACCGTTGGGCAGAAAAATTCCGCGCTCAAACGGACAACCCGGAGGGAGTTGAGTTTTACGGGTATCTGGCATCACTGTCCAATTCCCCCTCCACCATTCATTCCATAACCCTGACTTCCCCTAACCCCTGAGCGGGGCAACTCTACGGAGGGCAGCCTCAATCCTGTGAACCACCAGCAGGGTCAGTGAAGCAGCCACCAGCACAACAATTCCATCCACAAAACCCAGGGTCGGAATGATTTTCGTTCGAAGCAGGATGACCATCACCTCTCCGATGATGATCGAGAGGATTGGGGCAATTTTATGAACTTGAGGAAAGTACAACGCTGCCAGCGTCGCAGGGGTCAGAGCAATTAGTCCTGCAAAAGTGGTTTGCGTCAACAATGTAAAAATTGGAATTTGTGGATCAAGGCCGCTCAGCAGAAAGAGCGCAATCAAAACGCACAATCCAAGCGCCAGCCAGCGCCCTGCACGGGTCGAATTTCGGGCAATTCCAAAATCATGTGAGAACATGGTTGCCAGAGCCAGCAATTGCGAATCGGCGGTTGACATGAGCGCTGCCATTGCGCCTATTATGACAAATACATACACCCATTCCGGCGCATAACTCAATACCATTGCCGGTAAAATCATATCCGGGTTGGAAACGCTCAAAGACGTCCCCCGCGCCCATACCCCAATGGTTACCGGTGCCAGAAACAGAAAACTGACCAGTAAAGGATACAACCAAGTTACTTTTTTGAGAGAATCAAGCGTTTTTGCTGCATAAAATCGCGAAAACACCTGCGGAAATAACGGATTGACAAACGTCCAAAGTAGCAGATAGGAAAACCAGGTGGTCATTTGAAAAAATTGATCCGGCCCGGGTCGAGTAAAGTGCTGTGGAGAAGCCAGAAAAGCTGTTTCACCGGCGCTCTGCCAGCCCCCCAGACCGGCACTCACAAAAACCACCGCCAGAATCATTGCAACGATCATCAAAAATCCTTGCAGCACATCCGTCCACGCCGAAGCCTTCATCCCGCCAAAAACAACTGTGGCGCCAATCGCCAGAATGGTGGCCGCACCCCCTGCTCTTAATAAATCCACATTGAATAAAGAAGAAAGTAAAATGCCCGCGCCAATCGCCTGGGTGAGCAAGTAGGGAAGGGTAAAAACCACCATTACAACCATCACCAGCCAGCGCAGGAAACGGCTATTGAACTCGCCGCCAATTAATTCAGGTGCAGTCAGGTAGCCCTTTTGTTTTCCCAATCTCCAAACCGGCCGCCCAATCAAATAAAATGCCAGAGGAACCAACGCAGTTCCCACCCCCATGATGCCGTATTGTCCAAAACCGGTTTTCCACGCTGCCCCCGCAAATCCTAAAAAGAAGAAGGCCGAAAAATTGGTTGCAACCAGACTGAAGAACAAAACCAGCAAGCCCAACGAACGGTTGGCAAGAAAATAACCTTCCGGCGTCTGAGGGATTTTCCGCCTTGCCAGAACAGAAAGCCCAACCAGCACGATCAGATAGGATAAAAGCAGGAAAACCTTAAGGGTCACTCGTCCTCCCAGCTGTGCTGGCTGAGAAAGGCAAACATCAGAGCGGTCAACAAAATCAGCCCGAGGTCGAACCAGACCCAATCCGGCATACCCAGTATCAAACGGGGAAGTTTGCCCCAGTTATAAAAATCTGCGCCTAAAAGGACGATGGAAAGCCAGCCTGCTATCCATATCCAGATCTTTGACTTTGTGGACCCGGTGTTCATGATGGCGGGAAATTATATCAGTACATCCACCACCAGCGCCAGAAAAATAAAAGCCAGATACATGCTGGAATAACGGTACATGCGCCAGGCAACTTTATTGCCCGGTTTGCGCAGCACATCCCAGGCGGTGTAAATCAGCCACAACCCCAGCACCAGCGCAGAAATCAGGAAAATACTGCCGGCAACCTTAAACAGCGGCATCAGCAAGGTCAGCCCAACCAATTCCAGCGTATAGATGAAGATTTGAATGCGGGTCTCTTTTTCCCCTCGTACCACCGGCAACATCGGCACACCGGCGCGGGCATAATCCTTGGCGCGTACCAATGCCAACGCCCAAAAGTGAGGCGGAGTCCACATGAAAACCAGCGCGAACAGGAACAGCGAGGGGATATTCAAACTGCCCGTAGCAGCCGCCCAGCCAACCAGGGGCGGAATGGCGCCCGCCCCACCGCCAATCACAATGTTTTGCACCGTCAGGTGTTTAAGCCAGATGCTGTAAATCAACACATAATAAATCATGCCGGCCACTGCCAGCAAGGCAGCCAGCAGGTTGACAAAGCCTGCCAGCAGAAAAAAGGCCGCCAGACAGGCAGCGATGCCGTATGCCAACCCCTCCGCCGGTGTCAAAATGCCGGCAGGGATCGGGCGTTTGGCTGTCCTCTGCATTGCGCCGTCAATTTGCCGGTCAATGTACTGATTCAGCGCGCTGGAACCACCTGCCGCCAGCGCACCCCCCAGCAATGTCCAGAAAGTCAGCCAAAAAGGTGGGATTGCTTTGCCGCCCACCACCATTCCGGCATAAGTCGTCACCAGGAGCAATGCAACAATTATCGGCTTGTTCAACATTAGGTAGGCTTTCAGACGTTGTACTCCCCGTACCCGCGGCATGGAAGCCGATTGTCGTTCCTCTGCAGGGCTTCTTCCCCGCCACACCGATGCACTGAAAAGCACAATGAGTGCCACCCAAATTGCCGCGGTAATCGCCGCATGAACCACCACCAGATCGAGAGGAAAATCACCTTGAACCTTGAGCGCGCCAATCAACGCCTGTCCGCCAAAGAGTACGATGAGTGCACTGGCAGAGCTCAACACAAGCGGCTGGTCGGCATAAGCGCGGCGCGTAAAAAGAAATAACGCACCTGCCAGAGCGGCAGCCAGTAAAGTAAACAGACGGTGCCCCAGCGCAAGCCATCCCAAGCCGCTGACAGGCAGCCCCCCTTCGCACAACGGAAAACCGGAGCAGGCGCTGCCTGCATCCAGCCGCGCCACCAGCACCCCCGAAATCATCAAAGCAAACACCACCAAAAGAACGATAAACGAATGTTGTTGCAGGTGAGAATGCAAAAAGGGAGCGGGACGGCGAGCATCAGGTGACGAAACAAACGAAACCACCAGAGCCGTGCTGAGCATTGCCATCGTCAGCAGAGCCGCTGCCAGATGCCCGACACCCATCCAGACCGAATCAGCCTGTCCAACCAGCCCCGCACCCAGTAGCAGTTGAGCAAGGAAGAAGAATGAAGCAATGGTCAGGCTCATTTTCAGCCAACCACCCTGCTGCCTGACCCACACCCATATCGTCAACCCCAACGTAATCAGACCGCTGAGCGCTGCGACTAAACGATGAGCCATTTCCACGCGGGCTGCGGCTTCCTGAGGAAAATTTAACTGTCCGTAGCAAGTCGGGAAATCCGGACAGCCTTGTCCAACCGGGTTGAACCGCATTGCGTAGCCGATCATCAAAGAAACAAAAGTTAAAATTGCTGCTGTCAGCAGCCAGTAACGCAAGGTTTTGTTCTCAATGTTCATAAATTTCCTCCCCGAATTCAATCGCCTCGCTATTCCCATTTTTTTCCCCCGATTCGGCTTTATTCTCCAGTTGCTTACGCACAAAAAAGGGGTAACCCATTGCCAGAATTGCCGCAAAGGTAAACCATTGCAGCGCATACCCAAAGTGAGGGCCTTCGGTGATCTCAATATCCGGCAGGGATGGATACGGCAGGCGCAGGGCAGCCCCCTGCGGTGCCTGCTGAACCCAAACCGGCAGCAGGTTCAGACCGGTTTCATTCTGCCAGCGGTTGAGATCTACCCAGTTCCATGCCTCGGGGCGCGGTTGAACCGTACCCGCTGGCGGATCCGCCACCCCCCCAATTGCCGGTTTCGGTATCGGCCGGCGAAGCATGCCGGTCAGTGAAACAACTCCGCTCTGGCGGTATTGCAGACGGCTTTCCGCATCAGCCTGATCCAGGGGGATCCAGCCGCGATTCACATAGACCACCCAATCCGAGCCATCAATCCGCAGCGGGGTGAACAGGTGATAGCCGGCCTGATTGTCCCAGACCTGATTGCGCCACAAAAATTCGTGTTCAAAATCATAAACACCGCTGACCTGTACCATCCGGTATTCCATATCGGTCAATTGACTGACGGGAATTTCACCGTTCAAATCCAGCGGAGGGGCGTTCAACTGCGCTGTGATGCGCCGATTCAAGTCCTGCCGCCAGGCCAGCCGCTCCAACTGCCAGAGACCCAGTCGTATCATGACCGCCACAGCGGCAATCACCAGCAGCGTGGTCAAAATCCAGCGCGGCGTCAACAAGCGGCTTCTCATGCTTTTATCCTGCCTCGCTGACGGCATGTTCATTTTCACTGCCCGGCAGCGGTTTTACGACCAGGGTGTACAGCCACAATAAAATCCAGGTTGGGAAACCAATCGAGATAATCCCGAATACGCGGTCTGAGGCTTTGGCGCGGGCCAGCACATCAATCCCCAATGAGCGGGTTTGCTGGAAACTGCATTCCATCGTGTACTGGCTGGGGCGGTCCAGCGTCATCCGGCTGCTGGAACCCGGCAGGACCCACAACGGTCCTAACTGATGAGAAACATCATCCAGATTGCGCACAACCAGAGTGTCGCCTTCCACGAATTTCATTTCCGGCAAGGCCGGACCGTTTTCACCATTTGCGATCTGCTGCGCCGTGCCTGCCGGAATGAGAATTTCAACCACCTGAGGCGGACGCTCACTTTGATCCTTGACCAGCTGGTAGGATACCTCACTCACCGCAAAGGCAAAAACCGAACTGATCAGCAAACTCCACCACAACCGCCGTAAGGCTGCCTGAACCGCTGGAGACATCTTACTTCTCCTTCAAAATCTGGCGAATATCCGCGGCGATATCCTCAGGCGGGGTGCCGTAGGAAAAAGTCATCCTTAAATTACCGGCAGGATCAATCAAATAAACGCGGGTCGAATGATCTACCAGATAACCGAGGGCAGTCTGACCTTCCTGAATCTGGCGATAGACCCCGTAGGCCTTCCAGATGGGTGATAACGCTTCTTCGCTGCCGGAAAGACCGATAAATTGCGGATCAAAACCGGCTGCGTAGGATTGAATCCGCTGTGGGCTATCCCGTTGAGGATCAACCGTGATAAAAACCACATCCAGACGATCCGCATATGCCGCCAGATCCGCCTTGACACGTTTCATCTCGGCCATCGTCGCCGGACAAAAGTCCGGACAGGTGGTGTACCCGAAAAAAATCAACGTGATTTTCCCCTGTTGGTCGCTCAAGCGGTACAGCGATCCATCGGCACGGGCAAGTTCAACAGGCGGAGCAGCAACCGGCGGCTCGATCAGCGATCCATGAAAGGAATAAGGCTGGGCAAAGGCCAGCAGCCACACCGCGATCAAGCCTGCCAAAACACCCATACCAATCAACCAGATCGTCCGCTGCATTCCTGCTCCTTCAATCAGATAGTACCGATCAGATACAGGGCCGGGTAGAAGAAAATCCACACCACATCCACAAAGTGCCAGTAGTTAGCGGCTGCTTCCACGGCCCAATGTTTTTCCGGGCTGTAATGCCCTTTGAGGCCATTGCGGTAAACGATGAACAGGAAGATGACACCGGTCAAAACGTGAAAAGCGTGCATGCCGGTCATCATGAAAAAAACCGCTCCTTCCGGGCCATCCGCCGGCCCGAACGGCGCCAGCCGCCACTCGAACCCTACCACACCGACCAGAAAGCCAATTCCCAAAAGCATGGTGATCAGAATGCTGGTTAAGAAGCCTTTGCGGTTGCCTTTGGAAATTTGCACTTCGGCCCGGTTGGCAAAAAACGAGCTGATCAACAGTACCGAAGTAACGATCAGACCCAATTCCTGTTCCAGATGCGGACGTTTATCACCCAGCAGGTAAAAGCGGGTGACCAGCAAAGCCGCAAACACAAAAGAATCGGAGAGAATGAACAACCACAGACCCAGACGGTTGTTCGCCAGTTTTTGTTTATAGGAAGTCAGGGTGGCTTCGTGAGTAGTCATCAGTGTTCTCCTTCCGAGCGAAAGACCCGTCCGATGTGCATGAAGTAAACCAGCACCAGACCGGCTTTGAGTAGAGCCACAACCCATAGAAATATCGCTGCGGCTTCATGGGTGCCAAGGTAGTACTCCACCACCGTAAGGATTGCCAGCCCTAAAAAGACCAGCACACCTCGTTTGAGTTCGTCCATTTTTGCTTTTTGCATTTTTTTCTCCTCAATCACCCGCCTGCTGGGGCAAGACTTCAACATAGCGGGCGCCTTTCAGCCCGTAGTCGTACGGATCACCCACCACTCGAAACGGCTGGGGGTAGTTGTGCATCGGCGCGGGGGTAGGCAGGATAGTCCATTCCGGCGAACGCGACTGCCACACATTCTCCGTCACCACTTCGCCCCGTTTGGCGCTGACAAACAGGTTAATCAGGAAAATCAGCACCGACAGTGCCACCATAAACCCCGCAATTGTGATGATGAGATGAGCCGTTTCAAAACCCTGGGCGGGGTCATAATCGGCGATGCGGCGGCGCATGCCCAATAAACCAATCATCA
>NZ_DAOUBL010000004.1:0-14718 GCF_034432615.1 Bellilinea sp. | reverse complement strand
AGCAGAGTGTCCCACAGTCGCCGGATGCATTGATTTCGATCTGGGATTCAGTCCATCCACAAACCTTCTACCCATTCGACGTTTGTCGCTCGCCGTTGGGGCAGAGGCGGAGGTCAATGCCGCGTGGCTCCCTTTCCCCTCCCTGGTGTTCGAGGTCCTTCCACAGGTGTATCGGCGCGAAGGAGAAAGGGCGTACCGGTACGAGTCGGCAGGCGGCACTTTCATGAGAATGCTGGAGGTAAACCCTGTGGGGTTTGTGACAAGATATCCTGGCCTGTGGCAGGCGGAGTCGACCATATAACCAGGCAATGCATCTGACGGGCTTCGCCTGCAGGTAATTGCCAAGGCGTTGTTGGGTTGCCATGTCATGTTTGGAGGACATATTCAGGAGGATTGCATCCACTGATCACCCACCGCTTTACCGATATCCTCGTAAAGAATGGAACAACCCGGATAATCGCTCACGTTCGCGCGTAGTACTTTGAGGAGTAGGCCAAAACGAAAAATCAGATGGAAACGTGGGGCACAGGTAACCCATATGAACGCTATGTCGGTCGCTGGAGCCGAATCGTCGCATCTCAATTCCTAACCTGGCTTGATTTACCCTCTGGTCAGATATGGGGTGATGTTGGTTGTGGAACAGGCGCGCTCATTGAAAGTATTCTCATCTTGAGCGAACCAGCAAGTATTTTCGCTATTGACCAATCCGAAGGTTTTATTTTTGCGGCTAAACACACTATCACAGATCAACGTGTCCGATTTGGGCTGGCAAATGCTACTGCGCTACCATGGGTGAGTTCATCTTTCAATGTGACTGTAGCTGGTCTGGTCCTTAATTTCGTGTCAGATGCCCGTGCAATGGTTCAAGAGATGGTACGCGTGACTCAATCAAAAGGAAAAGTTGCGGCATATGTTTGGGATTATGCTGGCGGTATGCAGATGATGCGACAGTTTTGGGATGCAGCAATCGAAGTCACTCCTGATGATGCAAGACTTGACCAGGCAGAACGCTTTCCAATCTGCCAACCTGAACCACTCATCTCGCTCTTCCGAGATGCAGGGCTAAGATCACCTGAAGTTCATGCCATCGAGATAGAGACCATTTTCAAAGATTTTGATGACTATTGGAGTCCATTTCTGGGTAAGCAAGGGGCTGCACCCACATACCTTGCCTCTTTGGAAATTGAAAAACGTGATCGAATCAGAGAAGTGTTGCGAACGCGGTTAATTTTCTCCGTCGATGGTTCAATCACACTATCGGCAAGAGCGTGGGCAGTGCAGGGACTCGTATGAGAAGATCCTTCCCAACACCGTGTGCACATGACGTTTGGGACTGCTACCTTCGGCGGCGTGTGGTATTTTCAGGCATTTTCTAGCTTTGGGCTTTGTCCTGTTCCGCAGCCGAATCCACGCCCACCCACCAGCGGCTAACGCAAGCCGTGGAAACCCTCGAAAAATAGGAGTGTGTTTGCGATGGCACATAACATCGGCAAAATTCATATCTTCAAGGCTTTATAATAGGCTGATGAGAGGGAAGATTATCCCCTCCGAAACCGATTTTAGCGGGCAACCGTGAACACCATTTCGACTTAAAGGAAGTGCTGTTTCAAAAGTCTTGTCAGGGGTACATGATCAAAATGGGATTTGAGGAAATTATCAGAGCCAACCATGTTAAAAATGGATGAATACCGAAAAATACTGCAAACACTTGATGACTGGGATCCATATTTGCTGAAAGAATCAAAGCTTCCCGGACCCCGCGGGAACCTTGAACTTGCGCAGGTTGTCGCAGACGAAGGTAGTCTGGAACTATTTCGGCGATACATCGCCTACATAGCCGATCAAGCACCGGTAAACTCACCCTACGAATTTCTTGCCTTTTGTGGAGTTGTGGGTCTGGGGCGATTACTCGCTCAAGGCAACACCGCATTGCTCGAAACTTTACGAGTTCACGCCTCTGATCCACGGTGGCGGATTCGTGAGGCAGTCGCCATGGCCCTCCAACGGTTCGGCGACGTAAGCATGGATCAGTTGATAACTGCAGTGCAAAAGTGGAGTAAAGGAATACCGCTAGAACAACGGGCTGCGGCGGCCGCGCTCTGTGAACCGCGGTTGCTTGTTAAACCAAAACACGCTAAGGAAGTGTTGAGAATTCTGGACGAAATCACGGCTACCTTTGAACGAGTTCAGAATCGCCGAAGTGAAGACTTCTTGATATTACGAAAAGGGCTTGGGTATTGTTGGAGTGTAGCGGTTGTCGCTCTACCCAATGAAGGTAAAATGCTAATGGAGAAGTGGTTGGCTACAACAGACAAAGATATCCAATGGGTCATGCGGGAGAACTTAAAGAAAGCGCGGCTGGCACGGATAGATGCGGAATGGGTGAAGATGTGGCTAAATCACGTCAGTTCGGTTTAATCGGGCAACCACAGAGAATTGCCCAGGCCAAAATACGGTTTTGAATGACCTCGGCGGTAAGCAATTAGATCGCACAGCACAATTACAAAAAAGTTGGTGATTCTGCAGTGTCGAGAATGCCTATTTTTTACAAAGCGATAACCAAACCTTAATTAAATTTAGACCAAAATTTCCTTGCCTTACCGTTAATTAAGTTGTATTATCCTGATGTCATCCTGTACCTCACAGGAAAATCCACCCCAAGGAGAAGAGAAAAAAAATGAAACGCCCAATATCTATTCTATTTGCTTTGCTGGTTACGGCTTCTCTGGTATTGGCTGCTTGCAGCCCGGCTGCTACGCCCGTGCCCCCCACGGAAGCTCCAAAACCAACCGAGGCCGCCAAACCCACCGAAGCCCCTAAACCCACCGAGCCCCCGGCCCCGACTGAAGTACCGCCTACACCCGAACCGCAGCTCGGTACACCTGAAAATCCGCTTATCATGGCACTGGCCCCCTCCGCAACCACCCAGGAACTTCAGACCGGCGGCGAGGCGATTGCTGCCAAGTTGAGCGAAATGACCGGCCTGACCCTCAAGACCGTTGTCCCAACCAATTACGCCGCCATGATTGAAGCCATGGGCGCCGGACAGGCGCACATCGGCTGGCTGGCCCCCACCCAGTATGTTGTGGCGCACGGCAAGGGTTATGCCGATGTTGCCCTGGCAACCATCCGCAACGGCGCAGACCACTACGGCTTCCAGTTCGTTGCCAATGCCGCCGCCGGCTTCACTCCCTACTATGACGTGGCCACCGGTAAAACGACTGCGGATGCGGCCACCGCGCTGGCGCAATTTGCCGATAAAAAACCCTGTTGGACTGACCCGCTCTCCTCATCCGGTTATGTGCTGCCGTTTGGCTTGCTCAAAGCAAACAATATCAAAGTCAAAGCCGGCGCTTTCGTTCAGGGGCATCCAACTGTCATCAAGTCGGTCTACCTCAGCCCGAAGGGCGAAATCTGCGACTTTGGAGCAACTTTCATTGACGCCCGTTCGAATGTGGTCAATGACTTCCCGGATGTCAACGACAAAGTGGTCATCATCTGGGTCTCCGAGCCGTTCATCCCGAACGACAATGTTTCCTTCGCCAGCAACGTCCCGGCTGATCTGCGCGAGAAACTGACCAAGGCATTGCTGGATCTGGCCGCGACGGAAGAAGGTTTGACCCTGCTCAAGAACGGCGGTTACAGCATTCAGGGGTTGAAAGAGGTGGACGATACCTTCTACGATGAATACCGCGTCTATCTCGAAGCCTCCGGCATTGACCCAACCACCCTTTTCAAGTAAACCATTCCGAAAAACCCATAGGGAGGACGAATTGTCCTCCCTATTTTTTGCCCGTCACCCATCCCCCCTTACCCATCATGAGGCTGGCTGGAGGGGTTACGGGGTTACGAGGTTGCCATGTTGAAAATCCAGAACCTCTCCAAAACTTACCCGAACGGCACTCAGGCGCTTAAAAATGTTTCCTTCGATGTCGCCGACGGTGAATTTCTGGTTGTGATTGGGCTGTCCGGTTCGGGCAAATCCACCCTGTTACGCTGCATCAACCGCCTGATTGAACCGACCGAAGGCAAAATCATTTGGGACGGGGTGGACATCACCACGGCTTCGCCCACCGAATTGCGCCACATCCGCCGAAAAATTGGCATGGTCTTTCAGCAATTCAACCTGGTCAAACGCTCCAGCGTATTGACGAATGTGCTCGCCGGGAGATTGGGATATGTCAATCCCTGGGCCAGCCTGATCGGAATCTGGCCGCAGGAAGAAAAAGACCGCGCTCTGCAAGCCCTGGCACGGGTCGGAATCGCGGAAAAAGCCCACAACCGCGCCGATTCCCTCTCCGGCGGCCAGCAGCAGCGGGTGGGTATTGCCCGCGCGCTGATGCAGGAACCCAAACTGATTCTGGCGGATGAGCCGGTTGCCAGCCTCGACCCGGTCCTTTCACACTCCATCTTACAATATCTGGAGCAGCTCAACAAAGAGGGAATTACCGTCATCTGCTCGCTGCACTTTTTGGACCTCGTTCACCGCTACGCCACGCGTGTGGTGGCGCTCAAAGACGGCATGAAAGTCTTTGAGGGATCCGCCGAAGAGATTGACCGCGTTAAATTCAAAGAAATCTACGGCGAAGAAGCGCAGGAAGTCCGCGCTGCTTCACTGTGAGGGGCGGGATATGTCGAGAGATGCGAAAATTGCTCTCGTTTCGATCGTGATACCCGGCCTGGGGCAGATCCTGCTCGGCGCAACTGCGCGCGGCGTGGGTATCCTGGTCGGTTTTCTGGCGATGCTGGCAACCACAGTCTGGTATGGTCAACCGCTCTGGTATCTTTCTCCCATTCTCATCTGGCTGTGGAACATTTGGGATGCCGTCAGCCTGGCAGGTGGACGGGGACGTTCGGTTTTGCTGCCGCTTTTCTTTGGCCTGGCCGCCGCTTATTCAATTGGCTGGCAGGTGGTGGAAATTGACTTCAGCCGCGCCAACCTGGATCGTGCGATTGCCATTCTGCGGCCAATGACACGCCCCGATTTCATCCAGCCGCGCCGTGAAGTGAATCAGATGTGGGTAGCGGTGGAAGTCCCCTGCTCCAGCCAGCCGCCGGCTGCCCGCCGCGAAGATGCCGGACGGACGGCCATGGTCATTCCCGATTGCGGTAGAGTGGGCGAAACACTCATCGTCAGTGTGACCGGAATGTGGCCGAACGCCGAAACCCAGGTGTACTGGCAAAACCCGATCGGCAACATGCTCATGCTGGGCGAAGGCGAAATTACCATGCTCAAGCTGACCTCCGATGAAAACGGCTCCGTGACCACGACCATTGGCGTTCCCACTACCGCCCTTGTAGCGGCGCCCGACCCCACCCTCCCGCAGTTTCACCGCGTCTATTTCGAGCAGTACCGCCCGCTTGGCGGCTTCGAACTTTCCTTCATCGGCAACGAGGTGCTGAAAGGCGCGCTGGCAACCGTTTCGATGGCGTTTCTGGCAACCGGTCTGGCGGTTTTGTTTGCCGTGCCGGTTTCCTTCCTGGCAGCGCGCAACCTGATGAGCGGCAATCCGGTCACCTATGCCATTTATCTGGTTGTCCGCACCCTGCTTAACATCCTGCGTTCCATTGAATCGCTGATCATTGCCATCGTTTTCGTGGTCATTGTCGGTTTAGGGCCGTTTGCAGGTATGCTGGCGCTGGCGTTGCACTCGATCGCAGCACTGGGCAAACTGTACTCAGAGGTCATCGAAGGGATAGAGCCCGGTCCAATCGAAGCGGTGCGCGCAACCGGGGCAAACTGGCTGCAGGTCGTGCGCTACGCCGTCATCCCGCAAATCATCCCCCCCTTCACCGCTTTTACCATCTACCGTTGGGATATCAATGTGCGTTCGGCTACCGTCATCGGCCTGGTAGGCGGCGGCGGCATTGGCTTTTTGCTCATCGAACTGATTCGCGTCAACAACATGCGCGGAGTGAGTGCGGTTTTTATTGCCATCGCGGTCATTGTCATCGCGCTGGACTACGTCAGCGCCAAAGTGCGCGAAAGGCTGGTGTAACATGCCCCTGACGCGCCTGGTTCGCAATACCTTCATCACCGCACTGGTGATTGCCGCATTCGTCATCTCTTACCGCGTCACCGAAGCGGATTTTCCCCGTCTGTTCCGCGACCTGCCCAAAGGACGCCAGCTGCTGACCGCCTTTCTGACTCCCGAGCTGTTCACGCGCGATGTGGAAACGCGCACGGTTTCGATCGCCTTCCCCATTCCATGCGGCGCTGCGCCGGAAGAAGAGGCATTCCCGTCCGAAGGGCCGCGTCTGGTAACCAGCGTGAAGTGCGCCGCCCCACTCGAAAAATTTACCCTGGAGGGCTTTGACCTTCAGCCCAGCTCCGAAGTGGTCATTCGCTGGCGCTTGCCGGATGACCGCACCATGACCGCCATTCGCACGCAAACCGATTCAAAGGGCTATTTCAGCCAGGAAGTACAGGCCCGCCCCATTCAGGCCGCCGTGGACGGCATCCCCAGCCGGTTGGAAGTGGACACCCTCACGCCGGTGGGCAGGTTGAAACCCAGCCAGACCCTGAAAGACGTGCTGGACAACATGTTCGTCACCATCTTCATGGCGCTGCTCTCCACGACCTTTGCAACCATCATCGCCGCGCCGCTCAGCTTTCTGGCAGCCGGAAACATCACCCGCAAAGGCTGTTTGGGCAGCGGGGTTTACTATCTTTTCCGCTCTTTCTTCAACCTGATGCGCTCCTACGACCCGCTGGTCATGGCAACCATCTTTGGTTTCTGGCTGAGTTTCGGGCCGTTTCCCGGCTTTCTGGCGCTGACGGTGGTGACGATTGCTTCGCTGGGCAAACTCTTTTCCGAAGCAGTCGAAAATATTGACCCCGGCCCGGTTGAGGCTTTGCAATCGGTTGGCGCAGCGCCCCTGCATACCGTACGCTACGGCGTCGTACCACAGGTCATCCCCGATTTCGTGTCGTACATCATTTACCACTGGGATATTAACGTCCGCATTTCGACCATCATCGGCTTTGTGGGCGGCGGGGGTATTGGCTATTACCTGAACCTGAGCATCAACGATTTTAAGTGGAATCAGGCCGGGACAGCCATTTGGGCGATTGTCATTGTCGTCTGGGCAATGGACTTCCTCAGCGCCGAAATCCGCAAACGATTGAATTGATCTTGTCCTCCCTGAATACAAGGGGGGCGCTGGGTGGCTTCCGGGATGCTTTTTTCCAAACCCGGCCGCTGACTATCCTTTCAGCGAACCGGCCAGCAGACCGCGCAGGAAGTAGCGGCCGGCCAGAACATAGACCAGCAGAGGCGGAAGCGCCGTCAGCAGTGCCCCCGCCATCTGTACATTCCAGGCGATGATCTGGCTGCCAGCCATGTTGTTCAACGCAACCGTGATCGGCCAATCCCGATTGCCGGTCAAGACTACCGCAAACAAAAAGTCATTCCAGGCCGAGGTGAACTGCCAGATGAGAACAACCACAAAACTGGGAATGGAGATGGGGAGCAAAATATAGCGATAAATCTTCATCATATCCGCGCCGTCAATCTTTGCTGCCTCAATCAATTCCTGCGGCAGGCTGGCATAATAATTGCGAAAAGTGAGCGTGGTAATGGGAATGCCATAGATGATGTGGGTCAAGGTCAAACCCAGTAAGCCCTTCAATCCAACCGCGTTCATAAACTGTACCAGCGGGATCAGAATGCTCTGATATGGGATGAACATCCCAAAAAGGATAAACGGGAAAATCAAATCGGCGCCCTTGAACTTCCACTTTGAGAAAATGTAACCGTTGAGCGAACCCAGTACCGAAGACAGCACCGTAGCCGGGATGACCATCGAAAAACTATTCCAGAGAGATGGTGAGAGTTTCGAATAGGCTTCAATAAAGTTGTCAAAGTGGATTCCGTTAGGCAGATTCCACATCGTTCGCAGGTCAATTTCGGCAAAACTCTTGAAACTCGTTACCAGCATGACGTACAGCGGAATCAGATAGAAAATGGTCATGAAAAGCAGGGGGATATATAAATAATTCTTGCTGAAGCGCCATGTTCTCATTTGAACGACTCCGACTTCAACGTGTAGATAATGTAAGGAATAATCAGAACAGCCACGCTGATCAGCAACAAAATACTGATGGCCGCCCCGCGTCCATAAAAGAGACCATCAAAAGTGGTCTGCCACATGTAAATTGCCGGCACATCCAGTGGTAATTGTTTGCCGGCGATAGCAATGATCAGGTCAAAAACCTTGAGAGACATATGCCCCAAGATGATTAGCGCACTCAGGGTGATCGGGGTAAGCAGCGGGATAATGACAAAACGATAGATTTGTAACTTGTTGGCGCCGTCAATCTGAGCCGCTTCGCTCAATTCATGCGGGATAGCGCGCAAACCGGCCAGATACAGTGCCATGGTGTACCCCGACATTTGCCAGATCGCTGCAAGGGCTACCGCAGCAATACCCCAGGTGGGGGTGGTATGCCAGGAGTTTTGCAAAAAATCCAGGTGAAGATAAGAAAATAACAGGTTAAAACCGCTGGTGCGGCTGCCGGTCGCCGGGTTCATCAACCATCGCCAGACAACCCCGGTCACAATATAAGAAATTGCCATGGGAAAAAGAAACAGACTGCGAAAGAAGCTCTCGCCCCTCAGGCCCTGATCCAGAAGTACTGCCAGAAAGAATCCCAACAGGATGGTTCCCCCCACAAAGACAACCGTAAAAATCACCGTATTGCGGATGTCCACGGCAAAGCGCGGATCCGAAAAGAGGTTGATATAATTTGTCAAGCCATTCCACGTGTAATCGGGATTGAGACCTTTCCACTTACTGAGGGAAACCCGCACCGTCCAGCCAATAAACGCATAAATGAAAATCAACACCGCGATAATTGAAGGTGAAGCGAGCAAGAAGGAGAGAATACGGTCTTTGTCCTTAATCAATTTTTGCATGAGCAGGACCTGTGATTGGTTATAAGGAGCGGTGAGGGTTGCCCAACCAGAAGCAGCCCTCACCGCTTTATTTTAATTCATCTACTTGCAGGGGCCGGAACTCTTGCACGCAGCCACAAGGGCAGATTGGAAACCATTTACATCCCCGCCCTGAACGAACAGCCCAAGGGCAGTATCAATTTCGGATTTCCAAGAGTCATTAGCAACCACGCCGTGGGTGAGGGAACCAACCACCGCATTGGAGGCCCAGTCATTCATCGCCGATTGGAGATACTCACCGAAGAGGCTTTTATCGCAGTCGGTACGTGCGCAAATGGAACCCTTAACCGGGTTGAAGGCTTCCTGGCCCTCCTTCGAACCGGCAACCTTCAGCCAGGCAATCGCGCTATCCGGGTGCGGAGCGTTTGCAGCCAGAACAAACGAGTCGGACAGGAACTGGAACACCCCAACCGTGCCGGGTGTTGGCGCCCAGCCATAATCCACCTGGGGGGTCTTGCCAAGTTCGCGGAAGTAACCTTCCGCCCAGTCACCCATCACATTGAAGGCCGCATCGCCATTAACCACCAGCTGAGAAGCATCCTGCCACGAGAGGGAGGCCGAATCACTGTTTGCGTAGGTCAAGAGTTTGGCAAAATTTTCCAGCGCAACCTTGACCTCCGGGCTGCCCCAATCCATCTCACCGGTCCATAAACCGTTGTAGCCCTCCACACCCAGCGTGCCGAGCAGGACTGTTTCAAGCAGGTGCATCTTGGTCCATTGTTCACCCAATGCCAGCGGCGTTACGCCAGCAGCTTTAAGTTGATCCATAGCGGCAAACCACTCATCAATGGTGGTCGGGACGGCGATGTTGTTATCCTTCAGGATTTTCGGGTTGTACCACAACACATTTGCGCGGTGAATGTTGACCGGCACGGAGTAGATATTTCCGTTATCCGAGATGAGCGGGATCAGC
The DNA here is from genome assembly GCF_034432615.1 of Bellilinea sp. Lineage (GTDB taxonomy): Bacteria > Chloroflexota > Anaerolineae > Anaerolineales > Anaerolineaceae > Bellilinea. The sequence goes on along the minus strand of NZ_DAOUBL010000004.1, from coordinate 4,848 downwards.
ATTTCCGGCATAACTTTCAACCAGCCCTCGGCCTCATAAAGGTCATTCAACGGCAGGATTTGGTTACCGGCTACGTAAGTGCCGATCAATTCCTGTCCGGCATGTCCCTGCCAGGAATCCGGCGGATCGCCGGCTTGCAAACGAGAGGCTAACACGGCGCGAGCGTTGGTGCCGGCTCCACCGGCAACCGCAGCATTGATGAATTCTATGTCAGGGTAACGAGCCTTGAAGACCTTGATCATCGCCTCCAGACCGGCGGCTTCGCCTCCGCCCGTCCACCAGGAGAAGACTTCTACCTGCTGTTTGGAGGCTGGTTGAGCGGGGGGAGTGGTCGGCTGAGCAGGCTGCTCACCGCTGGGTGGTTGAGTCGGAGCTGCCGTTGGCGTACTTGCGCACGCAGACAACACAACCGAGAGAATTACAAACAAGCCCATCAGGGTTAGGACGAACTTTTTCATTTACTTCCTCCTTCTTGTGTGAATACGAAATGGCGGTAGAAACAGGTTGGGAAACATAAACTTCAGGTTGGTATTCTTTTTTTTTCAAACACCTCCTTGCCACCCGCAATTACAGGTGTTACACTTCAATTTAAATCATTCAGTTGTAAAAGACAATTATTTTTCGGACTTGAGTCGGACATTCAATGGTCATGAACCGCGAAAAGTTTGCTGCCCTTTTCAAGGATTTAATTTCTCACCTTAACGATCCGACCATCATGGAGACCCATCCTCTGTCTCAGTATTTTCCTGCAGCCGATTCCGATTCCTCTACCCCCCGCGCCAGAGCAATCCAGCAGCTCATCCTGCAGGAAATTGAACAACTCCGACCGCCCGGTAAGGATCCCCAATTTGAATCAGCCGTTTGGCGACCTTATCTGATTCTCTATAAACGGTATGTTTTGGGGGAAACGCCACGCGAGATTGCCAACTCTTTGTACATCGGCGACCGTCAATTCCGGCGCGATCACAGCCGCGCATTGCAAGCATTGAGCAGTAGAATTTGGGAGCGTTATTTTGTACCGAAAGCCGACCAGAAAACAGCCGAGCAACCGACTGCAGAAAACGAATTTGTGTTGCACTTCGAGAGGCTTGATTTGGCCGAAGTGCTGCGGAGCCTGGAAGCAATCCTTTCCCAGCGTTTGCAAAGTGAGCAAATTCTCCTTCATCTCCACATCCCCCCCTACCCCCTTCCCGTTTCAGCCGATCGGGTACTGCTTCGTCAAATGGTTTTGAGTTTGATCAACTATGGGCTGCAAATGTGTAGTGCAGACCGCATCGAAATCGGGATAGAAAGAGACCCCAGACTGACCAGTATCCAGATCAAGTTTGAAACCGACGAAAATTGGGAATCGGTTCGAGAGGAAAGCAGGCATCTGCTGAGTTACATCCGCACTTGGGGAGAACGGATGTATGTCAGCATCGAAGAACAATACCCACCTCCCGGATGGAAAGGGCAAGTTTCATTGAGTCTGATCTTTCCTTCCGCTAAACATCGCACAATTCTGGTGGTAGATGATCAGGCAGTTGCACTGAAAATGTTTGAGCGCTACCTCAGTCACACCGGCCTTCAAGTCATCGGTCTCAACGATCCCGAACAAACTCTACAGGTTGCCTCTCACCTCCAGCCGGATTTAATCATCCTGGATGTGATGATGCCCCGATTGGACGGTTGGGAAGTACTCCAATCTTTACAGTCCAATCCGTCCACACGAAAAATCCCCGTCCTGGTCTGTTCTGCCTGGGATGAGCCGGAATTAGCCTACTCTTTGGGGGCGGCAGCATTTCTCAAAAAGCCACTCCTGCAACGAACACTGCTGGATGTACTCTACCAACTTAACTTCCTCGAATAGGTTTGGGATATGCTCTTGTTCCAGCACATCTCCAAAGAGGATTCCGACTTTCCGGAACTGACAAAGACTACAACCCGAAAGTTGATTTATACCGTAGGCGGTTTGTATTTATGCTGGCACATGATTGCCACCCTAGGCTTTCCCCAAATCTTCAATCCCAGCCTCTGGATTATATCTGTGTTCATGCTGGGGCTGGTCTGGTTAAGTCTTTCTCTGGTGGATCGCCATTTTCTGCTCTCTCAGGTGATCTGGTTTATTGGCCTGAGCGCTGCGTTTTTACTGGCTTTCTATTTATACCGCCAGCCAGCGATTCTTTTCCTCCTCATGCTGTTGCCCCTTAACGCAGTTGTCACCCTGGGAATTGGTGGAATGGCAGCTGTGGATTTATGGCTGGTGTTGCTGGTGCTGGTCATGCCCCGCTTTCTGCCCATCCCGGCCGGCTACGAACTGGCATTGATTCTGGGAGGAATTTTCATCAGCCTGTTTGGCTGGTCGCTTTCCAGCAACCTTGTCGAGGCGTTTGATTCAGCCTACTACCACTACGGCGAAGCACGCCGGCTACTTGAAGAGACGCGGGAACACCGCGCCCAACTGAGCCGCTTGGTAAAGGACTTGAACAATGCCAATTATCAATTAGAACGCCTCAACGAAATGCTTTCTTTCGCCAGGGCACAGGCAGAGGAGGCGCGTGAAACACGCAACCACTTTGTCATGGCGGTCAGCCATGAATTGCGCACGCCCTTAAGTTTCATTATCGGTTTCAGTGACTTGATGGTCAACGCCCCAAAAACTTATGCTCCTCTGGAACTGTGGCCGCCCGGTTTATATGACGATGTTCGCGAAATCTATAATTCCAGCAAACATCTGTTGGGTCTGATCAACGATATTCTCGAAATGGGCAAAATTGATGCCCAACAGATGACCCTTTTTCGGGAAAAAGCCCGGTTAGAACAAATCATTGCCGATGTGCATGAAATGGTAGCCAGCGCATTCAAAGAAAAAGGGCTGCGGATCAAGATTGAGATACCCTCCGATCTGCCGGCTGTATTTGTAGATATCACCCGCATCCGACAGGTGCTGATCAATTTGATCAATAACGCTCTGCGCTTCACCGACCAGGGTGGCGTTACACTGCGGGTGGAAAAATTAGAGGATTCGCTACGGATCAATGTCATTGACACCGGCGTGGGAATTTCGGCAGAAGACCTGCCCAAAATTTTCAACGAGTTCCGGCAGGTTGGCGAAGAGAACTGGCGCAGGCGGTCAGGTACTGGAATAGGCTTATATATCAGCAAACGGTTTGTAGAATTGCATGGGGGGAAAATGGGGGTCGAGAGCCGGTTGGGAGAAGGCAGCCGGTTTTACTTCACGATCCCGCTCACCATGCCACCCATTCAGCCGGTCATCCTCCCCACGGAGAGTTATCGCTCCATGGAAGAGAATAAATTTTTACTATTTGTGACCCCTGACCAACGGCAAGAACAGGCCATGCGCCAGATTCTGGATGAGTATATCATTCAGGCCGTATCGGATTTTGATTTACTGGTTGAATATGTAGAAAAATTTTATCCGCGGGCTATTCTGGTTTCCACGCTGGCAGGAACAGGATTCATCAAAGACCTACCGTATGAATTGCCTGTCATCCGCATTCATCTTCCCGACATCGATTCGCAAATCGGTTCAATCCATTCTTACCTCCTCAAACCGATCTCTCGTCATGCGCTCACAGAGACCATCTCGGCCTTAGGCAGTCAAGTCCAATCCATTCTGGTTGTGGATGACGATCCGGCGATGGTGCAATTCATCACCAAAGCCATCCATTCGGTTCAATTAAATAACCCCGAGCCATCCTATCGCCTGTTCAGCGCCCTAAGTGGCGAAGAAGCCTTTACCCTTTTAAAAGAGCAACCTATTGATGCAATATTGCTTGATCTTGAATTACCGGATATTCATGGGTGGAACTGGCTGAGAACGCTGCGACAAAACCCGGCTTTTGCAAATCTGCCGGTCGTCATTATTTCGGCGGACGAAAAACCGGAGGCCACCCTTTCGCCGGATACAAACGTTTTGGAGGTCGGTCTCTCACGTCCCTTGAACACCCACGAGACAAGAGCCATCCTGGATGTCATCCTGAACACGATATTACCCCGTTACCCCAAAGAGACAAACCATCCCAACCCCACCGAACAGGAGTGAAGGGTTTTTGTAGAAGCAAACTTCCACACCCCACAATTATCCACTCTTGTTCGTACCAATCCGATCATTTCCGCCACCAGTCTGGGTGCCAAAACACCAATTTCCAGAGACGAGATCCGGTGGATGCCTGAAAAAAGAAAGATGTTTCCTGATTTTTGAATAAAATTTGTTTGGGTTAAGCCATTCAAACAAATTCTAAAGAACAGCTAAGTGCAAGCAAGCGCGGCCATTTACCTGTGGTCACTGGTTTGTCTCGTTGTGGTTAAAATGACAGGATGATTCGATGGTAGAAATTATCCCAAAAAAAAAGAAATTTCCGCCCAGCATTTTTTGATATACTTTTTTGAAAATGGTTCTCAAAATCCTCGCCACCAAACTGTACCCACCGCTGGTGAGTAAACTCGTGCAACGTTCAGCTTTGCTGGATCGTTTGCAGGCCGGCATTCATGGCAAAGTCACCATTGTCAGCGCACCACCCGGCTTTGGAAAAAGCACCTTGCTGGCGGAATGGATGAAGACAGCCCCGGCTGAGCAGGTTGCCTGGTACTCACTCGATGAGGATGATGATGATACCGCCCGATTCTTTGGGTATATCGCCGCAGCGTTGCGAACCGTTCAGCCCGATTGTGTCCCATCCCTCGAAACATTGCTCGAAACACTCTCGCCCAACCCCCGCGAATTGGCAGCCGCGCTCATTAATGATCTCTCCCAAACCCGCAGCAAAGAGATCGTGTTGGTGCTGGATGACTACCATCACATCACCCAACAATCCATTCACGATGCGGTTGCCTACCTGATTGACC
>NZ_DAOUBL010000003.1:0-42682 GCF_034432615.1 Bellilinea sp. | reverse complement strand
ATGATCAAGATGGTGAAGGCAACCGCATCGCGCATCGGGGTGGAGATATACCCCATCGTCATCGCTTCCGCCTGCCCCATGATTAAAGCGCCGACAAATGCACCGGGGATACTCCCAATTCCCCCCAACACTGCTGCAACAAAAGCTTTCAAACCGGGTAAAATTCCCAGCTGAGTCCAGATTGAACTGTATGCAATCGCATACAGGACACCACCCAAACCGGCAAATGCAGCGCCAATGGCAAAGGTAAATGAAATTACCGAATCAACGTTGATGCCCATCAGCCGTGCAGCCGGTTTATCGTATGAGGAAGCTCGCATGGCAATACCGATTTTTGTGCGCCGAACCAAAAATTGCAAAAAGATTTGCACAAGAATTGAAGCCAGCATGATAATCACTAAAATATTTGAGAAGGTAATCGCTCCATCAGGCGGCGCTTCCCCTGGTCTGATCAGATGAATCCCATCTTTGATATACCACGCCACAACTTCAAATGGGCGTTCATAAGGAATGAAACGGGGTGAAAAAACAAAATTCAAAGCCCCAAAATATTCCAGGAAAAATGAGACCCCAATTGCTGTGATTAAGGCCGCAATACGCGGCGCATCTCGCAAGGGTTTGTAGGCAACCCGTTCTATGGTCACTGCTAAGGCAGAACAGATTACCATAGAAAGCAAAATAACCGTAATTGAACCAATTACAACACCCAGCCCGGGTGAAATTTGGGGAAATGCTGCCAGGGGCCATTGATGAAGCCGAAAACGGGCAACCGCAAAATAGGATACAAAAGCACCTACCATAAAGACATCGCCGTGGGCAAAATTAATCAGTTTGACAATTCCATACACCATGGTGTAACCCAGAGCGATCATGGCGTACACAAAACCCAATTGCAACCCGCTGATAAAAAATTGCGCAAACAGGGTTGGCTGGCGGATCAGGTTGCTGATCAAAATCGCTGCAACAACAATACCGAGGATAATAAAAAATGCTTGACCAACCCAGGCAAGGGGTGGTCGTTTCTTTCTGGTTGGCGCAGGAATTGCTGCTTGAGATGAACCGCTCAACTGTTGCATCGTTCGAGCACCTCCAAATCGGGAATGCCTGTTTCTTGCAATAAAAACAATGGGAACAGGATCAAACCAAAGATGGAGGGCAACTCGAGGCTGCCCTCCATGGTTCGGTTAGAAACTTGGATAACTAGGGGTTAACAATGGTTTCGAATTTAACCCCATCGGGTTTGACCGCCAGTAATGCAGCCGATTTGATCGGGTTATGGTTGGCATCAAAAGTGATGGTGCCGGAAACACCTTTGTAGGTAATTTTCTCCAGGGTTTCCTTCACTTTAGCCGTATCGGTCGTACCCGCATCGTTGATCGCTTGCAGCAATACATTGGCAGCATCATAAGCCAGCGCCGCTAAAGCATCTGGAACTTTGGGATTACCGCTTTCATCTTTGTACTTTTCGCCGTAGGCTTTCAGGAAATTGACCACCTCGGGGCGCGGGTCATCCGGTGAATAGTGATTGGTGAAGAAGCCGCCTGCAGCAGAATTTACATCCAGATCCGGCGAGTCCCAACCATCACCACCGATGAAGGGCACGTTGATCCCTTTTTCCTTGGCTTGTTTGGTGACCAGATTGACAATGTTGTAATAGTCAGGCAGGTAAACCACGTCCGGTTTGGCATCCGCAATCTTACCAAGAATGACTGAGAAGTCGGTATCGGTGGAAGTGTAGGACTCAGTTCCAACCACCTTGCCACCCATCATCTCAAAATTCTTGGAAAACTCGGTTGCCAGACCCTTAACATAGTCGTTGGCCTGATCCAGCATCACGAAGGCAGTCTTGGCACCCAGCTGATCAATGGCGAATTTGGCGCCCACATAACCCTGGAAAGGATCAATGAAGCAGGCGCGGAAGATGTATGGTTTTACGTTGCCATTGGCATCCACGGTGACTTGCTCGTTCGTGGAAGTTGGGCTGATTTGGATAACGCCCTTGGAATTGGCGATCTCGGATACCGGAATGGATGCTTTGGAGCATACCTCGCCGATGATGAACTTGACCCCATCCTGATCAATCACTTTGTTGGCAGCATTGACGGCAGGGTCGGGTGTACACTGGCTGTCCTCAACGATTGGGACAATCTTCATCCCCAATACCCCGCCTTTGGCATTCCATTCATCAATCGCCATCAAAGCCCCATCGCGGGTAGACACCCCAAAAGTCGGCACTGGGCCGGATAACGGAGCCAGAATAGCCACCTTCAGCTCTTTCTGCTGGCCGCCGGTGCTGCCTCCCTGCGCGCAGGCTGACAGGATCAGGGCAGCCACAATTAACAAACTAAAAAATTTTACGGAACGCATTTTCTCCTCCATATATTGGCAAATGATTGATGAACATATTCAAATTTTATCCCCCGTCAGGCATCAGTCTCAATCTGCGCCTTTGATAATCCCTATTTATGTAGAACAATACCACCTCCTTCCCGAAAGGCAAAATCTCGCATATTCACGATAAAAAAAGAGGGAATTAATCAATACCAGCAATTTCGATATTGCTTGAAATTGCATAGTGCATATAATAGAGAAACATGCTCAAAATGTCAAGTGTTTACTTACCTCCATTTTTTGGTAGCATTGCTTGACAATTGCACTCACCAATTGTAATATTGAGCTGTTAGTTATCCTTTTTTTCCACTTCTATGTCTGGAGCAATTGAATTATGTTGCGGAAAAAACTAGCCCAACCGAATGTTGTCATTATTTTGTTAATTATCCAGTTTTTTCCAATCTTACTGTTACCTCCTGAATCTTACTCGCCTACCACACAGGAATGGTGGTTGCCCTTTCTTCTTGCCATTCTGGCGTTAGTAGCTTCCATTCAACTGGTATTTCGTGGGGCAGTTCAGCTGTGGCCATGGTATCTGATTTCCTTTGCTCATGGCTTCAATATCATCAGTCGCCTCATGCTGCTCATGCCACGCGCCTCAATTCTTGTTGACGGTTCGGTGCGCTTAAACACCTCATATGTTTTTTTAACTCTGCTGAGCATTTTTCTGTCAGCTCTGTATTTGCTTTACACCGACCTGCCAGAAGTCCGGATCAGCCTGATTAATCGGCGCGCCGCTTCTAGCGGGTAAGGCAGATCCTGAAGATCAATTAAAATTGGGTGCCCCGTCGCGCTGTACACTTCGCACGGGGCACCCGGCTTAAGATTGGGATGACTTCACCCTACATCTTCCATCCCATCCGAATCTGCCTTCAACATTTCAAGGAAAACATCCACAACCCGCGGATCAAAATCGGTACCTGCACATCGTTTTAATTCTGCTATTGCATCACGGTAGGATAGAGCCGGCCGATAGATGCGGTCAGTGGTCATTGCACTAAAAGCATCCACCACCGTGAGAATACGCGCGCCCAAAGGGATCGCATCCCCGCTCAAACCATAGGGATACCCGGAGCCATCGTAATGTTCATGATGTGCCAACACCAGTCTGGCAACCTCAGTTAAGCCATGCACCAGCCTCAAGATGCGCGCCCCAATTTCGGGGTGCTGACGCATAATCGCCCATTCACGCTCGGAGAGTGGACCGGGTTTATGTAAGATTTGATCCGGAATTCCAATCTTGCCGATGTCATGAAGCAAGGCAGCCCTTCGAATATCCTGGATCTCCCGGAAGGTACACCCCATGCGCAGGGCTACCTGCTCTGCAGTACGGGTTACTCTACGACAATGCGAACCGGTGGAAAGATCTCTGGACTCAAGAGCCTTGGCTAAGGCCAGCACAATTTCAACTGCCGATTCTTCTTCCGTCAGTGCCAAACCTTCCCGCTGAATGGCTTGGGCGGCCTGTTCAGAGAACATCATCGCCAACGGTAAGCGCTGTTCAATGGAATGGAACCTGTCAAATGAGAGACCGAAAATACCGACCGGTTCGCTTTCCAACCTCATTGGAATGAGCACCAGATTTTCATTGGACTGAAGTTTTAACAAACGACGTTCTTCTGCCCCTAAATATGTATCTCGATAACCAATCAGCACAGGCCCATCACTGAGGGCTACTCTTTGAAGAAAATGATTGAGTCGTTGATAATTGCGTAAAACGCCGTTGGAGCGGCTTAACAAGGTTTGAGCCTGATAATATGCCTGTCGGTGGAAAGTGCCATCTGCACATAAAACCAGCACCTGACAATGCTTAACTTCCAGCAATTCAACTGCTTTGACCACAATTTCAAATAGCAAACTGGACGATCCTTCAACCTGCAGCCATTGTGCAGCCAGATCGCCCGTCTCACCCCAAACCTCTGTTACGAGAGGGGTTTTTAATTTTGCGAGGCGGTTGAAGAAATCACCGCCAAAGTAAAGATTCCCTGTAATCATGGAGTCCATTCCTTGTGAGCTGAAGCGCAGGCTTCGATGTACGGGCAGGGAAACGATTTCCGATATCCCCATACCTTTTTTGTGAATCGACCTTTAATCTCCACACACCGCCGATTGAACCGAGCGGTTTGCGTTGTAACCGCTCAACTGGGAGGCAAAATCTGCCAATGAGGTGGCCCGAATGGCAACCAAACGAGAACGGTCTTCACTGCTAAGCTGAAAAGCCTCACCGCCAAACCCTGCTGCCAGCGCTTTGGCTGGATTGCTTAGCAGTAATTGCCGGAATTGAGCACTGATTACCGCTGCGGTGAGGATGCGGCCGTATTCTTCTGAAACATCCCGATAATTGCTTTTTCTTGTTTCCATAAGTGTAGGTGTCATCGCTAAGTCTCCTTTCTCGAATTTTGCTCTGACCGCCCGCCAACTGACCACAACAACCAGAATGCTCCAAATGCAATCAATACATCCCCTGCGCTGAAGGCAACCCGGTAATACGGGTTATCGGGTGTTCGGAAACGGTCGGAAAGAAATTCGAGTTCGGTTTGTTCAACCGGGAGCACAACATCTTTTCCCGTTCCTAACCGCTCACCGACTTCCCACCCGGCTGAAATAGGGTCACCCCGCAACCAGTGGGTAGTTTCCGGGCTGATGGGCATAAAGCCGCCGTTCAGGCTGATGACCAATAGATTGAGCACCAGACCGGTGATCAGCAGCCAGAAACCGGGAATCTTCCGATTGAACCATGCAAAAATGAGCAAAATAAATTGTGAAAGGACTAAACTGATACTTGCTGCCTCATCCGGGTAAATGGCTCTTGTGAGGGGAAACCCAAAAGCAAGCCACTGGATGATGAGCGCCACCAGAACCATCCAACCCCAGCGCATGGAGAAGGGACGGTAAGGGCGGTTGCCGACTTTTGCTCGAATAAGCCCAAGGGTCAGGCCTGCAATGACCGCTGCAAGGAGTATCATTCAAGCAGAAATTTTGCGCAGGATTACCAACCCGGGAAAGTGATGATGGAGTTGATGATGCCGCCACCGGCCTCCGGTGCGCCCGAACCCAAAACGAACAAGGCAACCGTCAAAACAAACCACACGACACGCGAATTGATCTTTTTCATTTCAGCCTCTCCTTTTTTCTTGTGTTTGGATAAATTCAGTTTAATCAGGGGTAGGCTTCCAAAGAGGCTTCCGTAAACCGGTTTTGAGGCTGTTTTTGGGTGTTTTAATGTTAACGAATGGTTAACATTTTATTAAGATGTGTTCAGATATCGGCTTCGGTTTTGCGGCGATTGCGGGTCAGCAAATCGTAAAGAGATACTGTTTGCGGGCTGGGTTGACTGCCCAATTCTTTTTCCAGCAGGGAACTCAATTTCTGATATTGCTTGACCACCATTCTCACATTACCCATGCTGGCGTAACAGCGCATGATCATTTGATGAACTTCTTCATTCACGGCGTCAAATTGAAGATATTTATTTGCAAACACCAGGGCTTCTACCGGTTGAGAGGTTTGCAAATACAAGTCAACCAACCGCTTAAGCGCGGTCATGAATTTTTGATGCAAACGTTCTCTTTCACCCAACACCCACTCCTCATTGATTTCCGGTAAAAAATCGCCTTTGTACAATTCAACGGCTCTCCGATAATGGGTGATTTCATGTTCCGCTTTTCGGGCAAGCCCGGCCAGTTGAATTTCGCGATTGAAGGTTTCGAAATCGGCTTCGTAATCTATTGCGCGGTTAAAGTAATAAAGGTCGTCCTCAAAGACCACCACATCTTTCCCGGCTGCGTGGCGCAAACGATAGATGGTATTCTTAAATCGAATCTTTAACTCCGCCGGACTGATATCCGGCCAGAAAATTAACCCAATCTGTTCCTTGGTCAAACCTTCGGGGTGCAGCATTAAAAGCAGCATTAAATCCCGCGCTGTTTGAGAACGCCACTCCATCCCACTGATGATGTGATCGCCAAGCGAAACTTGAATCCTTCCAAAAGTCAGAATGGTCAATTCCGGTGGAGAAACGGGCACTTCTTGAGATTGCTGTCTGAGTTGTTTACGAACATTGGGCAGTTGTCGGTTGTGCTGCCGAATCACCTTCAGATAGGGTGCAGATAATACGCGCAGTTCCTCTGAAAAAACGTTGTCTCCCTGGAAAATCCGCTCCAGGGGTTCACCACTGCATCCGATTAAATGATGGAATTTGACATCCCGCACTACCGGCAGCAATTCCTCCATGCGTTTCTTCAGCTCCAATTCATTACCCACGCGGGCATGTACCACCAGCAACAACATTCGGCAGCGGATGGCTTCCACATGATGCCTTTCAATTGAGAAATAGTTTTCCGCTTCTGTGAGACTGTCACGGGCGATGTCAAACTCCCCTTTGGCTATCGCAATTTTCCCGGATACCCATTTACACAGAGCTTCTTCATAGAGTGAACCCGCCTCCATTGCCGTTTGCCACGCGGAAAGCAAGGTTTTTTCCGCTTCGGGAATCTGTTCTTTTGCGAGCAGCAAATCGCTCTTTGCCAGCGTGAGGTAAAACCGAAGGAACTGGTCTTCGATTTGCTGGATTAATGCCGAGGCTTTTTGATAAGCCTGTTCGGCCTCTACAAAAGCACCCACGTCCTTGAACAAATCCCCAAGGCTGGTCAACGCATACGCTTCCAGGCGGCTGTATCCTCCCATTCTGGCATACTGTATGGCTTTTTCCAATTCCTCTATGGCGATTTCGTACAATCCTGCCAGAGAATGCAAAACGCCCAGGTTATTCAATAAATTGGCCTGCCAGATAACGTTACCACTGTTCTGGTAAAACAATAAGGTATCTTTGTAGATCTTCTCGGCATGTTCCAGATTTCCGAGGTAACGATAGACCATGGCAATTTCCATGGCAACTTTGGCAGCCGATTCTTCATCACCTAAATCAAAGAAGATATCTCTGGCCTGAATAAGCCATGTCAACGATTCATTGATTTTTCCCAAATAGTGCAATACCGTTCCTTTGGCATGCAGGGCGCTTGCAAACAATTGCTTTTCCTCTGGAAGATGACTTAAGACTTGAAGGGCTTTATCCGCATCTTCCAGTGCACGACGATATTCACCCTGCATACGGAACGCGCCAGAACGCCGGATTAATGTATGAGCAACCAGAGTGCTCTCATCCTCACCGCAAAGCCCCAACGCGAGGTCAAAGGCTTCAATTCCGCCACGAATATCTCCAAGCATCACCCGCACTGCCCCTTGAATGGACAGCAACAATGGGGAACGCTCGATATACAGGGAGGGCAGATCTTCCATCCAGCTTTGCAGGGTCAGAATTCTGCCTTTGGAAACCAGAATCGCACCGGCTCGTTCAATCAGGCGGGCTTTGGCTTCCTTGTTTCCCACCCGGTCGTAGATGTGATAGGCCCGCTCCCACTCTCCTACCTCCTGGTAATATTCTGAAAGTCGGTCAAGAATCCGCCGGGCTTCATCAGGGAATTCTTTGAATAAGCGATTTTGGAGAAAATCACGAAAGAGATGATGATACCGCAGCCAGATACGGTCTTCTTCGATTACTGGAAGGACAAACAGGTTATTTCTTTGAACTTCCTCCATCAAAATTTGCCAGTTGGCTTGAACCTTCAAGCCTTTTCCAAGCACTTCTTCACAAATTTGCGAATTAAATTCCTCGAAGAGGGAAGTCCGGTACAGAAACTTTTTCAGCTCATCCCTTTGTTGATCCAAAACCTGTTGGGCAAGATAATCATAAATGCTTACACCAGCAACTTTTTTCGGCTGAAAACGAGTTTTAACCTGACCATTTTCAACCTGTGTAGAGAGAATCAACCCCGTAATCCATCCTTCTGTCAGTCGGGAAAGTTCTTCAATCTGTTGCTCCGAAAGCGAGATGCCAAAATTTTGCAAGTATAAATTCTGGATTTCTTCGGGCTGAAAAGCCAGTTCCTCAAAGCTGATGCCGCCAACCAGGGAGCGGGCTACTAATAACGGCATATCGGCCAGCGGGAGCAACCGTCTCGAGGAAATCATCACATGGCAATTTTCATCCGCCAAAAGCAGGAAACGGTTAATGAAATAATTGATTTCCTGAATATTCTCAACCAGATGGTAGTCATCAATCACCAAAACAAAGTGCTCGTCAATGGTTTCGTAAATATCGTTAACAATCAGAGAAACCAGCGATTCCAGATTCAGACGCTCCTGAGGCATACCGTTAATTGCCGGAATGCTGGTTTTTCCAAATTTTGGAAAAACTTCTTGAAGAGCAGCAATAAAGCCGGCAACAAATCGCTGTGGCTCGGCATCCATTGCATCAAGAGAGAGCCAGCCAACCGGCATTGGGGTCTGATGAGCAAAATCAACCAGGAGGGATGTCTTCCCATATCCGGCAGGTGCGGCAATAATGATCAGGCGATTATCACTCAGATCATCCAGAGTGGAAATCAACCGTTGCCGCGTAAGAATATCCGCTCGTCGGCGTGGAAGAATGACCTTGGTTCGGATTACCGGTATGGAAAGCTCTACCATGATGATTTCAAAAAAAGAAAACTATCTGCCGGCGATGGGTCAAAGAAACTGCCTCTCTACCCTTGACCGCACTGGATTAAAAGAATCTATTCTCTTTTTTGATACTGGAATCGGTATTATCATAACAAAAAATTCATTCAAAGAATACCACCATTCGTCATATCTGTGAATTTCGGATGATGGTATGATTACCTGAAAAGACCGGCAATTCACAATATGTATTCATTATCACACTCCTCTATGTAATTTCATCCTCAGGAATGAACTATGAGATATACAGTCTTAGGCAAAACAGGCGTACAGGTTTCATCACTGTGTTTTGGTACAATGTCCTTTGGAGGTGATGCAGACCCGCATACTTCCGCTCAGCTGTACCAACTTTGTCGGGATGCCGGCATCAACTTCTTTGATTGTGCAAATGTATACACTGGCGGCAGATCCGAAGAAATTCTAGGGCAATTGATTCACGGTCACCGTGATGAGGTGATCATCACCAGCAAAGTCTATTTTCCAACCGGCGAAGATATTAACGCCCGCGGGGCATCCCGTCGTCACATTCTGCGTTCTGTTGAAGCATCTCTGAAACGATTGAATACCGATTGGATTGATGTTTACTTCATCCATCATTTTGACGACCTCACTGATTTAGAACAAACTTTACGCGCGCTGGATGATCTCGTTCAGCAGGGAAAGATCTTATATCCTGCGGTCAGCAATTTCGCCGCGTGGCAAATCATGAAAGCGCTGGCCATTTCTCACCAACATGGCTGGGCCGGCATTGAAGTGATTCAGCCGATGTACAACCTTGCCAAACGACAGGCAGAGGTTGAAATTTTACCGATGGCACAAGCCGAACAGCTGGCCGTTATCCCTTACAGCCCTCTGGGCGGCGGGCTGTTAAGCGGTAAATACGGCGTGAATAAAAAACCGCCCAGCGGCCGCCTTGTTGAAAACAAAATGTATCAAACCCGTTACGGCGACCCTTTGCTATACACACTTGCTGAACGGTTCAGCGAATTGGCTCGTTCACACGGCTTTGAACCGGCTCCGCTGGCGGTTGCATGGGTAGCCAGTCACCCGGCCGTTACGGCTCCAATCATCGGCGCACGCAACTCCGAACAGTTAAAACAACTTCTCCAATGCCTGGAAATTGAAATGACCCCGGAATTGCGCGCTGAAATTTCTGCGCTTACTCCCGAACCACCTCCCGCTACAGACCGCAATGAAGAAAGAACTCCCCATCAATACGGTTCACGATAAGGCAGCCCCGCCCTTCTTTCTGAATAATCAGGGAGAAGGGTGGAAAGACTTAATAGATCAATCACTAAACATTTCCAGCACAGTTTGTTTACCTGTGAGATCGGTGCGGAAGACGAAAACAATCCCACCCGATTCAAGCAAAATGCGAAAACCGGGGGTAATGACCATGTTGCAGTTCATCCCCGGTTGTTCCAAACCAAGGCAACTGTCCGGCCAGTCCACTTTTTCAATGGAAACCCAGCGCACAAATTCGGGTTCAACATTCAACCGATTGGCCAGGACCGATTGAGCCGCCTTCAGCGCGATGGGGACGATTCGCATGCGTTCCCCCGTTTGATCACTGCGAAACTCGTATTGAGCACCATCCAGCGAGATGATTCCCTGATAGCCCCGAATCAGCATTTCGGCACATTGCTCATCTACGGCCGGGATGCCAAGACAGGTGTTCGAATAATCTAACTGAGTAATTTTATTGAATTCAATCTGACCGGCTTCCACTTTCAGGTTACGGCTCAACGAATCTACCACGCCCTCAGGTAATTCAACCTTAATCGGCTCGGGGGTTGCTTTCTGACCAGTACAGGCAATTAGAACCATACTGAAGATCAGGAAAACAAGGGGCAACTTTTTCATCAATTGACTACTCCTCAAGGCAGGTTTACGATTGGAATTGACCACACCCCAATTTTAGTCACTTTTTACGGAATGCGCTTAAAATAAATTTTCAATTAAAGTTGGTGCTTATCGGCAAGAAATGGAATCCCATGGTCAATATCAAACCGGTTCACGAAATTCGCCCCCGTCTGGATGATGAGTTCAACCCCGGCGCTTTTATCCCGCGCACACCCGCCATCGCCGAAGCCTACCGCTGGGGTAAAGAACTGCACGCCGGTCAACTGCGATTGAGCGGTGAGCCTTATTTTGAAACGCATTGTGCCTGGGTGGCCGCCTTTGTAGATAAACTGGTAGCCAATGAAGCCTGGACGATTGCCGCATTACTGCATGACAGTGTGGAAGATCAGGGAGAGAGCCTGGAACAGATTAAACGGCACTTTCCGGGCCGACTGGGAGAAGAAATTGCCTATATTGTAGATGGAGTTACCAAAATCAGCGCCCCGCGCGATGGACGCTCGCGGGAAATGGAAACCCTGCGCAAAATTGCCCAATACCGTGATCCGGGCGTGTTCCTGGTCAAACTGGCGGACAAAAGCCACAACCTGCTCACCCTGCACCACATGCCCGCCCACAAACGGCAACTGAAAGCCACTGAAGCCATCCGTGCTTACGGCAAACTGGCAGGGGTGCTTAACTGTTACCGCTGGCGGCGCTGGATCGAAGATCTCGCCTTTCCTTACGCTGAACCGGAAACTTATACCTTTGTCAAATCTACTATTGATGCCGATCCCCGCCTTGACCTGAACTTCATCAATCCCATGATGGAACAACTCGGCGGTATCATGGAAAAAAGCGGTTTGAGCGGTTCAATTGAAATTACTGTCAACGGCTACTGGCAGTCATGGCAGAAACTGCGCCGAATGGCGCGCGCCCGCAAAACTTCCATGAATTCGTTTCGCGATGTAAACGACATCGTTAGTTTTCGCATGGTTGTGGATGAAGATGATGAATCCGCCTGTTATCAATTATTGCCGCGTGTCAACCGCTTCTTGGGACCCTATCTCGACCAAAACCGTTTCGACGATTACATCGCCTGTCCGCAGAATGGGTACCGCGCCTTACAAATCACAGCCTGGCTGCCGGATTTAGGGGCAGTAGAGGTAGCCATTGCCACTCGGGATATGGAAGGGGAAAACCATTGGGGTGTAGTGTACGCTATCCAACAAGGCAAAGACATCAGCCACTACCGCCCGGTAGAAATTTTAACTCCCACCGGCGGCACACGTTTCCTCCCCGAAGGTTCAACCGTTCTGGATGCGGTTGCTTCCATTCAACAGGAATTTTTGCTCGATAAAATCAGCGCCGTCAAAGTGAACGGCGCCCTTGTGCGTCTTTCGGATCGCGTTCATTCTGGAGATGTTATTGAAGTGATTACCGATGGCACTCGCCAGCCTCCCACTGAAGAATGGCTGGCTTATGCCAACAATTCCACCGCCCGCCTGCTCCGCTCTGTGCTGGTTACCGAAGCATTAAAAAAGAGTGCGGAAAAAGGGCGGCAAATCATCAAACCAATTCTGGCTCAGCATGGCATCCTTGCCCTTGAGGATGTTCAGACACTCGAACCGGTGCGCTTTGTGATATTGTTGGAAACACTGGCAGCCTCCAGCCTGGAAGATCTGTATGCCTCGGTTGGATCGGGTGCTATTCGCGAACTGGATTTTGCTGATGCTTTAATCAACGCCGGCATTTCCCAACAAAACCTGAACTGGACGACATTTTCAATCAGCGGAACCAGGAACGCCAATCGTCCGGGAGTGCTGGCGCGTCTTGCCCATCTGGTTTCACAGGCTGGCGGTAACATCCTCCGTTCTGTCAATGACACCCAGCCGGATGGCGGTTTTTACTTACGGCTGGTCATTAAAAACCTCTCCCCCCAAAAGCAAGAAGCCCTGCGGCTGGCTTTTCTCAACGCGGATATTGAGATTGCTTCTCTGGAGGTTGCCTGAGATTCATGAAAATTGCCATTATTTCCGATACCCATAATCACCTGACGAACCTGTATAAAGCCCTGCAGATGATCGAAGACGAGGATATTCATACCATCATCCACTGTGGAGACGTAACCACCACCGAAACTCTTTCGTCCCTCTCGGCTTTTCGGGTTATTCTCACTTTCGGAAATGGCGATTTTACCAGCGGGGAGATGCGCGAAGCCTTATTGAAAATGAATCCCGATTCCTATGCGGGGTCAGTCTTTCAGGGCGAAATTGACGGATTGCGTATCGCAGTTACCCACGGTCACATCTTTTCTCAGTTTCAAACCTTGCTCAACAGTCGGCAATTCGACCTGCTTTTTCACGGTCATACACACCGCCGCGAAGATACCCTGCATGGCAATACCCGTCTGATCAACCCCGGCGCGCTAGGTGGTTTACGCAAAGAAGAGCGTTCTTTTTGCATTTTGGACACTCACAGCCGGCAACTGCGATTTGTTTTGTTGGATTAACCCGCCCTCAAGGGTTTTCGACTATAATCTGGTTAGATGAAACCTGCAATTTCCTCTCTCGTTATTGCCATTGCCGGAGGTTCCGGCTCCGGGAAAACCACCGTTGCAACCGAAATCCTGAAGCGGGTCGGTTCCCACCGGATTGCGTATCTCCCTCACGATGCTTACTACCGCGATTTGAAAGACCTTCCCCCCGCCCAGCGTGAACAGGTCAATTTCGACCATCCCAATTCGCTGGAAACGTCCTTGATGATTGAACACATTAGAAAACTGAAAAACTGGGAACCGATTGAATTGCCGGTTTATGACTTTACCACCCACACCCGCACCAGTCGCACCATTCATATAGAGCCCCAGCGGGTAATTCTGGTAGAGGGCATTCTCATTTTTGCCGAACCTGCACTCAGAGAATTGTTTGATGTCAAAATCTTTGTGGATACCGATCCAGATTTGCGCTTCATCCGCCGGCTGGAACGGGATATCCGCGAACGTGGGCGTACCACCGAGTCGGTTATTCGACAGTACCTCAACACCGTCCGCCCAATGCACATGGATTTTGTGGAGCCTTCCAAACGCTACGCCGATGTGATTATTCCCGAAGGGGGTTTTAATACAGTAGCACTGGATATGGTCATCTCCCGCATCGAAACCCTTTTGGAAAATAAAGAACACAACCCCGAATGAATAAAGAAACCCGCCTCAAAATTGCCCGCATCCTTGCCCTGGTTTTTGTGGTGGGTTTGACCATTTTCCTTTACATTAACCGTGAAAAAGTCCGCGAGCTGGAGTCTTTTGGCTATCCCGGAATTTTTCTGGTATCTTTGCTGGCAAACGCAACGTTGATTTTACCGCTGCCGGGTGTTTTATTCACCTCAGCCATGGGGGCGGTGTTCAATCCCTTTTGGGTGGCAGTTGCCGCTGGCAGTGGCGCAGCCCTGGGGGAACTTTCCGGGTATCTGGCAGGTTTTAGCGGGCAGGGAATTGTCGAAAAGACCGAATGGAGTGAAAAATTTGAACGATGGATGCGCAAATACGGTCCCATTACCATTCTGGTGCTTTCGTTCGTTCCAAATCCCATTTTTGATGTAGCCGGAATCACTGCCGGGATCCTCAAAATGCCATTGTGGCAGTTTTTGCTTTTTTCATGGATTGGCAAGGTATTGAAAATGCTTATTTTTTCCTACGGTGGTTCCTTTATCCTGAACCTTTTCCCGTTTTAGCATTCCATCAATCCAACGGAGGCAGCATGATGACCCTCACCAGCATTGACCGCTATCTGGAAGAACATCTCGAGGAAAGTATCGCCGAACTGAGCCGATTTTGCGAGCAGCCCAGTGTATCAGCACAAAACTGGGGAATTGAAGATACCGCCCGCATGGTGGAAAAAATGCTCAAAAAACGGGGGTTTGAAACCCACATCATCCCCACCGCTGGCGCGCCGGTGGTCACCGCATTTCGGGCGGGCAAATCACCGCGCACCCTCTTATTCTACAATCATTACGATGTGCAACCGCCCGAACCCCTGGAATTATGGGAATCGCCTCCCTTTCAGCCCACGCTGCGGGATGGAAAGTTATTTGCGCGCGGCGTCAGCGACGACAAGGGACATCTGCTCAGCCGCTTGTTTGCAATAGATGCCATCCTTGCCGAGTATGGCGAGCTGCCCTGCAACATCCGCTTCGTCGTCGAGGGAGAGGAAGAGATCGGTAGCCCAAATCTCAAACCATTCATGGAAGCGCATGCTTCAAACTTACAGGCAGACGCCTGCATCTGGGAGTTTGGTGGAGTGGATCACCGCGATGTGCCAGTACAGTACCTCGGTTTACGGGGGTTGTGCTATGTTGAACTCCGGGTTGAAACCGCCAATCAGGATGTTCATTCCGGTCTGGGTGGTTCAATTTTCCCAAATGCCGCCTGGCGGCTGGTTTGGGCATTGAATACCCTCAAATCGCCTGATGAAACCATCCTCCTGGCCGGCTTTTACGATAAAGTCCGCCCACCCTCCAAACGCGACCTTGAATTATTTGAATTAATGCCTGAAACCGCCGACGAATATCGCAACCGCTACGGGATCAAAGAGTTCTTGAAAGGCATGACCGGGGGAGTGGAATTGAGGGTTGCAGAAAGCATGTTGCCCACCTGTACCATCTGCGGTTTAACTTCCGGTTATCAAGGTCCCGGTTCAAAGACGGTACTGCCGGCACGGGCCAGCGCCAAGGTGGATTTTCGGCTGGTTCCCGATCAGACGCCTGAAGATGTACTGCACCAACTGCGCCAGCATCTGGACAATCACGGTTTTAGCGATGTCCAAATTACCTATCTGGGCGGTGAGGCTCCAGCCCGCACCGATGTTGACCATCCCTTTGTCAAGATGGTGGTCGAATCAGCCGCTGAGGTATACGGCCGACCCATGCAAATCATCCCGATGAGTGGTGGTTCCGGCCCCAACCATCTTTTCATGGAAATGCTGCACGTCCCTATTGTTACCGCAGGTATCGGGCATCCCGGTTCACAGGCTCACGCCCCGAACGAAAATATCCGCCTGGATTTATACCTGAAAGGCGCCAAGCACATCGCCCGCATCCTGGTTCAGTTTGGGCTGGAAACAACACAGGATTGAATTTAGTGTGGCTATCCACTAACCTGTAATCACTTCCAGAGGTTCGCCAATCCGCACATTCAACTGCTTTTGGGCATTCCCATTGACCACACAAATGCTCAAATAACCAGAGCTATCAAACATGCTGATTAAAGAACCAGGAGGCGCCTCACCGAAGGTACGGGTGAATTGTTCAATGGATACCCCGGCAATCCGTACACTGCGGATTGCTTGACCGCCCAAGTCATCCATCGTCAGATTGCTGATTAAGTTTCCGAAAACATCCACCATCAGAATCTGCGCCTGCCAACCGCCTTTGATCGGTTGCGGTTTTGGAATGACTACACGCACCAATGCGCTGGAATCCAGCCGACTTCCCATTTCATCCAGCGGCACTCCCGTTGCCAGATGGGCAGCACAGGGTGCAAAGATATCCCGCCCATGAAATGACTTACTCACCTCCGGCAGCCAAAAGCGCGGTTCGTTCAATTCCACCACGTGAATTGGTTCTCCCAGCCTTTCAGACTGTTCCAAAGGCAGGGTGAGCAAGCCATTATCCGGAGCAACAAAGAAAAACTTGCCGATGCGCGCGGCAATTGCTTTGCGTTGGGTGCCAACTCCCGGATCTACCACCGCCACATGCACGCTGCCTTCCGGAAAGTAAGCATACGACTGACCGAGTATCAACGCGCCGTGCATTACATTTTGCGGTTCGATCCAATGCGTCAGGTCGGCAATTTGAACCTGAGGGGCAATCTTCCAGATCACCCCTTTCATGATTCCCACAAACGCATCCCGATCACCGAAATCGGTTAAGAGCGAAATGACTGCCAAACTCAACCCTTCAGGTTAAGAATTATTTTTTTCCGTTGGTCTTTTTGATGGATTTACTGCCGTTGCCCTTGAGACGAATTTCTTCACGCAGTTTTTCAATTCGTCGCTGGAGATACGGTGAAAAATAACCAGCATACCGCTCCTGCAACTCAGGAATCATCCAGTCTCGACCGGTGATGGTTTTACGGCAGGTGGGTGAGCCGCAGTGGCACTCAAATTCATCGTAATCCGACGAATCGCTCATCGCATAATCAAAGCAAGCCTCTTCGCCTACCTCAATGTCCCGCATCGCCACCAGCGAAATCGGCGAGTCCAACCCGCAATTCGGATTGCAGGAATGATTGAAGTAATCAGCAGGTTCACCATGGGTAACTGGAACCAGATACAGGTCTTCATGAATTTGAATCCCATGAGTCTGACGGTCAACCGGCAGGTACTGCAACTGCTCACCGGTAACAACTTGCCCGCCCCACATGGCTAATAACTCACCCGCGCTGATCGGCTCGATTGCAAATAGACCAAATCCCCCCTTTTCAGGACAGGGACGCAACTCCAATTTTGGAGAGCAATATGAAAATGTTTGAATCTCCATTTTTCTCCTTTGAAGTGAAAAAAAATATTAAACTGTTAACCTCGCCGGAGACGCCCGGTCTTTGGTTAAATTGCCATGGTTATTCACCATGAGCCTGTCCCGGACAAACCATTGGTTCGTCCACAAAAACACGCCATAACGACCGCCTTACCGCAAGTGCTGTGATCACTCTGATCTGCGGCGCAATGTCGAGGCAAAAAAATTGGCTCCGCAGTTCCGCTTGCCGGAAAAGCGGTGCCAAAAATCATCCAGCCGCCGTTTGGCTGCCGGATTTTTTCGTTACAGCATTTTTAAGGTGCGTAACGGACAGACGCATGCCTTGCCAGGGCAACTTTCGGGTCAGTGCAAACTGATGTAGTCTGCCTGTAACCGGGCAATGGATTGACCTAATTATAATCGTAATTTGCTCGAATGGAAGACTTTTTCCTTTTCAATTTAATTTTGATGGGGAATATTTTTTTCCTTATCCACCATGTCGGCGGCGTAATTCAGCCTCAATTTCTCCCAGTGAGATTCCTTTCAGCGTTAACATCACCAGCAGATGATAGAGCAAATCACTGACTTCCTCTACGATCCGCCGGTTACCCTGCCCCTTGCCGGCCAGAATGACTTCAATTGCCTCTTCGCCGATCTTTTTATAAATTTCATCTTCACCACTGGCAAATAATTGACTGGTGTAAGATCCCACACGGGGATTCTTGCGCCGATCTTCTATGACTTCTCTCAATTCATCTAAAAACAACATTATTTTCCATCCTCCTTGTCAACCGGATTATGAAAACAGGTAATCATGCCGGTATGACAGGCCGGCCCTTTTCGCAACACCCTTACCAATAACGCATCCCGATCACAATCGGCAATGATTTCCACCACCTGCATAAAATTTCCGGATGTTTCACCCTTTTTCCATAAACGCTGACGACTGCGCGACCAGAAATGCACCAGTCCTGTGCTGCGGGTCAGCTCGTAGGACTCGCGGCTCATCCAGCCCAGCATCAACACCTGTTGACTGAAGGCATCCTGGATAATCGCAGGCAGCAACCCCTTCTCATCGAATTGCAATTCATCAGCCTGGTTCATCATCCTTCTCCTTTCTCCAATAGACGTACAGGAATACCCTTTTGAAACAGATACGCCTTAAGATCGGGAATTTGAATCACCCCATCGTGGAACAGTGTGGCAGCCAGAGCAGCATCCGCCCCGCCTGCACTCAGAATTTCAGCAAAATGTTCCATCTCACCTGCCCCACCGGAGGCAATAATCGGCACCGGCAGGTTCTGACTAAAGGTGCGGGTCAGTTCAATGTCATAACCAGCGCGTGTCCCATCCCGGTCCATACTGGTTAAGAGGATTTCGCCTGCCCCCAAACCCACGGCTTGCTGTGCCCACTCCAGCGCGTCCAGCCCGGTTGGTGTTCTGCCGCCGTCTACAATCACTTCCCAGCCTGCCGAGACTCCCTCACCCCCCATACGCCGCCTTACATCCACAGCCAGAACAATACACTGACTGCCAAAACGGTCGGCTCCTTCGCGTAGGATTTGTGGGTTGCGCACCGCTGCAGAATTAATGCTGATTTTATCCGCGCCGGCCAGCAGTAAACGGCGCATATCCTCAACACTGCGCACGCCGCCCCCCACCGTAAGCGGCATTCGGATTTCTTCAGCAACACGCGCCACCAGATCCACCACCGTTGTGCGTCCCGCAGGGGTTGCTTGAATATCCAGAAAGACGAGTTCATCTGCGCCCAACGCGTCATAAATAGCGGCCTGCCGGATTGGGTCGCCGGCATCGCGCAAGGAGATGAAGTTGATTCCTTTCACCACCCTGCCGTCTTTGATATCCAAACAGGGGATGATACGTTTAGCCAGCATCGGATACCTCCCGCAGCAATTCAGACAAATTCAATTCACCCGTGTACAAGGCTCTCCCAATAATCACCCCGGCCAGGCCGGCGGTTCTGGCTGCCTGAATATCCGCCTTGCGGCTCACTCCGCCAGCCAGTACCAGTCGAAGTCTTGAATCCGCCTTCAGCCAATCAGCCATCTGAGGATTTGCACCGCTCAACATTCCATCCCGTTCGACATCTGTAATCATCACCCAGCGCAAACCTTCATCCGCCAGTCCTTGAAGCCACTCTTCAAGCGGCAGAAGCGCGCTTTTCTGCCAGCCATGAGTTTGCATTATTCCCGCCCGCAAATCCACACTCACCGCGATTCGATCCGCTCCCCATTGGCGGATTGCATCTGCCACTGCTTGGGGCTGTTCAACGGCCAGTGTACCCAGAATCACTCGCTGGACTCCCAAATCTAACAAATCCCGAATTGCCCCAATCGTACGCAGTCCTCCACCCACCTGAATGTGCGCCTCAAGTGAAGAGGTTATTTCCAATATGCGGGCAATCGCCCTTTCGTTCTGCCTCGCCTGTTGTGTATCACCAAAAGCTCCGTCCAGATTAATGACATGCAGCCAACGCGCCCCAGCCTTTAAAAAACGATCAGCTACCTCGGCCGGATCATTACTGAATACGGTTTGGCGGGAAGGGTCACCCTCTTCCAGGCGCACCACCTTTCCACCGCGCAAATCAATCGCTGGAAATATTGTGAAATCTTCCATGTTCAAACCCCAACCAATCAGATAGACAGAAAATTCGATAACAGGCGTTCACCAACCTGCTGACTTTTTTCGGGATGAAACTGTACTCCAAACAATGCTCCCTCTCCAACGATGCTGGCAAAATCCACCACATAATCCGTGAAAGCCAGAATTTGCGATACCTTCTGAGGTACACAATAATAACTGTGATTGAAATACGCATAAAAACCGGAAGAAAGCCCTTTGGTCAGCAATGATTGGCGTGAAAACCACACCTGATTCCAGCCGGTATGGGGCACCTTGAAGGATGGAGATTCCTCAAAACGCACCACAGCTCCCGGCAGAATGCCAAGCCCTTCAAAACGCCCCAACTCCTCGCTCACCTCCATCAAGGCCTGCATACCCACACAAATTCCCAGCAGCGGACGGCCGCGCCGGATGAATTCCTTAAGGGCGTCTTGCAAGTGATTCTGGTTAATTCCCTGCATGAATTCTCCAAATGCCCCAACCCCCGGCAAAACGATTCGTTCTGCCTTCAAAACTTCCTCAGCCAGCGAGGTCACCCTGACTGATGCGCCAATTTTGGTCAATGCACCGACCACCGAACGCAAGTTGCCGGTGCCGGCATCCACCACCACCACCTGATCAGACATTCAACGCTCCCTTTGTGGAAGGTATTTCTCCCATGCGGCGCGGATCCAGCCGACTGGCTGCGCAAAGCGCTCTTCCCAGCGCTTTGAACACAGCTTCCAGCTGGTGATGACCATCTTTACCATACAGTACCTTTACGTGCAGGTTGCAGCGGGAACGGAGTGCAAACGATTCAAGAAAATGCTCCCACAGACTGGTCGGGACGCCGCCAATTTGATCAGCAGCCCAGCGGGCGCGGATGACACTGTATGGCCGGCCCGAGAAATCTACAATCACTCGCGCCAGACTGTCATCCATCGGTGCGTATTGTACCGCCATGCGCACCAACCCTTTTCGGTCACCCAGGGCACGGTCAAACGCTTCACCGATTACCAAACCGCAGTCTTCAACAGTATGGTGAAAATCCACCTCCAGATCACCCTGAGCCTCCAACTGTAGATCAAATAAGCCATGAAAAGCCACCTGAGCCAGCATGTGATTAAGAAACCCAATGCCGCTTTGAATCTGGAATTGTCCTGTTCCATCCAGATTCAATTGCAAATTGATTGAAGTTTCGCGGGTCTGGCGGCTGAGGGAAACGAAACGGCCTTTTGTTTCCACCGTGGTCATAAGTGCTCTTCCTCCATTTCTTTCAAAGCTTGAAACAGGACATCATGATGCTGGGGCAATCCAATGCTGACACGGATAAAATTTTGCAACAAGGGTGTGTCAAAATAACGCACAAAGATGCCTTTTTTCATCAACTCCGCTTTCACCGCCTTTGCAGAACGTCCTTTCACGCGGCAGAGAATAAAATTTGCCTGCGAGGGGATCGGCTCCAGCCAGTCAATTTGAGCAAGTAATTGATATAAACGCACCCGCTCCGAACGGATTTTTTGCACGCGTTCGATCAGGCAAGTTAAGTCTTGCAGTGAGGCAATTGCTGCAGCGCTTGCAGCAACACTGACGTTATAAGGCTGTTTCACTTTCCATAAAACCGGCAACATCCACTGTGGAAACACACCAAAACCCACCCGCAGTCCTGCCAGGCCGGCCCATTTGCTAAACGTCCGCAGAACGACTAAATTATCACGCTTCAGTGGTTGATGAATTTGAGAAGCCTGCTCGCCTAGCTGTCCGCCATCACTGAATTCAATGTAGGCCTCATCCAGTACGACCAGGATACCCCATCCTAAAATTTCTTCCAGTTCCAGCGGGGTCAACATTCCACCATCCGGGTTGTTCGGCGATGCCAGCAAAATGGCAGATGGTTTATTATCCCTTACCACTCGCCTCATCTCTTCGAGATTCAGGCTGAAATCACGGTTACGAGGGATTTCCAGCGCCTGTCCGCCATTGATACGCGCGTCAAAGGCATACATCCCAAAAGTTGGCGGTGCAACCAGCACCGAGTCGTTCGGGCGTAAAATCACACGTAAAATCAAATCAATTAATTCATCCGCGCCTGCCCCCGCCACAATATGTTCAACGGGTACACCCATATAGGCAGCAATAGCCTGGCGGAGAGCCCGGCTTTCAGGGTCCGGATATATGTTGCCCCAGCGCAGATCAGCCAGCGCCTTTTTCGCTTGAGGCGCAAGGCCGTAAGGATTTTCGTTGGCATCCAGTTTAATTATTTGCTCGGGGCTTCTGCCCACCCGTTCTGCAATCACCTCAAACGGTTCAATCGGCACATAGGCAGGAATTTGCTCAAACCGACGACTGACCTGCTCTTGTAAGTCTTTGATGAGCGGCTGTTTCATTTTATTAAGCCCCCTTCAAGATCAGATAATTCCGGCGGTTGATCAAGACGCAGTGCCTGCGTCATCTTCAGGCAACGCGGGGGTTCTTCATCAAAAATATAGGTGACTGGCACAACCACCACGCCGCTCCCGCCAACCGCGCGCAGTTCGTTCACCGCCCGGTAAATATCATTCTTTTCGACGACCACATGCACGGCATACCAGTCTCCATTGCCGTGAGGTGTGAAAACCGGTGAGATGGTCGGCCCTTGTAAACCATGTAATGTGCTGTGGTCAAAAATGCGCTGAGCCACAGCCTGGGCAGAGGTGCCGCGCATATTGGCAAACACCGAGTAATTGGTACTGCCTCGTAAATGAGCTTCAATCAATTCCAGCAAATTGCGGGCAAGCGATTGGGCTGCTTCACTGGCCTTCAATCGGTAAAAATTCGCAATCAGCACTGCCTGAGAGTTTAGAATTTGCCCCCCTTCAATCACCTTCAGGCGATTATCCCGCAGCGTTTGCCCGGAAGCCACCAGATCACTGATCATATCGGCATATCCAATCGCCGGAGCCGTTTCGAGAGTGCCTTCGGCTGAAATCAGTGTAAAAGGAATTGCATACCTGCTTAAGAATTTTCCGGTCAGGCGCGAAAACTTGGTCGCAACCCGCAGCGGACGTCCTAACCGGCGGGTGTAGGTTTGCAGTCCTTCCATCGTTGTCACCCCCTCCCAGCTTTCCGGGATAGCCAGACTCAAGGTGCAGCCCCCAAAACCCAATGCCTCATGCAAAATCAGTATGGAGGTCGGCTCGGGGTTCTTTTCCATCACCATATCCAGGCCGGTAATCCCAAAATCAACACTACCATCCGCCACGCTGGCCACAATATCGCCCGGTCTTTGAAAGAGAACTTTCAAATCCGGCAAATCCGGTAATACGGCTTCATACTGGCGTGGATTTGGCTTATATACTTGTAGACCGCAAGATTCCAGAAAAGTCAGCGCGTCTTCAGATAGACGTCCTTTAGAGGGGAGAGAGATACGGAAAGTTGTCATAAAATACCTGCCTCACAAAATTCATAAATAAAAACCCCCGCCGATTGGCGGGGGTTGGCTGGATGACGCAAAACCTGACTCAACCACTCACCGAATCGGACAGCGGAGGTATATGGCGAAATGATGATGATGCAGTGAATTGGGAGATGTCATGTCAGGTTTCATGGTTTTATTTTAATGACAGGAGTCTGCAATTGTCAAGCAATTTCCACATTTGATATAAAGAAGGTTTATACAATTTTGTTGATCATAACAAATTTCTCATTCAGCAACTTTTTTCCCCACTTTTCGTAAAAGGAGTGTGAAGTGAGAGAAGTGAGAAAGGAAAAAACAAGTGGACAATCGCCCCGGCTGCTTATCTGGTTTATTGAAATTGTTCCTCCTGGACCGCCTGTTTAACTGGTTGCAATCCAGAATTGGGTTTGGAAGTGGTTCCTGCCTTGGCTGTGGTTGCGGTGTGTTTCTGCTGATTTTGTTTCTCCTGCTGGCACTTTCGGTCATTACCGGAACCGATTGGTTGCGCATTGGCTTTTAAGTTGACCCTGATTCACGCCTTCAGAGGTTGAGGTTTAATGACCCGCCTGTGATTTTGGCATCCATTTAAGGTTTGGATTTCATTAATCCGTTGCCTTTCAAAAAAACACGCAACGGTCTCCTCACCGGTGCAGGCAACTACTGCTGACCGCTAAGGTTCTACAGCTTATTTCCTGTTGGTTATTTTATAGTAGAGTAGAATCAAAAGAGCCACCGAAGGGACTCGAACCCTTGACCAGACGTTTACGAAACGCCTGCTCTACCGTCTGAGCTACGGTGGCGTGGTCGAAATTATACCAGCACACAGATTTTTCGGGCAAGGATTTTTCCAATGAACGTTGCCATGATCTCCTACCACACCTGCCCTTTGGCTACCCTGGGCGGTAAAGATACCGGCGGAATGAATGTGTATGTGGCTGAATTGACTCGATTTTTAGGGAAAGCCGGCATCCATGTGGATGTCTTTACCCGTTCCCAGGATGAACACGTTCCGCATGTTTTGCATAACCTGGGTTACGGTAATCGGGTTGTTCACATTCCCGCCGGACCGGAAATCCCTCTCCCCAAAAAGGAACTTGCCAGTTATCTGCCGGATTTTGTTCAAGGCATCCTCAATTTTACCCGTACAAAGGGATTGCAATATGATGTCATTCACAGCCATTACTGGATGTCCGGAATCGCAGCAGAAAAGCTCAAAGCCGAGTGGAACACACCCATCATCCATATGTTCCATACTCTCGTTCTTATGAAAAACCGGGTCGCCCGTTCACCAGAAGAAGTCGAAGGGGATTACCGGCTGGAAGGAGAACGGAAAATTTTACAAACCGCTGACCGTATTATCGCTGCCACACCGGCAGAGCAATCTCAACTGGAATTTCTATATGGAGCCAATTCTAAAAAACTGCGCGTGATTCCTCCCGGTGTGGATTTGAGCCGCTTTTATCCCATTCCGCGCGATGAGGCACGTGAGGTCATCGGTGTCCCCATCAAAAACCGGATGATCTTGTTTGTGGGGCGAATTGAACCACTCAAAGGGTTGGAAACGCTCATCCGCGCCGTTGCCTGGATGCAGCAAGCCTCCGAACTGCTTTGCTGTCCACATTCTCTGGTAATTGTTGGTGGCGATCCGGAGGAGAGTGAGCTCAGCGTCAACGCTGAAATGGCCCGCTTACAAAATCTCGTCAAAAGCTTGGGTTTGCGTGATTTCGTCCTGTTCCTCGGCAAACGCGACCAGGAATCGTTGCCCTATTACTACTCCGCTGCCGATGTCGTTGTTGTTCCTTCACATTATGAATCGTTTGGCATGGTTGCTCTGGAAGCAATGGCGTGCGGTACACCGGTAGTGGCTTCCCAGGTGGGGGGGTTGGCCTTCCTGGTTCAGGATGGCATAACCGGTTTCGTCATCCCCGATGGTGAGCCGGAAATTCTCGGCAACCGCCTGAAGGAACTCATCCTCAACCCCGAACTGCGGGATCGGTTGGGAGAACAGGCAAACCTGCTGGCACAATCCTACTCCTGGGAACGAATCGCCAGCGAAATCAAGTCGGTTTATCTGGAAGTGTTGAATCTACCACCCGGAGGAGAACGCGGAACTACACGCTTCTATTCTCCGATATAAGCCAGTGAATCTTAAAGCGGCATTCGGAAAAATACAATCATCACCATCAATGTACAGAACCAAATCCCCACCGCAGCCCACAGATGATGAACCCGACTTTCGGCTTTTAAGAACATCCACATCAGGAAAAAGATCAAGCCAGAAAGCGAAATAAATCCGGTCAGATAATAACTCCACTGGAAAAACTCAAAACTTTCAGCCAGAAAAGCGTGAATACCCAACCAGAATCGCAGCGTCCAATCAACCAGAAACACAAAAGCCAGAAACCTCAACCCCAATGGAAAGACGGTTTTCCACAAGGTTGTAACGACCAGAACAGCCAAAAGCAGAATCATAGCCTCAACTTCCATTGAAACGGTAATTTCCCCCAAACGCCCGGAAGTATTGACCGCAAACCACAACAAAAGACCGGAAATCACTCCATACCAGGCGCGTGTAATTTCATCAAAGCGCAATTGCACACATTTGCCTAATGTGTAAACCCCCCCGGCGAGAATAATCAATGTATAGATTAGTAATCCCGGTGTACCGAAAACAATTTTGACCGGTATAAAAAGAAGATTGAACAACAGGGTCAGCAAAATCATCACCAGGGCCGGCAAAATACCGTCATACAACTTGCTTTTCCACAACCTTGGCCCAAACCAGTTCTGTTCAAATAGAGCGGGAATATTCAACTTAAACACTTTATAGAAACGGCCTTCTACCGGCTTGGTTTCATTCAGGCCGCTTTCGTAACCTGAAACAGCGACCGATTGCCTGAACGAATAAAGGGTTGAATCTTTTGTGGGGGATGAATCTTGTACGGACTGGAGGCGTTTCAACATAGTGATCTTCCCGCCTTAAAACAAACATCGAATTGCAGAAATTTCTTGAATTAATACTAAACCAAAGCCGGTTCACAATCAATTGTTCAAACTTACAATTTGTTTTCAGTTTTTTTAGGGTAGTTTATCAGGTCCCAAATCTATCAAAGCGCAGACGGAGGATTGTCCAGCCGCAATCCGTACCCGCGCACCGTGATCAGATAAGCGTGATTGGGGTCTAACACCGCCAAACGATCTCTTAACCGTCTCACCAGCGCATCTAAAGCCTGTTCTGAAACACCTACGGCTTCCTCATCCCCCCATACTGCCAAGACCAGATCCTGTCTTGAAACAACTTTTCCTTCGTTGTCATATAACGCTTCCAAAAGTCGAAATTGGGGAACCGAAAGCGGTGGTAAAAGTTCCTCTCCATTGACCCATACCCGCCGCGAAAGTTTATCCAAAACCAACCGTTTATTGAATTCATGTTTCACTTCTTCAATGGGTAATTCAAATTCAGTTCCCAACGGCAAGGTTGAATCGGAACTAAGGTATACAAAATACTGAACCAGTGCAATTTGAACCACATCACCATCTTGAAGAACAACCGGTTCTTCAACTCGTTTGCCATTTCGGTACGTTCCATTTTTGCTGGAAAGATCGTGAAGAATGGTTCGATCTGCACGCACTTCAAAGCGGGCATGATAGCGTGAAACCTGCCGGTCCGGAATGACCAGATCACAATCCTTTTCACGCCCAATCGTCATTCCATCAAAAATATCCCACCGCTTTCCGTTCAGCGGTCCACTCTGTGCAATCAGTATTGGTTGATCAACGAGATGTGAATCCACTGCCCGTCTCCAAAGTACAGGATTGGGAATGATTGCCTCACCCAGTAAGGTATAATATATCAAAGAATCGATACTTTGTGTAAAAGTAATTTTCAGGCATTCTGGTTACGCGCCGAAAATGAAGCCAGATTGCCTATCCCATCAAACAGGGATTGGACCAATGCCCTTGCCTCTAAAATCTGGAGAAGTCTTGCGGGGTCGTTATCGCATTGTCCGTATTATCGGGCAAGGCGGTATGGGCAGCATTTACCTTGCAGATGATCTGCGCCTGGAAGGGCGTCAGTGCGCCCTCAAAGAAGTTGAACACGACCGTTCGCTACCTCCTGATTTATTACAAGAGGCTCGCGAACAGTTTTTCCGCGAAGCCACTGTTCTGGCAAGATTGGATCATCCCAATTTACCCAAAGTTTCCGACTTTTTTTCCACCGGTTCGCGCGATTATCTTGTCATGGATTTCATCCCCGGCCGAGATCTGCGCACCCTCATGCTGGAAGCCAAACAACAAAACCGTTTCCTTTCTGAAGCCGAAGTTCTCAATTGGGCTGACCAGCTGGCCAGCGCACTTTCCTACCTTCACAGTCAAAATCCGCCCATCCTGCACCGCGATATCAAACCGTCCAACTTAAAAGTGACACCCAGCGGGTTGTTAAAACTGGTGGACTTTGGGCTGGTCAAAGTCCTCGCGCCAGGGGAAGTGACCATTACCGTTCTTCAAGGACAGGGAACCGCACTCTATACCCCGCTTGAGCAATACGGCGGGGATAGCGGGCATACCGATGTGCGCAGCGATATCTACGCCTTTGGTGCAACTCTCTACCACCTCTTGACCAATGAACCCCCTGCGGATGCCCGCGAACGCTTCCTCGACCCCAGCCGGTTGATTCCACCCCGCCAAATCAATCCCGATATCTCCCTGCGAACAGAACGCTGTATTTTATGGGCAATGGGTCTTCATCCGGATGAGCGCCCCGAGTCAGTAGAGGCTTTCCGTAAAAGCCTGCTGGGAGACCGACATACCCTCCCACTGCTCAAAACACAAACCACATCACCGTGGAGTTTCATCAATTATCCGCTGGAGCAAAGTCTCATTGCGATTACCGCCTTCCTCATGGTTGTCAGTCTTTTGATGACCTTGCTGCGTTAATTTTTTCGGTTTGGTGGCTGGGCTTTTTGTAAACGCATCTGCCACAACCACCCAATCCCCCAGCCACTTAACAAGCCGACCAGACTGGTGATGACCACTCCCCATCGGCCAGCCTGTTCAAACGGCGCTAATGGCACAAACCAACCGCTGACCAGATAAAGATATGCCACAATTCCCCCAATGACTGCCATCATTCCCCAACGGAAGCCCCAACGCAATGAAACCCGCCGCTGCCCAATGAAGGCAATTCCTGCGCCGCCTCCCCCCACCATCAGCAGCATAATGATCCAATCGCTAAACCCATAATCAACCGTTACCTCAGTAATCTCCTCCACATCCTCAGTAGGTTGGATCGTTGGCGTAATGGTCGGTGTTGGTGTTGAGGTGGGCTGTGGAGTGGGAACATCGGTGGAAATATTGGCTTCGCCGTTTTGGGTGTTGATGGTAATGATCTGGGAAGTCATTGCCGGTTCGCTGACTACGCGAATTTCAATGGTTGCCGGAAGAGTTATGCGGTAGCTTGCTCTGGCAATTCCTCCGGTTGTCACAGTTTCAATTTGTTGAGTCGCACCGCTCTCGCCCAATGTATTGATCATAAAACGGACGATGGTGCCATCCGGTACTGGATTGCCGTTTTGATCAATGATCACCCCCGTTCGAAACGGCACCACATCCCCCACCTTAAACTCTGGGATTTGGGTTGGTTGAGGTGTGGTGGTCGTTGTAGCTTCCACACTTTCAGTGGGAGGCGGAAAATCAAAATATAGCGGAATGACCTGAAGCGGGTTGGGTGAAGTAACCCGAATAATATCGTAACCGATACCAGGAATGGAAACTGGAGAAGCCCCGTTAGCGCTTTGCTCCTGAAACAGAATTCGGGCTGCCGTATCCACAAATGCCGGTATTTTACTGTACAAACCATAATAGGCAGTTAATTTGGCGATATCGGTGGCATCCAGTAAATAAGGCGCCCCAAAGGCAAAAACAATCACCTTTTTATTGACAATCAAATCGGGGCGCTCATTCAATAATCGCCTCAAGGCTTGCGATTCTGGACGCGTGGAGATATCCCCCGTCAACGCGAAAACCACCCATTCAGCATCTGCCAGATTAACCCCCAGCGCGGCTAAACCCTCCGGATTATTCAAATAAGTGTTGAGATCGAGAAAAGAATAAGAAAACAGGTATCCCTGAATGATCGAACCCCCGGCTGCTGGGCCGTACAAACGGATTACGGCATTTTTCAGGCTGTCAACCGACAAAATCCACTGATCTCCGCAAGTGCTGCACTGACGGGCATTGACGACATCGGTGAAAAAGATGATCTGATCGCGGCTTTCCGGCGGGCGCGGCAGACGGATATTTAATTCCGCGGCTGAAGGGCTGAGCAGCGTTGCTGCCTTACGGGCAACTTCCAGCGCTACCGATTGTGAACGACCTACCTCCGCCAGCTGGCTGGCTGGCGGAAGGACCCTGTCCACGCGAAACTCGCCAAACAGACGCAATTTCAATTTCAAAATACGTTCCACCGATTGATCCACTCGTTCGGCGAAGGCAGGATCTTCGCGGTATTTTTGTGCGAACGAATCCACAACCCGCATGATGGTGGTAGCGCTATCCGGGTCCGTAGGTTCGATGAAATTGTTCAAATAAAGCAGATCGTTTCCGGCAAGGAAGGCGTTTCTGGCAACCGCCCGGGCATCAAAGGTTTGGCCGGTAGGATCATAGAACCGCCTCACTGCATTACTGCCTAAATTATCACTGACAATAACCCCCCCTTGTTGATACCATGTCGCTGCCGGCTCCAGCGTTAACACCTGGCGCATCGCCTCTGCGTCCAGGCTGACTGGTGGTGTAATTTCGCGGATATTTTCCTGCAAACCCTGATAGCGGATGTGCGAAACCATCACCCCATCAACGCGGGCTTTGCTCTCCATATCTGCCTGCATGGAAGCAAAAAACGGTGCCAGTTCAATTTGACGGAGCGCGTCCAGTGACTTGCGAACGGTTGCTACTTCCTCCTCCGGCAAACGGTCAGAGGCCCCTCTTCCGGGAAAGTGCTTGGCTATTACTGCCATTTGATCGCGGCTGCCCTGGTGCAGGCCGCGCACGTAAGCTTTGCCCATTTCCCCCACCCAAAAAGGATCACCCCCAAATGTTCGAACGCCAAGGGTGTTGGCTGAGGTCGCCGTGACTTCTAACACATCCAGGGAAGGCCCCAAATATAAATTAAATCCAATCGCCCGCAGTTCCTTTCCCATAACATTACCAACAGCTTCAGCCATGGAAGGATTCCAGGTCGCCCCAATAGCCATCAAACTGGGCAGGGATGTCATGCCACTGAAAATTTGGTCATTGGGGTAGAGATCTCCTTCTTGTGAAATGCCAATGAACAGGGGAATATAGGGGAGTGTTTGGGAACCGGCGCTACGGTCTTGAGTTTGCGAAGCGTCCCAAACATGATTTTGTAAAGCGCGGATCAGCTCAGCCGCTTTTGGCACGGTATTACCCGCCACTTCAAAATTATCATTGTCGGCCCGCAGAACAACACCTCCCACTTTATAATCAACGATAAGTTTGTAAACTGGTGAATCGCGCCGCGCATCGGTGCCTTTGAAAGTCACCAAAAACAACTGGCCGACCTTTTGTTCCGGCGACATTTGATCCATGATCAGCCTGACGCGGGTATCCAATTCGCTTTGCGGCTCAAACGCCGCGTGAGCAACGAAATTCTGCCGCGTGCCCAAAGCAGCCTGTGCCATGATAAACACAAGGAATACAAGGATATTCAAACATTTCCGGATGGACGGGAAGAACTTTTGCATGCTCACATTTGATTTCGAATTTTCTGGGCGGTAAGGGGATCATCGGTAAAAATCCCATCAACCCTATCCTGAAATAGCCGTTCAATATCCTGCGGTTCGTTCACCGTCCAGACATGAACACGCCGATTTCGCTGGTGTTCTTTTTGGATAAAACCCGCGCTGGCATCCTTTAAATTGGGGTGGATAATCTGAGGTGCAAACCATCTACCGATGAATGAACGTGCCAGCCATCCAGCAGTTCCTTCCAATGCCAGAATGCCCACCGGACAATCCGGCAGCTCCCGCCGGACCCGTATCAGATTAAATGGATTGAAAGACGAGAACAAAACCCATTCTTCGAGTTGATATTCTTTAACCAGCGTTGCTACCTTCTCTGGAAGTTGATCGCGCGGGGTCGCATAGTTCGTCAGTTCAACATTAATGAATAGTTTTTTACCCAATTCCTCAAATACCTGTCTTAGGGTGGGTACAGGCTCGCCTCGAAATTCCTCAGAAAAATGGCTGCCGGCATCCATTTGTTGAAATTCCCGCACGCTGAACTTCCGCACTTCTCCTTTTGCATTGGTAGTACGGTCAACTGTGGTATCGTGGATTACGATAACTTCACCATCCGCTGAAAGTTTGGCATCCAACTCAATGGCCTCCACCCCTTGCTGCGCAGCGAGGCGAAAGGCTGCCATTGTATTTTCGGGAGCATAAGCTGATGCGCCGCGGTGAGCAAAAATGACTGGTTTGGGTAGTTCAAAGAGTCGATTCATAATTCCACAAAGTAGGATTTAACTGCCCGGTCAATCAATTCTTTGGTCATTTCTGGTTCCATTCCAAGGTAGCGCGAAATATCCAGAATCTGGTCGCACAAATCCCGTGGATGCGAAGCACGCAACTTGCGGTTTGCCTTGATGTAGTACTCCTGCAACAGGTAGGCCAGCCCTTGATCGTTATAAGCAACTCCTTTTTGAGCCGCAACCCGCTTAAAAATTTCGCGGTACTCCTCGTAAGTCGGATCGGTAATCTCAATTTTATGGCGCAGGCGGCGCAAAAAGGCTTCATCTACCAGCTCTTTTGGCGGCAGATTGGTTGAAAAGATCACCAGCACATCAAACGGCACTTCAAATTTCCTGCCGGTGTGCAGACTCATGTAATCAATCCGGTTTTCAAGCGGCACAATCCAGCGGTTAAGCAAGTCACGAGGCCGCACCTGTTGCCGGCCGAAGTCATCAATCAGTAAAATCCCGCCGTTTGCCTTAATCTGGAAGGGAGCTTCATAGTATTTCAGGGTGTCATCAAAGACCAGATCAAGACCCGCCATGGTTAATTCACCGCCGGTGACGATGAACGGCCGCCGGATTTGAACCCAGCGCGGATCACGACGCACCGTGGAACGCATCCCACCCGTAGCTTGCACGGAGGCATCTTCTTCCCCCGCCAGTTGGTGGTTGACCGAATCATACAGGGTAATCACCTGACCATCCACGTAAATTGCGTAAGGGATGTACATTTTCTGAGCCTGAATCAGGTTTCCAATCGCGCGCGCTATGGTAGTTTTCCCATTCCCCGGCGGACCATACAGGAAAATGGACATTCCCGAATTGACCGCCGGTCCCAATCGCTGGTAAGTATCTTCGGAAAGAACCACATGGGAAAGCACCTGCCGCATCACCCGGTTCGTCACCTGCAGCCTGCCGCGGCTTTGCCGTCGAATTGCATCGTTGTACATCTCCAACGGTACAGGCGCCGGACCGGCATATTGCGAACGTTCGATAGCCTCTCTCGCCCGTGCAATACCCGCTCCCGTGATGGCATAAATGTAGGCGCCTTCCCCTACTCCGGCTTGTGAAGAACGCACCTCAATTAATTTTTCGCGCTTAAGCGCATCCAGAATCAGGCTGAGCACACCCGTAAACGGCAGGGCAATTTCTTCTGCCAGCTTGAAGCCGCTCATGTATCCCTGAAAGTAAAAAATTTTCAGCGCCAGGTCCTGAAGCCACAATGGATTTAAACCGGTATCTTCAATCGTGTTAATTGGCGGTGGCACAAATGGACCGGTGGCTACTGGTGTGGCTGCAGAAGTGGGCGGGCGAGTCATTTTGGTCATCCTACCCCTCCAGAGATCGTATGCATAACCATTTCATTTTTGAAATTTAATATCATGGAAATTCTCATAACGACATCCAAATTATAGCACGCCATGCCTTGTTGATTTGCTGTTCATCCCTTATAATTCCCGCCATGAAAATTTCTGTCATCATACCAGCATATAACGAACGAAATACAATCTCCGAGATCATCAAACGCGTTCAGGCAACAGGACTGGCTGATGAAATTCTGGTTGTGGATGACGGCTCCAAGGACGGAACCAGAGAAATTTTAAGTGAACTGCAACAGCAGGGACAAATCCGCACGATTTTCCACGAAAATAATATGGGAAAAGGCGCAGCCGTCAGAACCGGTATTCAGAATGCCAGCGGGGATGTGATCATCATCCAGGATGCCGATTTGGAATACGACCCGCGGGAATACCCCAATCTTTTGCAACCGATCCGCGACGGTATCGCAGAGGTAGTATACGGTTCGCGTTTTTTAGGCGCTGCCAGGCGTCCAATTTTATTTTGGAACATGGTTGCCAATAAACTGCTGACCACGTTCACCAACATCCTGTATAACAACATTCTCAGTGATATGGAAACCGGTTACAAAGTCTTCAAGCGGGATGTGATTAAGGATATTCCGCTTCATGCCCGCCGGTTTGAGTTTGAACCGGAGTTCACCGCCAAAATCCTCAAGCGCAAAATCCGCATCTACGAAGTGCCGATTGCCTTCAATCCGCGGGATTACTCGGAAGGCAAGAAAATCAAACTGTGGGATGCCTTTGAGGCATTGTGGGCATTAATCAAATATCGCTTCGTGGATTGATCATCCCCAAAAACACAATTCAGTCGCTGCCAGCCGGTTTGATATCCACCACATTGAGCTGCAAATTCTCGCGGCCGTTGTAGGTGTTCAGCTCAAAACGGTAGAGGATATCCACCTCTTTTGGTAAACCGGATTCCATCCAGTGCCCCTGCCGGAAAGCAACCGCATCATAGGTTATCCATCCATCGGTAACCAGAAATTTCAGGTGCTTGCCATCAGCCCCAATCGCCCGAGGGTTGAGAGTCCTGACATTGCGCGAAACAAAGTAAACCTCCGGATTATCCATTCCGGTTGGCTCCAATAGATGCAAATACTTCAAAAATTCGGGATGCAGTTCGCCCAGCGGCAACTCCACATCTGCCCGCAACACGGGACGTAAATCCAAATCCCCCAATTGATCAGCGGCAATTTTGGCCAGCCGTAGTTTAAGCTCAGGCAGGTGGTCTCGATGAATAGTAAAGCCCGCCGCCAGCGCATGCCCCCCATGATGCACCATCAGGTCTGCACAGGCATCCAACGCCTGGGTAACATGAAAAGCAGGAATACTGCGGCAGGAAGCCCGCACGTACTCACCGTTGATGGTTCCAACCACCGCCGGACGGTAGTAACTTTCGGTCAACTTGCCAGCCACCAAACCCACCACACCTGGGTTGAAACTGGTATCAAAGGCAAATAAAATTTCTTCAAATTCCTCTTGCTGGATGAGCTCTTCGGCTCGCTGCTGCATTTCAGCGGTTATTTTCTGTCTTTCACGATTCTGGTCATCCAAACGCTGCACCAGGAGCCCAATTTGTTGAACATCTCGTTCTAAAAGCAGCTGATAAGAAGCCAGCGCTGATTCCAACCGTCCGGCAGCGTTTAATCGCGGGGCTAAACCAAAGCCAATATCTGCTGTGCTCAGAGTCGAAGGCGTCAATCTGGCCGCCTGTGCCAGTGACCGCAGGCCCGCACGCCAACCACGCCTCAACTCCTTCAACCCTGCCCGCACCAGCATCCGATTCTCACCGGTCAAAGGCACAACATCCGCTACCGTGCCTAAAGCCACCAAATCCAGCCCAAATCCTTCATAAGGCAGTTCTTTCAAACAGCGCTGCACCAATGCCTGAGCAATTTTATAGGCCACCCCCACACCCGCCAGATTTTTCTCCGGGTATAGATCACCTTTTTGTTTGGGGCAAATCACAAACTGGGCTGCGGGAATTTGCTCCAATGGGTGATGGTGATCGCTGATAATTAAATCCAGCCCAATTTGCCTGGCATGTTCCGCCTCACCCAGTGAGCGAATCCCACAATCCACGGTCAGCACCAGTTGTATACCCTGCTCCCGCAAATAATTTAACGCTTCGATGTTTAACCCGTAACCTTCATCAAAACGATTGGGAATATAAGCTGTAACATTCCCCCCAAGCAGCTGTATGATTTCCACCAGTAAAGCGGTTGCGCTGACTCCATCCACATCATAATCCCCATAAACTGCAATGGCTTCCTTCCGGTCAATTGCATAGGAAAGCCGTTCCACCACCCCATCCATATTCAACAGCAGCATCGGGTCATAAAAATTTTCACCCGGGTTGAGAAAAGCCATTGCCTGATCGGTGTTTTTAATGCCGCGGTTATACAAAACCTGACGAAAGAAAGGAGGATAATAGCTTAAAGCCTGTTCGACCTCGGCAGGAATTTTTTCTGCAAGTTTCCAGCGCTTTGATGCAACTTTTTGCATGATTATCCTTTTCCCTCATCTGTATATAAAAATATCCGCGGCAGACGGTCTGCCATGCCGCATACCACTTCATAGTTGACTGTTCCCCATTCTCTGGCAACATCTTCAGCCGTGCGCTGAAGTGAACCCTGTTTTCCGATCAACACGACTTCATCCCCCACCTGCACACCAGCCAATCCATCCAGCGAAATCATACATTGATCCATACATACCGACCCGACCACGCGAGTCTCTTTCTTGTGAAGAAGCACCTTATTACCCATCACCCGGCGGAAACCATCCGCATAACCAATCGAAATCGTGGCTATTTTTTCGGTTTTCGTCGTGCGATAGCGATAGTTATACCCAACCCCTTCGCCGGCTGCCAGATCTCGTATACTGGTAATCCGCGCCTTAAGGGTCAGCGCCGGCTTGAAAGTACCCGGCAACATGGTTTCGGGGGACGGATGCAGACCGTACAGGGCAATGCCGCAACGCACCATGTCATAAGCTGCCTGCGGAAAATTGAAAACCGCTGCAGAGTTGGAAGCATGTACCAGCGGCGGTTTGAGCCCGGCAGAGTGCAGACCGGCTAAAACTTCTTCAAACTTTCGGATTTGCCAATCGGTTGTATCCACCTCTGGCTCATCGGCACGCGCAAAGTGCGTAAAGATGCCCTCCAATTCCAAGCCGGGCAAACTTGCTGCCCAACGGGTAAAATCCAGTACTTCCTCTGGTGAAATACCCAATCGGTTCATGCCGGTATTGACCTTGAGGTGCACCTTCACCTTCATCCCGCGTGTATGGGTTAATTCCGAGTACTGCAACGCGGTCTGGCGGTCAAACAGGGTCAAACGGATATTTTCCTTCGCGGCTTCCAAAACATGCTCGGGCGGAGTATATCCCATTACCAGCACCGGCGCTAAAATCCAGTTAGAACGCAACCGCGCGGCTTCTTCAAAACGGGCAACCGCCAGCCATTCACCCCCAGCTCTGATCACCGCCTGTGAAACTTCAATCAACCCGTGCCCATAGGCATTGGCTTTGACCACCGCAGCCACCTTTGTCCGGCTGATTCGGCACAACTCCCGATAATTATTTTGAATTGCGCTTAGGTCAATTTCCAACCACGTTGTGAGGGCAGGGTGATTCATGCGGACAAGTATAAAACGGGCTTTGCTTTCCTGCAAGCCAAACAGAAGGTTTGCCAAATAACAGATTCCGGCTATAATCCGTTGAACTTTGTAATATCCTGTTCAGATATTGGTGGAATGACGAACTTCAACTTTGAACTAACCAGAAAAGATCACCATGCCCGTGCCGGCATTTTTCACACCCCGCACGGCGAACTGCTGACACCCGTTTTTGCGCCGGTGGGAACTCAGGCAACTGTGAAAGCAGTCACACCGGCTCAATTGAAAGAAATCGGCGTAAGCCTGGTTTTGGCAAACACCTACCACCTGTATTTACGCCCCGGCGCGGATCTGGTAGCCGAAATGGGGGGACTGCATCATTTCATGCAGTGGGATGCTCCGATTTTGACCGACTCTGGCGGTTTTCAAGTCTTTTCACTGGCGGGAATGCGCAAAATAGACGAAGATGGGGTAACTTTCAAAAGTCATATTGACGGCTCAATCCACCGCCTTACCCCTCAAAAAGCCGTTCAGATTCAAGAACAACTGGGTGCAGATATCATCATGGCATTGGATGAATGTGCACCACCGTATGACCGCGCCTACAACGAACAGGCACTTCGCCGCACGCACCTGTGGGCTGAAGGCTGCCTTTCCGCTCAAACCCGCCGCGATCAAGCTCTGTTTGGCATTGTTCAGGGGGGAATTTTTCCGGACTTGCGTGAGCAATCCGCCCGATTCATTTCCTCCTTAGGTTTTCCGGGTCACGCCATTGGCGGCCTTTCGGTGGGCGAAACCAAAGAAGAGATGCACCGCACGCTGGAGTTGGTCAACGATATTCTGCCGGAAGACAAACCCCGCTATTTGATGGGGGTCGGCTCCCCCGAAGACCTGATCAACGGCATCCGTCGTGGGGTAGATATTTTTGATTGTGTGCTTCCAACCCGGCTTGCCCGACATCAAGCTGCAATGACTCGCCACGGGCGCATTAACCTGATGAATGCCGTTCACGCCCGCGATCCCCGTCCGATAGATGAAAATTGCTCCTGTTATACCTGTACCCATTTCAGCCGGGCTTATTTGCGCCATTTGATTGTCGCCAAAGAAATGCTGGCTGCCACCCTTATCTCCATTCACAACATTGCCACATTAGTTTTTCTGGTACAGGATGCCCGCAAGGCAATTCTCGAAGGTACTTTTGAGCAATTTGCAGAGGAATTCCTCACCCAATACGCTCTCACAGAAAAGTCACAGGTATGAATTTTTTCCAGGCATTTGTACTCGGCATCATTCAGGGAATCACCGAATTTTTGCCCATTTCCAGTTCGGCTCACCTGGTACTGACCCCGTTCTTTTTCGGCTGGCAAATCCCGGAAGAGCAAATCTTCCCGTTCGATGTGCTGGTTCAGGTTGGCACTCTGGTTGCGGTAATTGTCTATTTCCGCAGCGACCTGCTGACCATTCTGAGCGATGTCATTCAAGGATTGATAAACCGCCAGCCGTTTACTTCATCCTCCTCGCGTTTGGGTTGGTTGTTATTGCTTGCCAGTCTGCCGGCTGGTGTTGCCGGCATTTTGCTCAAGGATTTGGTTGAAGCCGCCTTCAAAAGCCCGGTGAATGTCGCCTTTTTTTTGATTGGAACTGCAGGTCTGTTGTGGATTGCCGAGAGCATTGGGAAACGCAACCGCACCCTTGCATCCATCCGCTGGTTAGATGCCATCTGGATTGGAGCCGGGCAGGCCCTTGCGCTCTTTCCGGGCGTTTCCCGCTCAGGTGCAACGATTTCCGCCGGCATGGCACGCCACCTTGAACGCCCCGCGGCAGCCCGTTTCTCGTTTCTGATGTCCATACCCATCATGACCGCCGCCGGATTAGTCGGTCTGGTTGATTTGTTTAGACTGTCCAATTGGACAGCCTTTCTGCCTGTTATGACGACCGGCTTTTTCACCGCAGCAGTGGTGGGATATTTAGCCATTCACTGGCTGTTGGGCTTTCTTGCCCGCCGCTCACTGCGTCCTTTTGCGGTTTACTGCCTTTCCCTGGCAGTCATCACATTGATTTTT
This sequence comes from Bellilinea sp., assembly GCF_034432615.1. Classification (GTDB taxonomy): domain Bacteria; phylum Chloroflexota; class Anaerolineae; order Anaerolineales; family Anaerolineaceae; genus Bellilinea. The sequence continues at coordinate 3,752 of NZ_DAOUBL010000003.1, read as the reverse complement.
TCCTATGCGGGTTTATAAGCACTTTTTAATGTGGGTTGCATCTTTGCTGATGACAGCATGCAGCGCCAACCCCATCCCATTACCCACCTCAACCCCTTTGCCATCTGTTCAGGTTCGGCTCGACCCGCTATTGGAGTGGTCAAAGTCCGCCATGCAAATGTGCAGCCGGCAAATCCCGGAACGCAATTGGGTCATCGTTCCCGCCGACGATCCTCTTTCGACCACTGGTGAATCAACCGTCCATATTTACTGGGGATCCGAAACGAACGGCTCGCAGAACACCTTTCTCCTCACCAGTGAGCATCTTGTAATTGTTGTCAACCCAACTCTTCCGGTTACAAGCCTGAGTCTTGCCGAATTACAAGACATTTTTAGCGGAAAAATTAACCGCTGGGATGAGATTGCCGAAGATCTGCCCGCTGCTGAAATCGAGGTGTGGTACTATCCCCCAAATCTCTCGATTATGGAAAACTTTTTTCGATGGAGCGGTTTGTCGTCAGAAAATTTATCCCCCTTGGGTTTGTTTGCCCCTCATCCCCTTGAATTACGCAATGCCATTGCAGAAAACCCGCTGGCAATCGGCATTTTGACAACCCGGTGGATGGATGATACAGTTGAAGGGATAACCATTGAAGGAAATCAGAACACCTCCGAATTCCCGGTACTGGCAGCCGTAACCACATCGGATGCTTTTCTTCAAGAATGGCTCTTTTGCCTTCAAAATCAAATCCGGTAGATGAGCACCTCCCCAGCCTGTGTTAAAATGATTAACCCCCTGAGGAGGTAATCATGCCGGTAATTTTGATTTATCGTAAACAAAAATTAGAGGTTGAAGGTACGCTCACCGTGCGCGAAGCGCTCCAGCAACTGGGGTTATCACCGGAAAGTCACCTCATCGTGCGCAAGGGTGAATTGCTGAATGATAACGACGTTTTACGCAACGGAGAGGAAGTCAAAGTCATTTCGGCAATTTCGGGAGGTGCACTTTGACCACAATTCGCTGCCATAAGTGTCACCAGCGCGCTGTGATTCGGATGCGTCAGCACCGCCTTGCACTCTGCAAGGACCATTACCCTCAATGGTTCATCGAACAGACCCAACGTTTCATCGAGAAGTACCAGATGTTCACCCCGCAGGATCGTATTCTGGTGGCAGTATCTGGCGGTAAAGATTCGCTTGCATTGTGGGACGTGCTCTGGCAATTGGGTTATGATGCCGAAGGTTTTTACATCAACCTCGGTATTGACGGAGAAAAGCTCTATTCCGACCAATCCGAGCAGGCTGCCCAAAAATTTGCCGATGAACGTCATCTGAAATTGCACATTTACCGGGTAGAAGAACAGCGCGGCGAATCCGTACCTGCCATCGCCCTGCGCACCCACCGCGGCCGACAAAAGCCCTGTGCTGTGTGCGGCTTAATTAAACGCCACACCATGAATCAGATGGCACGTCAACTGGGCTTTAATGTTCTGGCAACCGCTCATAATCTGGATGACGAGGTTTCTTTCCTGTTTGGAAATCTGCTCTCATGGAATCTGCGTCAGATTCCGCGGCAATCTCCGGTTTTGGAAGCAGAGGAAGGCTTTATCCGCAAAGTAAAACCCTTCATCCGCTTCTCGGAACGCGAAACCGCTGCCTATTCCATTGTGCGCGGTATTGAATACATCGAAGACGAATGTCCCTTTGCAGAGGGCAGCAAACAACTGCAATACAAAGAACTGTTGAACCGTCTTGAAGAGCAGCAACCCGGGGTAAAATTGCGCTTTCTGTTGGGTTTCTTCAATGCCATGCAGCAAGGCTTCATTCAGCCCATTGAAGACGAACAGGGGGAGGTTATCCTCAGCCCCTGCCCGTCCTGCGGTCAGCCCACCTCCACCGGTGGATTATGCGCAACTTGCCGCCTCTTCGAGGAAGATCACCGCTAAAATCAGGCCGTCTCTAAAAAGCGTTCGATCTCCCAATCTGAAACCTGTGTTCGAAATTCGTCCCATTCGACCCATTTCGCCCGCATGAAAGCTTCATACAAACTGGGCGAAAAGGCGCTTTGAATCACCTCATCCTTTTCCAATTCCTCCAATGCTTGACGCAATGAACCGGGCAATTCAGCCACCCCTCTTTCATGGCGCTCGCTGGCATCCATCTCATACACATTCACATTATTGAGCGGTGCGGGCGGAGTTAATTGGCGATCAATCCCATCCAGCGCTGCCTTCAGCATTGCATTAAACGCCAGATAAGGGTTGCAAGAGGGATCCGGGCAGCGCAATTCTGCCCGCGTGGCTTTGTGCATGCCGGGAGTGTAGCGCGGAATACGAATCAAAGCGGAACGATTGATTTGTGCCCAGCCAATATAGACGGGCGCTTCATAACCCGGCACCAATCGTTTGTACGAGTTAACGGTTGGCGCAACCACTGCTGAAAGCGCACGGGCATGGGCCAATTGCCCGGCAATAAAGCCATACGCAATTTGCGAAAGATGGAACGGGTCGTTTTCTGCGAAGAAGAGATTATTACCATCTTTGTCAAAGAGCGACTGGTGGCAGTGCATTCCCGAACCATTAATTCCAAATATTGGTTTGGGCATAAAGGATGCAATCAATCCATGCTGGGCGGCAATGGCCTTAACCGTATATTTCAAAGTAACTACATTATCGGCAGCTTTTAATGCGTCAGCAAAGCGAAAATCAATTTCGTGCTGACCAAGGGCTACTTCATGATGACCAACCTCAACCTCTAAACCCATTGTGTTGAGAGCTTCCATCAATTCCGTGCGTACCCGTACCGCTTCATCGTTGGGAGAAAAGTCAAAATAACCGCCAACATCATGCGGCACCGGTCGAATGCTTTCGGTGCCGTTCCGCCGAAAGAGGAAAAATTCCGGTTCCGGGCCGACGTTATATGTCCAACCACGCTCTTCTTTTAACTTTTGAAGGGCACGTTTCAGACTGCCACGCGGGTCACCAGCAAAGGGAGTGCCATCCGGGTGGAAAATATCACAGAACACTCTTGCTCTCCTTAATTCGGGAGGAGACCACGGAAGCACTGCGTAGGTTTCGGGGTCAATGCGCAAGTGCATGTCCGATTCCTGAATACGGGCAAAACCCTCCACAGAAGAGCCGTCAAACCAAATACCGTTCTCCAATGCGCCTTCCAGCTGTGCAACCGGTGCATCCACCGACTTGACCGATCCCAGCACATCAATAAATTGGAAAGAAATGAACTTAATGTCATCTTCTTTCACTTTTTTAAGTAAATCTTTGGCGTCCATAAAAAATTACCTCCTTTGGTTTAAAGAATAAAGGGCATGCCGGGCATGCCCTTGTTTAACAGAATTTAGAGCGCCTGCCCTTCCATCAATAGAACAGATAAGCCAATCGGCTTTTCCGGCCACTGTGCTGGCTTTGGTTCGAACGTTACCGCCGGGTTTCAGCCAGCCACTTCTTCTGGAAGGGAGAAAGGAGCCTGTGACCGGGCTCCAGAGGCATCCGCTGATCCTTCGATTTTCCCCTGCAATTCAGGGTTAGCGCTCTCTTCGCAGAGAGGAACCTCCACCTCGTCATCCTGTCCCTTTCAGACAGGACTCAGCCGCTATTTCTCCGTTATTCATTTGTAAATTGCCAAAAACTGGTATTATATTAGCAACTTCATCAACCAATGTCAAGAGGTATTTTGTAAAATGTTATTTAAACTTGAAAGTTGGACAGTTTAAAGCTGAAAAGTGGACAGGGAGATTCCTTAAGATTTGAAGATAT
>NZ_DAOUBL010000002.1:0-17930 GCF_034432615.1 Bellilinea sp. | reverse complement strand
ATCGGCAGGCAGCGCTCCACCGGCGCGCCAAAATCGGTCTGCCATTGTTTTTTGTCCAGCTGTAAACCGAACAAATCCATCATGAAGCGGTAGCGCATCTGATCCAGCCGGCTGAAACGGCGTTTTCCGGCAATGGGCGCACTGCCGCCGGACACCCATTGCTGGTAAAAATTGAGCGAAAAGGTATTCACATACAGCGAGCCGTTCAGGTAACTGAACGAACCCGAACCCACCCCCACATATTCTTCGCTTTTGACAATGTATTCGTCAATCAGGTTGCGCCCCTTGCGTGAAAAAGTCCATGCCGTGGAAAGGTCGAAGTGCGGGGAGAGCAGACGGACAATCTGTTCATACAAGGCCGCTTCGCGGTCGAAGGTCACATCGCCGATGCTCTTTTTCAATTGCTGGCGGACGGAGGGGGAGGTCATCAGCGGATAGTAGGTAACCTGATTGGCGTTCGATTCAAGCGCCATCTGAACATCGCGCTGGATGACGGCTTCGTCCTGTCCCGGAAAGTTGAAGATCAGATCAATGTTGAGCGAATCAAACGCCCCGGCGATGTTTTGAATGCGGCGCAGAATCTGCTCGCCGCTGCCGAAGCGTTCCAGCCGATTCACCCGCCGGAGCAAATCATCATCGAAGGACTGCACACCCACCGAAAGGCGCTGCACGCGGCTGCCAAGGGCTTCCACCAGTTCGTCATCCAGATCGTTCGGGTTCGTTTCGCAGGAAACCTCACGAATGCCGAACAGGTCGCGCGCCATGTCAATGATCTGCACCAGCTCATCCATGAGGATGGTGGGTGTTCCCCCGCCAATGTAGAGCGTATCAAAGGTGTAACCGCGTTTGGCGGTCAGGCGCAGTTCCTCGCGCAGCGCGCTGAAGTACTGACGCGCTTTGCGTTCGTTGAATGGAAAACGGTTGAAAGAACAGTACGGGCACAGGATTTCGCAGAAAGGTACGTGCGCATAGAGCATGTAGCTCTTACCCGGTTGTGGTTGCGGCAGCCGGGTGATGTGCGCCGGTTTGAGGTTCAGCAAAACCTGAGAAGCGAGACGGAAGGTGGTCGAAAAGAGGCTGTGTGGAATCATGGCTGCCTTTGGTGTGCAAAGATTTTTTTATTATAGCCCATTGAAAGTATGCTGAAAACAAATTCAAAGGGAATGTATCAACTATCCTATTATTGAGTGTAATTTGTCATACATTTTTAGACAATCTGTGGCAGGATGAATTAAAACAGCCCTTTTGGCGGGGTTTGAATTCCGTCTTTCGGGTTAAAACCAGCAGATTCTCATTAGCCAGCCCGACGGCGGAATGGATGGTGAGGGGTCAACAAAAAAAAAGCGCAAAGACGCGGAGAAGTGAAAGATCACTCTCTGCAACTCCGCGTCTTTGCGTTAAGACCGGTAATGCCGGATAAACCCGCCAGGCTGTAAAGGGATGAGAATCTTCTACAAACCGATGTAGGTGAGATGACGGGCGGGATTTTGCCCATCCACCTTATGATAAAGACGGCGGTTTTGTTTTTTCAAGGCTTCTATCATCGGCTGCGGCTCGAAGTTGGTGATCAGCAGGATGAATTGTCCCGGCGCAAGGCCGTCCAGCAGTTCGTTCACCCGGTTGAGTGGCACCTCGCCGCGCATCAGCAATTCGTTTCCATCCACCACAACCTGTGGTTGCCCCTGAACCCAGGGCGGATCATCGCTAGAGGCTTGCGGAAATTCGTTGAGGACAGCAGATGCTGCCCCGCCGGCCAATTCGGGCTGACCAACCTCCCGACGCAACCGATTGACAAATTCCAGTACATTAATTCCGCCGATGCGGGCAGCCTGCTCCAGGGTTGCCAGGCGGGCAACTGTCCGCCGCAGGACCGGATTGCGTAAATTTTCAAAGGGCGGTGCAGCGCGGATGATTTCCTCTTCCAATTCGGGAAAGTTGTTCAAAACATCTGCAATTTTACTTCGCGGTGTGATTTCCATCATCGCGTACCTTTCTTGCTCAATGGGTTACGGTAATTTCATTGTCATATTCGAGCAAGCGCCGTTCACCTTCCAGCGCGCGTACTTCAGTCAGGTCTTGGGTTACTTCCAGCGTACCCAGATATTCGCCTTCATCACTGCGTACGGCATAATAGACAATGTAGACGAGCTTTCCGTGCAGGTTGATCCAGAAACGGGCGCGGTCTTGCTTGCCTTCCTTGAAGTCTCGCACAATCTGATTGACGATGTGAACGCTTTTGGGCGGGTGGCAGTACTGCACTTTGCGGCCTAATATAGCCCGCGATCGGGAGAAAATGCGCTCTTTGCCGGGGCTAAAATACCGCACTGTATCATCCTTATCCACAAAGGTGATATCGAATGGCAGGGCCTTGAAAATTTGAATTAACTCCTCCAGCCGAAAGCTGCCGGTTGGCATTTGAATACGCCCATCCTGAGCCAGTGGTTTGCGGATTTCTTTGTGAAAACCGCCTTCGGGAATCCATTCGAATTGGGGAGCATATAAACAGTATCCGTACTCATCACTTTGCAGATAGATTTCGTACCAATCTTGTTCGGTCAGCAAGTTGAGCGCGGTGGGAAGGAGGATTTTTTCTTCCTTGTAAACCATCTCGTCAATTGCATCAATTGCCGGCAGAACGGCAAAGAGGTTGTAAGCCCGGGGTTCTTCCGCTGAGAATGTGTGGACTTCTTGCAACCCTTCCAGCGCCCCTTTCAGCAGTTGGCGGGCTTCATCGTGCTTGCCCCACATCACGGTTGGCGGGCCGTGCAGGTTGTTTTTCTCAAAGTACGGGAAAAGCAGGTTTTCCTTGCGCCGGTAGTGTTTTTCCACATCCATCAAAGCATTCAGCAGCAGATGGATATTTTCCATCATCGGGGTTGCATCGGCAATGGGGGGTAATGCTTCAATCTTGCGCATCCAGTGGCGGATTTGGGCGGTGGTGCGGGTCAGTTCACGGTTTTCCTGCACAAAGGTATGTACCGGGTGACCGGGCGTGGTCTCGGGGGTTTCCTGCAAATCCAGGTGTTTTTTTAGCACACGGGTATGGGTATCGCACAATTCCTGAATCGCCTCGGCAGGTATGCCTTCCTGGATTAATTGCATTTCCATGAGAAAAACATCGCTGTAATCGGCTTCATCCAACAGGGTTTCCAATTGCTTTTGCACCTTCTCTTCGGCAACGCCCTGATGCAGCTGGCGGATCATGGCTTTCATGATTTCAATACGCTGCTGGCGGTTGTTGATTAGCTCACTCATACTCACACTCCTCTCATACGAATGGACATATTTTCGGTTCAAGCATACATCAACCTTTGGAATCGTTCTTTGATTTTTATCAATTTTGTGAAACAAATTGAATTAATTAAGTAACCTTTTTGCAGGAAATTTGTCATGTTTAGATTTGTGGTTGGGTAGCCGACTGGCTGATTGCCCCTTGCGGTTTATTCTGATGTAAAATTACGTAAGTTCGGGATAAGATCAAAACCCGGCAAGCAATGCCAATGACCCCCACCTGCACCTCCCCCAAAATCGCAGGGGCGATTTTGGGGGAGGCGGGAGGGGGATGAAAATTCGAAAGTTGATGTAAAAATGATTTATCCCGAATTGACGTTAAAATTAGTTTGTCCCCAAATCCTTTGCTTTTTCCCCGGAGGTGCTTCATGTCTGGTGCTCGTGTGGTGCGCGCCCCGCGCGGCAGTCAGTTGACCTGCAAGTCCTGGCTGACGGAAGCTGCTTACCGCATGATTCAAAACAACCTTGATCCCGAAGTGGCCGAACGCCCGCAGGATCTGGTCGTCTATGGCGGGCGCGGACAGGCTGCCCGCAGCTGGGAGGCGTTTGATGCCATTCTGGAAACCCTGCGCACGCTGGAAGACGACGAAACCCTCCTGGTGCAGTCCGGCAAACCCGTGGCGGTTTTCAAATCGCACCCCGATGCTCCGCGCGTGTTGATTGCCAATTCCAACCTCGTCCCGCACTGGGCAACCCAGCAACACTTCGATGCGCTGGCCGCCAAAGGCCTGATCATGTACGGACAGATGACGGCCGGTTCGTGGATTTACATCGGCACGCAGGGCATTTTACAGGGCACTTACGAAACGCTGGCCTCGCTGGCCGCCCAAAAGGGCTGGCCATCGCTCAAAGGCAGGTTCGTGCTGACTGCCGGGCTGGGCGGAATGGGCGGCGCTCAGCCGCTGGCAATCACCATGAACGAAGGCGTTGGACTGATTGTGGAGGTTGACCCGGCCCGCGCCCGCCGCCGGCAGGAGATCGGTTACGTGGATGAGGTGGTGGATACGCTGGAAGAAGTCATGACGCTGGTGGAGGAGTACCAGCAGCAGGGCAAACCGCGTTCGATTGGTTTGATTGCCAACGCCGCCGATATTTACCCCGAACTGGCCGCCCGCGGCATCACCCCGGATGTGGTAACCGACCAGACCCCCGCGCACGATGTGCTCAGTTACGTCCCCAGCGGGCTGAGCGTGGAGCAGGCTGAGGAACTGCGCCGCAGCGACCCGCAGGAATACGCCCGGCGCGCGCTCGATTCGATGGCACGCCATGTGCAGGCCATGCTCGAATTTCAACGGCGCGGGGCTGAGGTGTTCGATTACGGCAACAACCTGCGCCAGCGGGCTTACGACCATGGCGTCAAAGATGCCTTCAACTTCCCCGGCTTTGTGCCGGCCTACATCCGCCCGCTGTTCTGTGAAGGCAAAGGGCCTTTCCGCTGGGTGGCGCTCTCCGGTGACCCGGAGGATATCTACCGCACCGATGAGGCGGTGATGGAACTCTTCCCCGAAGATGAGCATTTGCACCGCTGGCTGAAGATGGCGCGCGAAAAAGTGCCCTTCCAGGGTCTGCCGGCGCGCATCTGCTGGCTGGGTTACGGCGAACGCGCCCGCGCCGGCCTCAAATTCAACGAGATGGTGGCGCAGGGCATCCTCAAAGCGCCCATCGTCATCGGACGCGACCATCTGGATGCCGGTTCGGTGGCCTCTCCCAACCGCGAAACCGAAGCCATGCTGGACGGCAGCGATGCCATCTCCGACTGGCCAATTCTCAACGCATTGATCAACACCGCCGGCGGGGCAACCTGGGTTTCCTTCCACCACGGTGGAGGGGTGGGTATCGGTTTCAGCCAGCACGCCGGCATGGTGATTGTGGCAGATGGCAGCCAGGCCGCCGCCCGCCGGCTGGAACGGGTGCTGACCACCGACCCGGGTATGGGGGTGGTGCGCCATGCCGATGCCGGTTATCCGCTTGCCATTCAAACCGCCCGCCAGCGCGGCATTCGCATACCGATGTCGAAGGGGTGATTCGTTGCGCTTACGCCGTTTGATCTGGTTTGTGGTGATGATTGGCATCGGAGCGGCTGCCGGTATCTTTTACGGCTGGGTGCTGCGCCCCACTCAAACCAGCGATTTTGCCCTGCATACCCTGCGCTCAGACTACAAAGCCGATTTTGTGCTGATGACGGCTGAAATCTACCAGAAAGACGGCGACCTGACGGCTGCGATAAGCCGACTGGCAGCCCTCGAAGATACCCCGCCGCTGCGTCAGGTTCAGCAGGCCATTCTGACCGGCCAGCAGCTGGGTTATGCCCGCAGCGATATCGAAACGCTGGCATTTTTCTTTCAAGCCCTTCAAAAGGCATTGCCGTCCCTGACCACCACCCCGCCGCCATGATTGACGAAGAGTATTACGAAGAAGAAGAAGCTCCCCGCCAGCCGCCGCTCTACCTGTTGACCGGTCTGGTGATTGGTTTATTGCTGGGGCTGCTCATTTCGCTGGTGATTGCGCCGGTGCAGGTGGTGGATACCTCGCCCTTTTTGCTGAAGGCTGCCGATCAGGATACCTACCGCCTGCTGATTGCACGCGCCTATCAGGCGGGCGGCAATCTGGAACGCGCCCGCGCCCGATTGGGACTGTTGCGGGATAGCGCCATGCCCCAAACCCTGGCCGATCAGGCCTTACGTTTGCAGTCGGCCGGCGGCAGCGAAACGGACATCCGCGCTTTGGCGGAACTGGCCGCCGCGCTGAGCGCGCCGCAGAGTGCCGTTCTCACCCAACCGCCCGGCCTGCCCACCTCCCCGCCAGCCGGCAGTGGAGATTTGCCGGGAACGCCGCAAACCTTTCCAACCCTCGACCTGAATCAGGCCGTCTGGACGGCTACGCCGCTGCCAACCCCAACCAGCCCGCCGCCAACGCCGCGGCCGACCTTCACCCCCCGCGTTCAGCCAAGCCCGTTGCCAACCCTTGGGGCGCCGTTCGAGCTGGCCGAACAAAGCCCGCTGTGTGAGGCGAATCAACCTCAGCCGCGCCTGCTGATTGAGGTGCAGGACAGCAGCGGCAAACCCGTCCCCGGCATTGCCATTACCGTCGCGTGGGATGGCGGCATTGAAACCTTTTTCACCGGACTGATGCCTTCGATCAGTTTGGGGTACGCCGATTTTGACATGCAAGCCGGTGTGGTCTACAGCCTGCGGGTGGGGGAGTTGAGCGAAACCATCAACGGGCTGCAAGCCCCAACCTGCGGTGAGGGAAACGCCGCCTTCCCCGGCAGTTTGCGGCTGCTCTTCCGTCAGCGCTGAGCCCCCCGGATTCGGGTTGTAAAACCCCTTGAAAGTGCAATTCTCCGCCCCGTCAGGGGCGACTTTTTGGGTTGGGTGATGCTGGAAACACGCCCCACCTCGACCTTAGGGTTTTCTCAAAGTTCCTTGAGGATTCTCAAACTCTGTAATGAAACTCCATTTGTGGTGAAATGAACCCCCTCCCTCCTCCCCCAATATCGCTTTGGCGATATTGGGGGAGGCGCAGGAGGGGGCAAAAGTTCTTGATTTGACTCGAAAGTGGATTAATCCGAACAGACATCGGTCAGCGCCGGCCGGCTGCTGTTTGACCGTTTTCGACTTTGAGAAAGCCCTGAACTCGACCTCCAAAACCCTTGACGATTTGAAAATACTTTTGTACAATTATTCAATGATACAATAATACAATTTTGCACTTTGTATGGAGAACGGCTTGGCGAACCTCAACCTGCGTATTGATTTTCGATCCGAAACGCCCATCACCACCCAGATTGTCGAACAAATTCAAAATCGGGTGTTGAGCGGCGAACTGAAACCGGGCGATCAACTGCCCACCGTGCGCCAGCTGGCAACCGAACTGCGCGTCAATTTCAACACCGTGGCGCGCGCCTACCGCATTCTGGACAGCATGGGATTGATTTCCACCCAGCAGGGACGCGGCACCTACATCTGGTCGGCCGGGCAGGCAGAAAACCGCGAACGCGAGCGGCGGCAGGCGCTGGAACTTCTCACCCGCCATTACCTGCGCGATGCGCTGGCGCTGGGCTTCAGCGCGGATCAAATCCGCGCCGTGCTGGAAGAAGAAATCGAGCAATTGAACAAGTTGCATTCGGATAACCCGTAAGCCGTTTTTGAAGATTACTTTTCAAGGAGTGTGCTATGGAAAAGAAAGAATCTCGTAAAGAAAAGCTGGAAATGCGCCTGAACCGCGAACTGCCGTTTCGCGTCAGCGGGATTGGCGTGGCTGTGGGGGTGTTTTTCTGGTTGATCGGCATTCTGGGCGCCATTTACCTGGATAATCGCGTTTCCGAAGGCTGGGCAGCCGCCTTCTTCCTGCTGTTTCTCCTGATTGGGTTGTTCTTCCTGTATGCCATTCAGGTTGCCCGTCAGTGGGAAAAGGCGGTCGTGCTGCGTTTTGGGCGCTTCATCGGCTTACGCGGGCCGGGGTTGTTCTTCATCCTCCCGCTGGTGGATCAGGTTTCGACCTGGATTGACCACCGCGTGATGGTGACCCCCTTCAACGCTGAAAAGACGCTCACCCGCGATACTGTACCGGTGGATGTGGATGCGGTGCTGTTCTGGGTGGTATGGGACGCCGAAAAAGCCGCCCTGGAAGTGGAAAATTACAAGACCGCCATTGCCTGGGCAGCCCAAACCGCGCTGCGCGAGGTGATCGGCCAGAAACCGCTCTCCGATATTCTGGTCGGGCGCGCCAAGATGGACGCCGAGTTGCAGCAGATCATTGACGAGCGCACCACCCCGTGGGGCATCACCGTGCAGAGCGTGGAGATACGCGATATTGTCATCCCGCAGGAGCTGGAAGACGCCATGAGCCGTCAGGCGCAGGCCGAGCGCGAACGTCAGGCGCGGGTGATTCTCGGCGAATCCGAAAAGCAAATTGCCGACAGCTTTGCCCAGGCCTCGCAGGCCTACATCAACAACCCGACCGCGCTGCACCTGCGCGCCATGAACATGCTCTTTGAAGGGCTGAAAGAAAAGGGCGCGCTGGTGATCGTGCCTTCCAGCGCGGTGGATACCATGAATCTGGGCGGGCTGAGCGGCGTGGTCAGTCTGGCTCAACAACAGACAGAGCAAAAATCATGAATTTCGAGACATTTTCCCGCTTCATACCCTATTTAATTCCGGTGATTATTCTGCAGCTGGTGCTGCTGGTGGTGGCGCTGCTGGATCTGGTGCGCCGCGAGCGCACCCGCGGGCCGAAAATCGTCTGGCTGGTGGTGATTATAGCCGTCAACCTGCTCGGCCCGATCATTTATCTACTTTTTGGAAGAGAGGAAGAATGAGTGCCATTCGCATTGAGAATCTGGTCAAAACCTACGGCGCAGTACGCGCGCTGGATGGCCTTTCGCTGGAGGTGGAACAGGGCAGTATTTTCGGTTTTCTGGGGCCGAATGGGGCGGGTAAAACCACCACCATCCGCATTCTGACCGGGCTGGCCCACCCCAGCGGTGGTCATGCCAGTGTTGCCGGGGTGGAAATCGGCCACAACGGCGCACTGGCGCGCCGAATCGGCTACCTGCCGGAAGAACCGGCGTTTTACGGGTGGATGACGGCGCAGGAATTTCTGGAATACATGGGCCAGTTATTCGGTCTGAGCGCAGCAGCCCGCCGCAATCGCGCCGGGGAACTGCTGGAAAAAGTCGGTTTGGGGGAGGTGCGCAAACGGCGCATTCGCGGTTTCTCGCGCGGGATGCGCCAGCGGCTGGGCATTGCCCAGGCGCTGGTCAACCAGCCGGAGGTGTTGTTTCTGGATGAACCGGCCTCGGCGCTTGACCCGGCCGGGCGGCGGGATGTGCTGGAACTGATCGCCGGTCTGCGCGGGCAGTGCACCGTGTTCATGTCCACCCACATTTTGGCAGATGTGGAGCGGGTGTGCGATACGGTGGGCATCATTCACAAAGGGCGCATGCTGCGGGTGGCGCGCCAGGAGGAACTGACCGCCGCCTACGCGCTGCCGGTCTTCCGGGTGGATGTGGCCGGCAACGGCAATCAGCCGCTGGCAGCCTGGGCTGAAAAAATCGGCCGGGAGGAGATGGTGGAACAGGTGCAGGTGGACGGGAACGCTGTCCGCATCCGTGTGCGGGATGTGGAGAACGCGCGCGGCTGGCTGCTGCACGCGCTTGCCGAAAGCGGGCTGGCCGTGGAACGGTTTGAGGCGGTCAAGCCCTCTTTGGAGGAAGTTTTTCTGAATCTGGTCAATGAGGAGGTGCGTCAATGAAACTCTTTTGGGCGGTCTTATCCAAAGAACTGCGCGAACAGTGGCGCACTTCTCGCTTTTTGGTCACGCTGATCGTGTTGAGCCTGTTTGGGCTGCTTTCCCCCTTGCTGGCGTACTTCACCCCCCAGATTTTGCAATCCATTCCCGGTGTGGAAGGGCTGAGTGAGGTCATTCCTCCGCCGACGGTGCTGGACGCGATTGGTCAATACATCAAAAACCTGAGCCAGTTTGCCATACTGTTTGCTATTTTACTGCCGATGGGCAGTGTATCGGGCGAAAAAGAGCGTGGAACGGCGGCGCTGGTGCTCAGCAAACCGCTGCCGCGCGGTGCATTTTTGATGGCCAAAGCGGCTGCTTATGGGCTGGTATTTGCGCTCAGCCTGCTGATCGCTGGTCTGGCGGGTTACTACTATACCGGGCTGCTGTTTGAGGCTCTGCCTTTTGACCGCTGGCTGGCGATGAACGGCTTGCTGTGGCTGTATGCGATGGTGTATGTTGCCCTGACCCTGTTGTTCAGCACCCTCAGCCGCAGTCAGGCTGTGGCGGCCGGGCTTTCCTTTGCGGTACTGCTGGGGTTGGGCGTGGTTGGCATCAGCCGCACGGTGGCGGTTTACCTGCCGGCGCAGTTGATCAACTGGAGCGCCATGTTGTTCATTCAGCCGCAAACCGCTTACTGGGGCAGTCTGGCGGTCAGCGCGGGAATGATGATTCTGGCGCTGCTGGCGGCCTGGCTGGTTTTTCGCCGTCAGGAACTCTAAAATTACTTGGTTGAAGCGATGGGGCGGGTGTTTGCCCGCCCTGTTTTGTTTCACGTGAAACGCACCAACGGGTTTAATGGTTTCATGTGAAACCTTACCCACAGATTGTAATTGTATTTCGAGTCCTCTATGCTTCCAGGAGAAGTCTCCTGCTTTACTGTCGCCTCTGCCAAACGGGAGATTGCCGCGCTCGCTGCGCTCGCTCAAAAGGACGTTAAACCAGTGATGTCACTCCGAACGCAGTGACACTCACCCGTGCTGGGGGGAATCACCCCCTCCCTGCCTCCCCCAATATTGCTTTCGCGATATTGGGGGAGGTGGGTGGGGGTCACACATAAGATTGCCGCGCCTGCTCAAAAGGACAGGCTATCATTTTCGCTTTAGCCGCTTGCCGATTCATTACTTTTCAACGCAAAGGCGCAAATTCACCACGCCTTTCATCTGACCTACGCATTATGCTATACTCAAAGTGGATGGAATAAGTGCAAGTTGTAAATATAGAAAATATGTTCTATCCTTCCATCCGGGAGCATCCCATGATCAGTGAAACGGATATTCTCCTGCGCATCTTAATTGCCACTGCCCTCGGGGCAGTAATCGGCTTTGAGCGCGAACGCCAAAACCAGCCGGCCGGCTGGCGGACGCATATCGTTCTGGTGGTCGGCGCTACTTTGGCCATGACTCTTTCAATTAACCTCGCCATGCAGTTCCACCAATTTGCGCCAAACGGCGACCCGGCCCGTCTGGCGGCACAGGTGATTTCCGGAATCGGTTTTCTGGGCGCCGGGGCCATTTTGCGTTACGGTCCCAACGTCAAAGGGTTGACTACGGCCGCTTCTCTGTGGACGATGGCGATTGTCGGGTTGGCAGTCGGCGCCGGTTATTACCTGCCGGCTGCTGCAGCCACCGGTTTACTGCTGGTGGTACTGGAATTGCTCGATCTGGCCGAGAAAAGACTGTTTGGGCCGGATTTAGCGGTGACCGTCGAGCTGCACTTACAGGATCGCCCGGGCGCGCTTAAAGACCTGAATAAAATCTGGAAGAGACATCAGCTCAATGCCAAAATTGTTTCTATCCGCAAAAACATCAAGAATAAACGGCTGGAAGTGGAAGTATCCTTCCGCTCGCGCAAGACCGATTTGTACGAATTGATCACCGCCGAGATGAACGAATTGGAAGGCCTGGAAAGCTTCAAAATTTCGTGAGGTTGTTCTCGGCATCCGGACGCAGGAAGGCCACTGCCACGCCTTTTTCATCGCTCATCACAATTTCCAGATGGTGGTTGGGGCGGTAATCCGCCACCCGAATCAAGCGCAGGCTGCTGGACAGTTCGGCCGGCAGGTCCATCCATTCGCGTAAACGGTCGGGCGTTTCGTAGAAAAAGTCGCGCCGAAAGATGCTGCCAGGCTGGTCCAGGTAAATGGCCAGCGGGTAAATCTGCGATTCCAGCAGATCTTGAAAAAAGTGCGTCCCCAGCGAAGGTTCCGGCGGCAGTCCGTAGCCCTGCCCGGCCAGTTCAACCAGCGCGCGGGCATGGTAAATGTCGCCGTAATCAATCGGCACGCCCAAATCCGAATTGCTGCTGCCCCAGCGTCCCGGTCCAACGCAGATGAACCGCTCGTTTTCCAGCGCGCTGTTCAATCGCCCAATGGCACGCGCCAGTTCATTGCGCTGATTCAGGCTTTCCAGCGCAAAATAACCTTCGGGCGGCACAAATACCACATAGTCAATCCGTTCCAGTGTGCCTTCCGGCACCACAAAGTGGGTCTTGAAGATCACATCCTGCGGGTCTAAATCGGCGGGCAGCGCTGCGGCTGCAGTAACCTGTAACTGGCTTTGCGGGCGGCATTGCAGGATGGTAATGCACAATTCCGGTTTATCCTGTTTCTCCTCGACCGACAGGGTAAATTCCACGTCCACCGGTGCTTCGTAGTGGTGTTCGAGGGTGTGCAGCAGCTCGCGCATGCGCTCGGCAAAGGGGGTGCGGCGCAGCAGTTCCTCAAAGGTCAGCACCAGGCGTTTGTCATCGCCCATGTAGCGGGAGCGCAGCGATGCAAAATACCCGTCCTCCTCGATCTGAGCCACATAACGCAAAGCCGGGTAATCTCCTTTCAACACTTCCTGCACCGGCAGGCTTTTGAAGGCGTTATCTTCCAGGTCAATCACGTCCACATATTGCTGGGAGTAGCGCCGGATGGCTTTGGGGTCGGTGGAGGGCCGCAGCAGCGGGTGGCTGAGCGCGATCAGGCGCGGAAAATCATTGCCCACCCGGTCCACAGCGCGGGTGCCCAGCCCCCACACCAGCCGCACAAAGCCTTCCTCGCGGCGGATTTGGGGTGCCCAGCGGTACAGGTTGCGGCTGAAAGCCACCCCGGCGCCCTGCGGCAGGTAATAACGCCCGTAACGCTCGCCCTGCACCACCTGAATCAGCACGGCCATGCGTTCATCGTAATCCTGCAACCCGCGCGCCCGGCGGTAGAGCAGGGCATTCGGGTTGAGGGTGGAGGCGTACACCCGCGCGATGGCGCGCGTCAGGGCGCGCAGGTTTTCGGACGGCCTGCCCTGATTTGGCAGGAAAACACTCTCGTATTTTCCGGCAAAGGCGGTGCCAAAGTTATCTTCCAGCAGGCTGGAGGAGCGCACAATCAGGGGTTGTTTGCCAACGCTGCCCAGCAGGGCTTCCAGCCGCTGGGCAATATCCGGGCGGAAATCCCCTTCCATAAAATCCCGGAGAATGTGGGGATAATCGGCGCGCATTTCGGCTTCGGTCTTGTACTTCTGGTCGTTCCAGTGGAACAGGTTGTTAATGGACATGAAGGAGTAGAATACATCCGCGCCGACGTAGTAAGAATCGGGGGTGATCAGGCAGGTGTCCTGAGAGAGCGCGCTGGCCTGACGCAGGATGCGGTGTGCCAGCAGCATGCCGGCGGCTTTGCCGCCGATGCGCCCTGGCCCAATTTTGTGGCGGCGGATTTGCTGCAAATCGTCAATGGTGAACCAGCGTTTGGCAATGTTGATATAGCGCAGTTGATCACTGATCAGGCTACGAATCAGCACCACTTTGGTTTCCTGCAGACGGGCTTCGTACTTCTGCCGTTCTTCCGGCGGCAAGCGTTCGATGGTCATGGCCTGCTCGAAGACCAGATCCAACGGGGCGGTTTCGGGGTTGAGCGAGAGCATCAGCCCGACCATGTCAATGCCGCGCTCGCTCAACACCTCGCTGATGATGTTTTCCAGCACCTCCAGGGTCAGATGCTGGCTGAAGCGCAAATCGGTCAGGTGATCGCGGATGCGGCTCATGCGCGTTTCCCACACCTCGGCCGGTTCTTCGCCGACCGGGTTACGCAGGCCTTCGCGTTCCTGAGAGAGAATGGCCAGCCGGCGTACTTCGTTTTCAAAGTCGGCCGGCTGGATGATGCCGCGCGAAAACAACTCGCGCCGCATTTGCTGGCGGATGCGCCCGCTCAGAATCGGGTACTGTGCCAGTGCAAGCACAACATTAATCAGCCGGTCGGTGTGGGTGGGTGTGAACGCCATAGCCCTATTGAACAAGATTTTATCATGCCAGCCGGGTTTGTGATAAAATAATATGGGTTCGGGATGAGCACAAACCGCGGTGAGCAGCAAAATGCACCCCCTCCCTCCTCCCCAATATCGCTTCCGCGATATTGGGGGAGGCGCAGGAGGGGGCAAAATTCTGAAATCGGATGCAAAAAGGATTTATCCCGAACTGACGTTATAATACATTCACAAAAGCGATGAGGCTCGCTTTTAACTGTCGTAAGACTGATAGCCTCTACTGAATCCGTCCACTCAGTAGAGGCTTTTTTTGGCGATGTACCGAAAGATGTGAAAGTCCGCTTATGAACCCGATCAGTATGTTATTTCCTTCTGCCGACCACGCGGTTGCCGAAAACGCGCAGCCGCCGGCTTACTTTGACGACCTGAATCTGAATCAGGTAGTGGATTGGCTTACCGCCAGCAAGCAGGAGTACAACCTCAAAGCCTACTACTACACCGCCGTTCAAGATGAAGAAACCATCCAGTTCCGACAGGAAATTGTCCGCGACTTGCTGGAGGAAACCACGCTGACCAGACTGCAGACCTTTGCCGCACAAATGGTCATCCTGCGCCGCTACCGCAAATTAATCGGCGAGCTGGTTCACCAGAATCATCGCGAGGGCTGGTTTCTCGAAGCAGTGCTGGTCTATGTGCGGGCGGTGATTCAACTGGCACAGGATTTGAACAACGCCGAATTGCGCTCGCGAGGTTTGATGGCTTTCCGGCAGGCGTTGGATGCTTATGCCCGCTCAAGCGAATTTCAGCGTCTGGTGGATGAGGCCGAGCAGTTGAAACAAGACCTTTCGGCGGTGCGTTACTGCATCCTGATCAAAGATACCACCGTCAAAGTACGCCCCTATGAGGGTGAGGCCGACTACAGCATCGAAGTCGAAAAAACCTTCGAAAAGTTCAAGCAGGGAGCGGTCAAGGATTATCTGATCAAACTGAACATCGTTTCCAGCATGAACCATGTCGAGGCGCAGATTCTGGATCTGGTGGCGCGCCTGAACCCCGAATTGTTCGACCGTCTGCACCGTTTTTACGCCGATCACGCCCAGTTTGCGGCCGATTTCATCCTCGCCTTTGACCGTGAGATACAGTTTTACCTGGCCTATCTGGAAACCATTTTGCCGTTGATGAAAAGCGGGCTGAAATTCTGTCTGCCGGTGGTCAGCCGTAAGAACAAAGCGGTGAATGCGGTGGATGCTTTCGATCTGGCGCTGGCAATTCAACTACGGGAGGATACTGCCCGGATTGTCCCCAACGATTTTCAACTAATGGACAAGGAACGGGTCATCATCGTTTCCGGGCCGAATCAGGGCGGTAAAACCACCTTTGCGCGCATGTTCGGGCAGCTGCATCACCTTGCCTGTCTTGGTCTGCCCGTCCCCGGCAGAGAAGCACGCCTGTTTTGTTTTGACGACATCTTCACCCATTTTGAACGGGAGGAAGATATCCGCAATCTGCGCGGCAAACTGAACGAAGAGCTGGCGCGCATGCGCCAGATCTTTGAGCAGGCCACCACCAACAGCCTGATCATCCTCAACGAGCCGTTCAACTCGACCACCCTCAAAGATGCTTTGTTCCTCAGCCGCAAGATCATGCAGCGTATTCTGGAACTGGACAGCCTGTGTGTATGGGTAACATTCCTGACTGAGCTGGCATCCGCGGCTGAAAAGACGGTCAGCATGATCAGCACGGTGGACGCGGAAGATGTTGCCCGGCGAACTTTTCGCATCATTCGCAGGCCGGCTGATGGACTGGCGTATGCCATCACCATTGCTGAAAAACACCGCCTGACCTATGAGAAATTGAAGGAGCGTATTCAGGCATGAAGGTTAATTTGCTTTACCCCGACCGTGATTTTGACCCGCAGCAGCCGCTGCCGTGGAACGAAAGCGATTTGATTCAAGACCTTGAATTGAATGTGCTCTTCAACAGCATGGCTCAGGGCGATAAATTTTTGTTCGATGTTGCCCGGCGGGTGATTTTGACCAGCGAAACCGACCTGGAGATCATTCGCTACCGTCAGCAAGTCCTGCAGGACTGCCTCAACAACCCCGAAATCATCCGTGAGTTGTATCAAATTCCGTTGCAAGCCATCGAAAACAAACGCAAACGCTGGCTGGGAATCTTCACGCATTATCCGGCCGGTGTACTGTCCAGCGGGCTGGAGATGATGGCGATGTTCGTGGAACTGCTGCTTAGACTGCGCCGCATGGCCGATGAACACAGCAGCCGCTTCACCTCGCCGGGTTTTCGTAATTTCTTTGCCATCATTCAGCGCGAACTTAACGATGAATTTTTTGGGGTGGTGGAAGACCACATCAAGGCATTGCGTTTTCGCGAGGGTGTGCTGATCAGTGCCGAGCTGGGGCGCGGCAATGAAGGCATTCATTACACTTTGCGCAAACCCAATCCGCGCAACGGCAGCTGGCTGGAAGAGATTTTCCGCGCCCGTCCGCCGGAGTATTCCTTTAGCCTGCATCCGCGCGATGAGCAGGGCGCACGCGCGCTGGGAGAAATCAAAGACCGCGCCATCAATCAGGTTGCCAACGCGGTGGCGCAGTCCGCCGAACACATTGATCACTACCTGGCCATGTTGCGCGGCGAGCTGGCGTTTTACATCGGATGTTTGAACCTTTTTGAGCAGGTGCGCGAACTGGGCCACCCGCTGACTTTCCCTGAGCCGTATCCGCTGGGTGAGCGCCGCCATACCGTTCGGGGTTTGTACGATATTTCCCTGGCGCTGACGATGAAGAAAAAGGTGGTTGGCAATGATGTAAACGGGGATGGAAAAGACCTGGTCATCATCACGGGTGCCAATCAGGGCGGAAAATCCACCTTTTTACGCAGCATTGGGCAGGCGCAAATCATGATGCAGTGCGGCATGTTTGTAGCGGCCGATCACTTTGCTGCCAATCTCTGCTCGGGCATTTTTACCCACTACAAACGCCAAGAAGATAGCAGCATGAAGAGCGGCAAGCTGGATGAAGAACTCGGCCGGATGAGCGCGATTGCCGATCATATCCGCCCGCAGGGTTTGATGCTCTTCAACGAGTCGTTTGCGGCGACCAACGAGCGGGAAGGCTCGGAAATTGCCCGCCAGATCACGCAGGCCTTGCTGGATCGTCAAATCAAGGTCTTCTTTGTGACCCATCAATTTACCTTTGCGGACGGCTTTTACCAGAAAGGGCTGGAAAATGCCCTCTTCCTGCGCGCCGAGCGCAAGAGCGGCGGAGGACGCACCTATAAATTGTTTGAAGGTCAGCCGCTGCAAACCAGTTTTGGCGAGGATGTGTACAGGGCGGTGTTCGAGGATCATCCCCAGCCGCTTTCAAAATAACCTCATCCGGCGGAGATGAGAAACCCTCATTTTTGATGCCAAAAGCTGGCTTTCTTAGAAGTTTACGCCGCTATTTTAGCCAGCAGGCATGTTACAATTACCCCCAATCCACTCGGAAAAGGGTTTTCGATGACCGAACCTCGCTGGCTGGGCTGGTTACAGCAGATTCAGGCTCTGGCACAGGATGGGCTGGCGTACTCGACCAATCCGTTCGACATTGAGCGCTTTCGTGCGCTGCGGAATCTGGCCGCTCAAATCATGGCTGCCTACGGGCAGAGCGATTTTGAAACGCTGGAGCGCGTATTTGCCGCTGAAGCGGGCTATGCCACTCCCAAACTGGATGCGCGCGGGGCCGTGTTTCAGGATGGCAAACTGCTGATGGTGCTGGAAAAAGCCGACGGCGGCTGGACGCTGCCCGGCGGCTGGGTGGATGTAGGCGAATCGCCGCGCAGCGCGGTAGAGCGCGAAGTGTTTGAAGAATCGGGTTACCGCTGCCATGCCGTCAAGCTGGCCATGCTGGTGGACCGCAACGCCCCCAAGAACGGTCATCCGCCTTACATCTTTCACCTGTATAAACTCTTCTTCATCTGCGAACTGACCGGCGGGCAGCCGGCCGAGAGCATTGAAACCGGCGGCGCAGCCTTTTTTGGTGAGGATGAAATTCCGCCGCTTTCGGTGGCGCGCACCACCTTGCCCGAAATTCAACGCCTGTTTGAGCA
>NZ_DAOUBL010000001.1:0-1590 GCF_034432615.1 Bellilinea sp. | reverse complement strand
GAAAACGGCGAACGGGTGCCTTCTGACCTGCGCTACGAAGCCGAAAGCAAGATCAGCGACCTGCGCCAGATCATGAACGGCGAGGATGACCGCCGCATGCGCAGCCTGAGCGAAGAACTGCAGCAGTTGTACGGGCGCATCCTTCAGGCGGCTGCTCCGCAGGCTGCCGGTACAGCAGCCGGTGGAAACGGCCGTCACGGGCAAACCAGCCCGGAAGGCGATGTGGTGGAAGGCGAATTCAAAGAAGCCTGATGCAGGTAACGAAGATCAAAGGGGCTGGCAAATGCCAGCCCCTTGTTTTTTTATCCCTCTACCAGCGTGCCGCGAATTTCACCCAGCAGCGAAAGACGCAGCGCGTCCGGGTCCCACAAATTCAACACCAGAATGGGCAGTTTGTTTTCCATGCACAACGAAATGGCGGTGCTGTCCATCACCTCCAGGCGGCGGTTGAGTGTTTCGATGTAGGTCAGGCGGTCAAACTTGACCGCGTTCGGGTTGCGGTGCGGGTCGCTGTCGTACACGCCGTCCACTTTGGTGGCTTTAATCAGCACATCGGCATCAATTTCACAGGCGCGCAGTGCGGCGGCGGTGTCGGTGGAAAAGTAGGGATTACCGGTGCCGCCGCCAAAAATAACCACCCGCCCCTTTTCCAGATGGCGGATGGCGCGCCGGCGGATGTACGGCTCGGCCACGGCGCGCATCTCAATGGCAGACTGCACCCGCGTAACCACCCCGCAGGATTCCAGCGCGTCCATCAACGCCAGCGCATTCATCACCGTGGCCAGCATGCCCATGTAATCGGCGGTGGCGCGGTCCATGCCCAGATCCAGCCCGGCTTTCCCTCGCCACAGGTTGCCCGCTCCAATCACAATGGCAACATCTACACCCATCTCGCGCACCTCGCGCACACGCAGGGCAATATCGCGGGCTGCTTTTGGGTCAATGCCGCTGCCCTGCGGGCTGGAAAGTGCTTCGCCGCTCAGTTTGAGCAAAATTCGATGATATTTGAGACCGTCCATAATTCTCCAAAAGGTATAAAAAAGCCAACCTTGCCGGTTGGCTTTTTTATCTTGATCAGGCTTCTTCTTGCGTGGTTTCGCCCAGCGCCCAGCGTGCAAAACGCCGGATGATGATGTTTTCACCCGTGGAAACGACCGTTTCGTTCAGCAAATCCTGAACAGTTTTGCTCTCGTCGCGGATGTACTTTTGGCGCAGCAGCACAAATTCATCCTTGAATTTGGTCAACGAACCTTCCACGATGCGCGGGATGATGGCTTCGGGTTTGCCCTCTTCGCGGGCCTTGGCAGTCGCAATGGCGGCTTCCTTGTCCAGCACTTCCTGCGGAATATCCTCTTCGCGAATGTAGAGCGGAGAGGCAGCTGCAATTTGCAGGGCAATTTCGTGAGCGAAATTGCGGAAGACCTCGCTGCGCCCAACAAAATCGGTTTCGCAGTTGACCTCTACCATCACGCATACCCGCCCGTTGCCGTGCGAGTATACATCAATCACGCCTTCCGAAGCAGTCCGGCCGGCGCGTTTGGCGGCGGTGGCCAGACCTTTTTCGCGCAGAATGTCCACTGCTTTGTCAAA